>NZ_JBJGYV010000007.1:0-172517 GCF_054050175.1 Geodermatophilus sp. SYSU D00697
CCGGACCCCCGGTCACCGGATCGACCCCGGCACCCTTGGCCGAGGTGTTCCCCCCCGCGTAGTTGGTGTTCCGCGGATCGCCACCCAGCCGGTTGCTCCGCCCGATCAGCTCACTGACCACGGGGTTCGTCATGGTTGTCCGTTCTCCGATCTCGGTGTGGTCAGGCGCCCCAGCCGGCCTGCTGGCCGCCGACGCGCTCCCCCTCGATGCGCTCCTGGTACCCGCTGCGCGAGAAGGCGGCGTACGGGTCGCCGTCCAGCCCCTGGGACTCGCGCAGCTCGGCGAGCAGCGGGCGGACGTCGGTGGAGAAGGCGTCGGTCAGCGCGCCGTGCGCGGCGAGCACGTCACCGGAGGACTGCGCGGCGGCGAGCGCCTCGCGGTCGACCAGCAGCGCCTTGGCCGTGGCCTCCTGCACGTTCATCACCGAGCGGATCTGGCCGGGGATCTTCGGCTCGATGTTGTGGCACTGGTCGAGCATGAAGTTGACCTTCGACTCCGGGCGCAACGCGTCCGCGGCCACGATCTCGTTCATGATCCGGAACAGCTGGAACGGGTCGGCGGAGCCGACGATCAGGTCGTCGTCGCCGTAGTAGCGGGAGTTGAAGTCGAAGGCGCCCAGCCGGCCCACCCGCAGCAGCTGCATGACGATGAACTCGATGTTGGTGCCCGGCGCGTGGTGGCCGGTGTCGAGCACGACGGTCGCCTGGTCGCCGAGGGCCAGGCAGTGCAGCAGCGAGGTGCCCCAGTCGGGGATGTCCATCGCGTAGAAGTACGGCTCGTAGAACTTGTACTCGAGCAGCAGCCGGTGGCCCGGGTCGAGCAGCGCGTAGATCTGCTGGAGCGAGTCGGCCAGCCGGTCCTGGCGGCCGCGCAGGTCGTCCTGGCCGGCGTAGTTGGTGCCGTCGGGCAGCCACAGCTTGAGGTCGGTCGAGCCGGTGGCGCGCATGACGTCGACGCACTGCGCGTGGTGGGCGATCGCCTTGTCCCGGACCGCCTTGGCCGGGTGGGTCAGCGACCCGAGCCGGTAGTCGTCGTCCTGGAACAGGTTGGAGTTGATCGCGCCGATCGAGACGCCGAGGTCGGCGGCGTGCGCGGCGAGCTTGGAGAAGTCGTCGACGAGGTCCCACGGGATGTGCAGCGACACCCGCGGCGCGGCGCCGGTGTACCGGTGCACCTGGGCCGCGTCCTCGAGCTTCTCGAAGGGGTCGCGGGCCACGCCGGGCTGGCCGAACACCTTGAACCGGGTGCCGGAGTTGCCGAACGCCCACGAGGGCAGCTCGATCGTCTGCTGTGCCAGGGCCTCGAGGGCGCGGGTACGTGGTGTCGTCACGGTCGGTCTCCTGTCTGTGCCGTGGTGGGCTCGCCGGCCGCGGCCAGCTGGGCGTCGAGGTCGAAGACGAGGTCCAGGGTGGCCTTGCCGCGGCCGTCGCCGGTCTCGAAGAAGGGGGCCATCTCCTCCTCCCAGCGGGCGCTCACCGCAGCGGCGTCCACCGCGGCCTGTGCCGCCCCGAGGTCGTCGGTCAGCACGGTGCCCACCAGCAGGCCGTCGTCGCGGAGGAACAGCTGGTACTCCCGCCAGCCGGCATCCCGGAGAGCGGTCAGCATCTCCGGCCAGACGGCGGCGTGCCGCGCGCGGTAGTCGGCCAGCCGGTCGCGCCGGACCTGGAGGGTGAAGCAGACGCGGGGCACGGGTCCTCCGGCGGTCCCGCCCGGCCTCGGTGCCGGGACGGCGGGGTGAAACGTTTCACTCCAATGTGGTGCAGACCATAGCCAGTGCGGTAGGAATGCGTCAAGGCGGGCTGGGCGACCGGCGACGACACGTGCTGAGGAGGACCGCTGACCGCGAGCATCCGGGACGTCGCCGGCCGCGCCGGCGTCTCGGTGGGCACCGTCAGCAACGTCCTCAACCGGCCGGAGCTGGTCAGCGCTGCCACCCGCGGCCGGGTCCTCGACGCCATCGCCGAGCTCGGGTTCGTCCGCAACGAGTCGGCCCGGCAGCTGCGGGCCGGCTCCAGCCGCACGGTCGGCCTGGTCGTCCTCGACATCGCCAACCCGTTCTTCACCGACGTCGCCCGCGGGGTGGAGGACGTCGTCAACGCCGCCGGGCTGGCGCTGATCCTGTGCAACTCCGACGACCGGCCGGACAAGGAGGCCGCGCACCTCGCGGTGCTCGCCGAGCAGCGGGTCCAGGGGGTGCTCATCACGCCGACGGCGGAGCTGACCCCCGAGCTGGCGGCGCTGCGCGGTCGCGGCGTCCCGGTGGTGCTGGTCGACCGGCGGGCTCCCGACGCCGACCAGTGCGCCGTCGCGACCGACGACGTCCTCGGGGGCCGGCTGGCCGCGGGGCACCTGCTCGAGTGCGGGCACCGCCGGATCGCCTTCGTCGGCGGGCACTCCGGCCTGCCGCAGGTGCAGGAGCGCCACTCCGGCGTGGCGGCGGCCGTGGGCGCGGCCCCGGACGCCGAGCTGACGGTGCTCTCCCCGGGAGAGCTCACCGTGGCCGGGGGCCGGGAGGCCGCGGCCGAGGTGCTCGCCCTCCCCGCGGCGGACCGCCCGACCGCGGTCGTGTGTGCCAACGACCTCCTGGCACTCGGGGTGCTGCAGGAGATGGTGCGCGCCGGCGTGCGCGTCCCCGACGAGTTCGCCATCGTCGGCTATGACGACATCGAGTTCGCCGCGGCGGCCGCCGTCCCCCTGACGTCGGTCCGCAAGCCGCGCCAGTTGCTCGGCCGCAGGGCCGCCGAGCTGCTGTTGGACGAGGCCCGCGCGGGGCACCGGCACGAACAGCCGGTGTTCGAGCCGGAGCTGGTGGTGCGGGAGTCGAGCAGGGTGCGCGGCGGGGAGGAGACGGGATGAGGGTGGCGCTGTTCGCCACGTGCCTGGTGGACACGATGGTGCCGCAGGTGGCGATGGCGACCGCGACGCTGCTGGAGCGGCTGGGCCACGAGGTCGTCGTCCCGCCGGGGCAGACCTGCTGCGGGCAGATGCACGTCAACACCGGCTACCGGCGCGAGGCGGTGCCGATCGTCGCCAACCACGTGCGGGCGCTCGCCGGCGCGGAGGCGGTGGTGGCGCCGTCCGGCTCCTGCGTGGCCTCGATCCACCACCAGCAGGCGATGGTGGCCCGCCGGGCCGGGGAGTCCGCGCTGGCCGAGGAGGCCGAGGCGCTGGCCGCGCGCACCTTCGAGCTCTCGCAGTTCCTCGTCGACGTCCTGGGCGTCACCGACGTCGGCGCCTACTACCCGCACCGGGTCACCTACCACCCGACCTGCCACTCGCTGCGCCTGCTGCGGGTCGGCGACCGGCCGCTGCAACTGCTGCGGGCCGTCCGCGGGCTCGAGCTGGTCGAGCTGCCCGGCGCCGACCAGTGCTGCGGCTTCGGCGGCACGTTCGCGGTGAAGAACGCCGACACCTCGACCGCGATGCTCACCGACAAGATGGCCAACGTGCTCTCCACGCACGCCGAGGTCTGCACCGCCGGCGACGCCTCCTGTCTGATGCACATCGGCGGCGGCCTCTCCCGGCTGCGCTCGGGCACGCGGACGGTGCACCTGGCCGAGATCCTCGCCTCGACCGAAGAGGCCGTGAGCCCCCACCAGACGACGAAGCCGGCGGTGCCCGCGTGACCACGACGTCTCCCCCGCCGATGCACGAGTCGGTGCCCCCGCCGGCGCCGACCTTCCTCGGCCTGCCGACCGCGCCCCGCGGGGTCGGCCACCTGCGCGGCGACCGGCCCTTCCCCGACGCCGCCCGCGACGCGCTCCGGAACGGGCAGCTGCGGGCCAACCTCGGCCACGCGACCAGCACCATCCGCCGCAAACGGGCCGCGGTCGTCGGCGAGGTGCCCGACTGGGAGGAGTTGCGGCAGGCCGGCAAGGCGCTCAAGACCGCGACCATGGCCCGCCTCGACGAGCACCTGGAAGAGCTCGAGCGGCAGGTCACGGCGCGCGGCGGCACGGTGCACTGGGCCCGCGACGCCACCGAGGCCAACGCGATCGTCACCCGGCTCGTGCAGGCGACCGGCGCCGACGAGGTGGTCAAGGTCAAGTCGATGGCCACCCAGGAGATCGGCCTCAACGAGGCGCTGGAGGCGGCCGGGATCACCGCGCACGAGACCGACCTCGCCGAGCTCATCGTCCAGCTCGGGGACGACGCGCCGTCGCACATCCTCGTCCCGGCGATCCACAAGAACCGCGCCGAGATCCGCGAGATCTTCCTGCGCACCATGCCGCAGTTCGCCGAGCCCGGTGCCGGGGCCGACCTGACCGACGAGCCGCGCCGGCTGGCGATGGCCGCGCGGGCACACCTGCGCGAGCGGTTCCTGCGCGCCCGGGTGGCCATCAGCGGCGCCAACTTCGCCGTCGCCGAGACCGGCACCCTGGCCGTCGTCGAGTCCGAGGGCAACGGCCGGATGTGCCTGACCCTGCCCGACACGCTGATCACCGTCATGGGCATCGAGAAGCTGGTGCCCACCTGGCGCGACCTCGAGGTCTTCCTCCAGCTCCTCCCCCGGTCCTCCACCGGCGAGCGGATGAACCCCTACACCTCGATGTGGACCGGGGTCACGCCCGGCGACGGCCCGCAGGAGTTCCATCTCGTGCTGCTCGACAACGGGCGGACGGCGGTGCTCGCCGACGAGGTGGGCCGCGAGGCGCTGCACTGCATCCGCTGCTCGGCCTGCCTCAACGTCTGCCCGGTCTACGAGCGCACCGGCGGACACGCCTACGGCTCGGTCTACCCCGGCCCGATCGGCGCGGTCCTGTCCCCGCAGCTGACCGGGGTCGAGGACAACGCCTCGCTCCCCTACGCCTCCTCGCTCTGCGGCGCCTGCTACGACGCCTGCCCGGTGGCCATCGACATCCCGTCGATCCTGGTGCACCTGCGGGCCGAGCACGTCGAGGCGCAGGAGAAGGTCACGCCGGAGGCGGCGGCCTTCCGGACCCTGGCGACGGCGATGTCGCGGCCACGGCTGTGGCGCCTGGCCCAGCGCGCCGCCGGTCTCGGCCGGTTCCTGGCCCGCGGTCGGCCGACGCTGCCCCCCGCGCTGCCACCGCCGTTGTCGGGCTGGACCCGCAGCCGCGACCTGCCCACCCCACCGCGGGAGACCTTCACCCAGCAGTGGGCCCGGGAGCACGGGGGCCGGTCGTGAGTGCGCGCGAGGAGGTGCTCGGCCGGATCCGCACCGCGCTGGGCGAGCGGCGCGTCGTCCCGGAGGTCCACCGGCACTACCGGACCACCGACGACCGGCCGGTCGGGACGCTGCTCGACGTCCTGACCGACCGGCTCGAGGACTACGAGGCGGCGGTGCTCCGCTGCGCTCCGGACGCGGTGGCCGCCACGGTCGCCGGCGCGCTGGAGACCGGGCTCGGCGCCGGGTGGGCCGTGGCGGACGTCGTCGTCGCGCCGGGGGTCCCCGGTGGCTGGCGGCCCGAGGGCGTGCGCGAGGACGACGGCCGGCCCGCCGTCGAGCTGGCCGCCTTCGCCGCCACCGTCACCGGGGTCGCCGTCGCCGTGGCCGAGACCGGCACCCTGGTGCTCGACGGCTCGCCGCTGTCCGGTCGCCGGGCGCTGTCGCTGCTGCCCGACTGCCTCGTGTGCGTGGTCGAGGCCGGCCAGGTCGTCGGCGGCGTGCCCGAGGCGCTGGCCCGGCTGGAGCCGACCGCGCCGCTCACCATGGTCAGCGGCCCGTCGGCGACCAGCGACATCGAGCTCAACCGGGTCGAGGGCGTGCACGGCCCGCGGACGCTCGTCGTCGTCCTCGTCGCCTGACGAGCCCGGGAGCATCGCAGCGAGCGCCAGCGAGCCGACAGCGAGTGAGCATCGCAGCGAGCGCCGGCGAGCGAGGAGCGGAGCGAGCCGTCAACACGGCGAGCGAGGAGCGACCGGGTCCGGAAGGCGACCGTCGTCCCCGTCGCCCGACCATCACACGTCCAACTCGCGGACCGCGCGCGGGGTCCACGCGGTGCCGCCCGCGGCGAGGTCGCGGATCCGCTGGGGCAGGTCGACCAGGTCGGCGCCCTTGATCAGGTAGCCGACGGCTCCCAGGCGCCGCGCCCGGTGGAAGGTCACCAGGCTGAAGCAGCGCGCGTGCACGACGACGCGCGGGGCCGGCGCGACGTCGAGCAGCTCGCGCGCCGCCTGCAGCGGATCGGTACCGGGCAGCTCCGGGTCCACGAGGACGACGTCCGGGCGGGCGCGCAGGCCCGCCTCGAGGAGCTCGTCCCCCGTCTCGGCCTCCGCGACGACGGCGATGTCGTCGACGTCGTCCAAGCAGTCGCGCAGGACGCAGCGCAGGACCGGGTGCGCGTCGCCCACCAGGAGCGTGGTGACCGGCGCGCGCGGCGGGTCGACGGGCGTCGCGGGCCGGATGAGCCTCATCGTCACGCCCTGGAGACGCCCCGGCAGCGCTCCCATGACGCCGCCCAGCCCAGGGGCGTGCGCCGTCGCGGAGCTCACCGGGAGTGGGCGACCCGGCGACCCCGGTGACCGACCGGCGGCCTGCTCCCGGGAACCGCCTGCGGGCCCGTTGACCGGGATCGGGAGCGGGTGTAGGAGGGTGCGGTTCCTCCCCGGCCGTGGGCCAGACCACGCCCGGAACGCCCGGGGCCGGCGGTCGCCGGAGGGCACCATGCGCGTCCCGACACGGACCCCGGCGGACCGCCCGAGCGCGGCACCGGCCGACCCCGCCACCACCGCGCTGGTCGCCGCGCACGCCCGCACGGCAGGGTGGTCCGGGTTCGTCCTCGCCGCGCTGATCGTCGCAGCGCTCGTCCTGGTCAGCCGCATCCCGGGGCTCGGGGACCCCGACGACGCCTACCGCGCCTTCTACGACGGCGGAGGGGCCGACACGCTCACGGTGGTCGGGCTCTACCTGGTGCCGTTCGCGGGGATCGCCTGCCTGTGGCACGCGATGGCCACCCGCACGGCCTTCCAGCTGCGCCGTCCGCGGTCGTGGGCGGAGATCCCGCACTGGCTGCACCTGGCCAGCGCCGTCCTGTTCGTCTGCATGCTGTTCGCGGGGTCGGCCGCGGCCGGTGCCGTCGCGCTGCTCACCCGCTTCTCCGACGCCCCGCTGCCCGGGCCCGACGTCGCCCGGGCGCTGTCCTCGGTCGGCTACACGCTGGTCTTCGTCTACGGGGTCCGAGCCGCCGGGATGTACATGATCACCACCACCGGCCTGGCGACCGCGGCCGGGATGCTGCCCCGCCCGCTCGCGGTCGTCAGCTACCTGCTGGCCGGGTTCCTGCTGGTCAGCGTGACCTTCCACCCCGCGATCCTGCTGGTGTTCCCGGCCTGGGTGCTGCTGGTGAGCACCGTGCTGCTGGTGCGCCGGCCGACAGGAGCGTCCCCATGACCGCGACCATCGCCCTCGACGAGGTCCCCGGCCCGCGTGGCGTGCCGCTGCTCGGCAACGTCCTGGACATCGACACGGCCAGCCCCTTCGAGAGCCTCATGCGGATGGCCGAGGAGTACGGGCCGCTCTTCCGGCTCACCGTCCCCGGCGGCACGCGGCTGATCGTGTCGGGGCCGGAGCTGGTCGCGGAGGTCTGCGACGACGCCCGGTTCGACAAGCTGGTCGGCGGCGGGCTGGCCAACCTGAAGAAGGACGCCCTCGACAACGGGCTGTTCACGTCCGACACCGAGGACCCGCTGTGGCACCGGGCGCACGAGATCCTGATGAGCCCGTTCAGCCTGCAGGCGATGCGCGACTACCTGCCGAAGATGCTCGACATCGCCGAGCAGCTGGTGGAGAAGTGGTCGCGGCTCAACCCGGGAGAGGAGGTCGACGTCCCGGCCGACATGACCCGGCTGACCCTCGACACCATCGCGCTGTGCGGCTTCGGCTACCGGTTCAACTCCTTCTACCGGGAGACCCCGCACCCGTTCGTCGACGCGATGATCCGCACGCTGAGCGAGTCCCAGGCCCGCGCCCGGCAGCTGCCGATCCAGACCCGGCTGAAGGTCCGGGCCCAGCGACAGCTCGACGAGGACCAGGCGTTCATGAACGGCCTGGTCGACCGGCTCATCGCCGAACGCCGGGCACAGGGGGACGCCGCGGACACCACCGACCTGCTCGGCCGGATGCTGACCGGGGTGGACAGGGACGGCGAGCGGCTGCCCGACCGCAACATCCGGGCGCAGTGCATCACCTTCCTCATCGCCGGGCACGAGACGACCTCCGGGCTGCTGTCGTTCGCGCTGTACTACCTGGTCGCCAACCCGCGCTTCCTCGACCGGGCCCGCGCGGAGGTCGACACCGTGCTCGGCCGCGCGGCGTCCCCCACGTTCGAGCAGGTGCAGCGGCTGCGCTACGTCCGGCAGGTTCTCGACGAGTCGCTGCGGCTCTGGCCGACCGCGCCGGGCTTCACCCGCGCGCCGTTCGAGGACACCGTGGTCGGCGGCCGCTACGCGATCCCCGCGCACACCCCGATCACCGTGCTCACGCCGGCGCTGCACCGCGCCACCTCGGTGTGGGGTCCCGATGCCGCGCAGTTCGACCCCGACCACGTGGCCCCCGAACGGCTGGCCGCGCTCCCGCCGCACGCCTACAAGCCCTTCGGCACCGGGCAGCGGGCCTGCATCGGGCGCCAGTTCGCCCTGCAGGAGGCCGCCCTCGTGCTCGGCCTGCTGCTGCAGCGCTTCGACCTGGTCGACAGCCGCGGCTACCAGCTGCGCACCAAGACCACCCTCACGATCAAGCCCGACGACTTCCACCTGCAGGTGCTGCCGCGGGTGGACGTCCCCCTCGGCATCCCGGTCCAACGGACCGGACCGGAGCCCGCCGCCCGGACCGCCGCCCCGCAGGTCGCACCGATGCCCCCGGTCTCGCGGCACGGCACGAAGCTGACGGTGCTGTTCGGCTCCAACCTCGGCACCGCCGAGGCGATCGCCACGAAGCTGGCCCAGGAGGGGACCGAGCGCGGCTTCGACGTGACGCTGGGGGCCCTCGACGACCACGTCGACGACCTGCCCGCGGGCGGAGCCCTGCTCGTGGTCTGCTCCTCCTACAACGGGACGCCGCCGGACAACGCCGCCGCGTTCTGCCGCTGGATCAGCTCGGCGCCGCCCGGTGCGGCCGCGGGCGTGACCTACACCGTGTTCGGCTGCGGCAACACCGAGTGGGCCAGCACCTACCAGGCGGTGCCCACCCTGCTGGACCGGGAACTGGCGGCCCACGGCGGCGAGCGGGCGCACGCCCGCGGTGAGGGCAACGCGGCCGGGGACTTCGACGCGGAGTACCGCACGTGGCACGGCGACCTCTGGCCGACCCTCGCCACCGCGCTGGACCTGCCGGACGACGTCGCCACTCCCGCACCCGCCGGCCCGCGGCTGTCGATCACGCTGACCAACCGGCAGCTCACCAACCCGGTGGTCCTCTCCTACCGGGCGCGCCCGGCCCGGGTGCTGGCCAACCGGGAGCTGCTCGGCGCCGGCCCGTACGGGGCGCCCGGGCGGTCCACCCGGCACATCGAGGTGGCCCTGCCCGAGGACCAGCACTACCGCGCCGGCGACCACCTCGGGGTGCTGCCGCGCAACAGCGCCGAGCTGCTCCGCCGGGTCATGGGCCACTTCGGCCTGGACGCCGGGCAGTACGTCACGATCATCCCCACCTCCGGATCGCACACCCACCTGCCCATCGACGAGCCCGCGCCCGTGCTCGGAGTGCTCGGCAGCTGCGTGGAGCTGCAGGACGTCGCCACCCGGGACGACATCGAGGTCCTCGCCCGCCACACCGCCGACCCGGCGCAGCGGGCGGCGCTCGAGCGGCTCGCCGCGGACGACGAGTGGTACCGGGAACAGGTCCACGCCCCCAACCGGTCGGTGATCGACCTGCTCGAGGCCCACCCGGCCTGCGCGCTGCCCTTCGAGGAGTACCTCGATCTGCTGCCGCCGCTGCGGCCGCGCTTCTACTCCATCTCCTCCTCGCCGCTGACCAGCCCCGACGTCTGCAGCATCACCGCGGGCGTGGTGCACGGCCCCGCCCGCTCCGGCGGGGGGACCTTCACCGGGGTCGCCTCGGGCCACCTCGCGCAGCTGCCGGTGAACGGGACGGTGTTCGTCTTCGTGCGCGAGCCGACGATCCCGTTCCGGCCGCCGGAGCCGCAGGTGCCGATGCTCATGGTGGCCGCCGGGACGGGGCTGGCCCCCTTCCGCGGCTTCCTCCAGGAACGGGCGGCCCAGCGCGACCAGGGCGCCCCGGTGGCGCGGTCGCTGCTGGTCTTCGGCTGCCGCGAGCCCGGCTCGGACCTGCTCTACGCCGACGAGCTGCTCGACTTCCAGCGGCGCGGCCTGGTCCGGGTGGAGAACGCCTTCTCCCGGGACGACGGCCGGCCCTGCCGCTACGTGCAGGACGCGGTCCTCGACTGCGCCGACGAGGTGTGGGACCTGCTCCAGCAGGGCGCCGTCGTCCTGGTCTGCGGCAACGCCGCGACCATCGCCCCCGGGGTCCGCAGCGCGCTGGTGCGGGTCTTCCGGGAGCGGACCGGGACCGGCGAGGCCGACGCGCAGGCCTGGCTCGCCGGGCTGCGCGCCGCCGACCGCCTGGTGGAGGACATCTGGGGCGGCTGACCCCTCGGCTCAGGGGTGGGCGTGGCCCCGGTGGTCGGCGTGCTCGCGGTCGGCGTCGTCGCGCTCGGCCGCCTCGGCGGCGTCCCGCCGGCGGTTGCCGCGCAGGTCGACCACCCCGAGCACGAGGGCGGCGCCGACCCCGACCACGGCCACCGCGAGCCCCGCGGCCGCCGCGGTCGGGTAGTCCTCGCCGGTGGCGCCGAGGACGACGTAGAACAGTCCCGGCAGGGCCGCGGTGCCGATGGCCGCGCCGAAGCGCTGGGCGGTCTGCAGCCCGCCGCCGGCGGCGCCGGCCATCCGGACCGGGACGTCGCGCAGGGTCATGGTGATGTTCGGGGAGATCACGCAGCCACCACCGATCCCGCCGACGAGCAGCGCCGGCGCGGTGGCCCACCCGGCCGCGCTCGACGGGACGGTGAGCAGCACGATCGCCACGGACACCAGGCCGGTGATCACCAGGGCCAGCCCGACCACCGTGATCGCGCGGCCGTACCGCTCGACCAGCCGACCGGCGACCACCGCCGAGACCGCGGCACCGAGGGCGAACGGGGTCACCGCCAGGCCCGACTGCAGCGGGGTGTAGTCCAGGCCGAGCTGGAAGAACAGGGCGAAGACCAGCCAGATGCCGCTGAACCCGACGAAGTAGACGGTGGCCAGGGCCGCGCCGATGGCGTAGCCGCGGGTCTGCGTGACCAGGCGCGGGTCGAAGACCGGCTCCCCGCCGCGCGCAACGACCCGCCGCTCCCAGGCCACGAAGCCGGCCAGCACCGCGGCACCGGCCGGGAACAACCACCACAGCCGGGCCAGCCCGCCGGCCTCCGCCTGCACCAGCGGCAGCAGGACGGCCAGCGCCCCGACGCCGAGCAGCAGGACGCCGCCGACGTCGATGCCGCCGCGCCGTCCGGTCCCACCGCGGGGCAGCAGCCGCCAGGCCAGCACGAACGCCACCACGCCGATCGGCACGTTGACGTAGAAGATCCACCGCCAGCCGCCCGGGCCCGAGGCCAGCGCCAGGATCAGCCCGCCCACGACGGGGCCGACCGCCGTCGAGATGCCCACCGTGGCCCCGAACAGTCCGAACGCCCGGCCGCGCTCGGCTCCGCGGAACAGCTGCTGGATCAGCCCCGAGTTCTGCGGGGCCAGGCACCCCGCGGCCAGCCCCTGGGCGAGCCGGGCGGCGACCAGCAGCCCGACCGTGGGCGCCGCTCCGGCCGCGGCGCTGCACACGACGAACAGCGACAGCCCGACGAGGAACAGCCGCCGCCGGCCGAGTGCGTCACCGAGCCGCCCCGCCGGGACCAGCGCCAGCGCGAAGGTCAGCGCGTACCCCGAGACGACCCACTGCACGGTGGCCGGCGACGCGCCGAGGTCGCGCTGCAGCGACGGCAGCGCGACCGACACGATGCTGACGTCGAGCAGGCTCATGAAACCCACCACGAGCGTCACCCACAGGGCCCGCCAGCGCCGCGGGTCCGGCTGGTAGCCGTCGGGGTCGGCGGCCGGAGCGCCGGAGCGGGCAGCAGGCTGGGTGGTCACGCGGGCGCCTCCGGGGAAGGGCGGAGGCGGGTCGGTCGCTCGCCCTCCGCCCTCGATTCTGCGTCGTCGCGGCCGGTGCTGCCGGGAGGGCCCCTCGGCCCTGGCCGGCTCCGCGAGAACGGTCCTACCGCCCGATCCCCTGCCTCCCGACGATCATGAATCTCGGGTGGCAACACACCCGGGGACGACGGCGTGTCCGATCCCGAGGTCCATGATCGCGGCGGTAGGTCGCGTGGGCCGGGGCCGGGCCTCAGCCGCGGGGGGCCTCCACCAGCGGCAGCAGCGCCTGGAACCGGGTGTCGCCGGGCCGAGACTGCACCCGCAGGTCGCCGCCGTGCCGGTTCACGACGATCCGCCAGGACACGTCCAGGCCCAGGCCCGTGCCCTGCCCCACCGGCTTGGTCGTGAAGAAGGGCTCGAACACCCGGCGGCGCAGGTCCTCGGGGATGCCCGGGCCGGTGTCGGCGACCTCGACCACGGCGCAGTCGCCGTCCCGGGCCGTGCGCAGGGTGAGCGTCCCCTCCCCCGCCATGGCGTCGAGGGCGTTGACGACCAGGTTGGTCCACACCTGGTTGAGCTCGCCGGCGTAGGCGGGGACCGCCGGCAGCGACCGGTCGTAGTCCTTCACGACGGTGACCCCCGGCGGGATCTTGGCGCTGAGCATCACCAGCGTGGCGTCCAGACCGGCGTGCAGGTCGGTGGGCTGGTGCGGCGCGCGGTCGAGCTGCGAGTACTGCTTGGCGGCGTCGACCAGCGCGGAGATGCGGCTGGTGCTGTCGGCGATCTCGCCGATCAGGGTCTCGGTCTCCACCGTGTAGGCCAGCCAGCGCAGCGCCGCCTCCAGCGCCGGGGGCTCGACGGCGGCGGCCACCCGGTCGAGGTCGTCCGGCCCGAGCCCCGCCGGCACGAACACGCCGGCCAGCTCCCACGCCCCGCCGATCCCGTGCTCGTCGAGCCAGTCGCCGAGCTCGTCCTCCCTGTCGGCGCGCTCCAGGGCGCTCACCTCGGCGGCGCTGCCCACCCGGGCGACGAGCTCCTCCTGCAGGTCGGTGAGCGCACGCAGCACCGACGCGTCGAGCTTGCCGGTGGAGAGCAGGGCCAGCTTGTGCCGCATGCCGGCGAAGCGCTCGCGCAGCGAGGCGGCCGCCCGCGAAGCCGCCGCGGCCGGGTTGTTCAGCTCGTGGGTGAGGCCGGCGGAGAGCTTGCCGAGGGCGAGCAGCCGCTCCCGCTGGCTGACCAGCTCGGCGATGTTGCGCTGCCCGAAGAACAGCCCCTCCAGCAGGTGCACCGCCATCGGGTACCAGCGCCGGAAGACCGCCTCGAACTCGGCGGCGGGCAGCGCGAGGAACCGGCAGTCGGTGACCGCCCGCACCGTGCCCGGGTAGGTCTGGGCGATCCGCTCGCCGATGTAGAACTGCACCGCACCGGAGTAGACGCCGCGCTGGGAGGTCCGGATGGTCTCGACCTCGCCCCCGCCGACGAACCGGACCATGCTCATCTCGCCGTCCAGGAGGACGTAGAAGCACGTCGCCGGCTCGCCCTCCACCGACACGTCCGAGCCGGCCGGGCACTCGACCACGTCGCCGTGCTCGGCCACCCACGCCAGCTGCTCGTCGTCGAGGTCGGCGAAGAGGAACAGCTCGCGCAGCTCGGCCGGCGAGAGCCGGCTCGCCGCGGCGGTCACGTCTCCTCCTCGCCGGCGCTCGTCGGAGCCGTGTCCAGGGGGGCCGTGCCTCCGGATGACCTCGCGAGCTCGGTCATCTCTCCCCCAGGTACCGGTGCACGAGCGTGACCGCCATGGCGCCCTCCCCCACGGCGGAGGCGACCCGCTTCACCGAGTCCGACCGCACGTCCCCGGCGACGAACACGCCGGGCAGGCTGGACTCGAGCAGGTAGGGGTCGCGGTCCAGCGACCAGCCCGGCGGGCGGTGCCCGTCCTGCACCAGCGCCGGCCCGGTCGGGATGAACCCGCGGTCGTCGCGCCGGACGGCGCCGTCGAGCCAACCCGTGCGCGGTGCGCCGCCGATGAAGACGAACAGGTGGCTGGCCGGCAGCGTCTCGGTCCCGCCGTCGCGCGCGTCGCGGACCGTGATGGCCTCCAGGTGCCCGTCGCCGTGAGCGGCGTCCACGGTGGTGCAGGTGCGCACGCTGATCGCGGGGATCCCGGCGACCTGCTCGATGAGGTAGGCCGACATGGAGGCCTCCAGGGACGGCCCGCGCACCAGCAGGCAGACCGAGCGCGCATACCGGGAGAAGAACACCGCGGCCTGGCCGGCGGAGTTGGCACCGCCGACGATGAACACGTCCCGGTCGGCGCACTCGGCGGCCTCGGTCATCGCCGACCCGTAGTACACGCCGCGGCCGGTGAGGTCGTCGACGCCGGTCACGCCGAGGCTGCGGTAGGAGACGCCGGTGGCGAGGACGACGGCGTGCGCGGCGACCGCCCGCCCGTCGTCGAGCCGCACCACCCGCTTGGGCCCGTGCGCCTCGAGGGCCACCACGTCGCGGGCCATCAGCAGCTCGGCGCCGAACTTCACCGCCTGCCGCCGGGCGCGGTCGGCCAGCTGCCCGCCGGAGACGCCGTCCGGGAAGCCGAGGTAGTTCTCGATCCGACTGCTCTGCCCCGCCTGCCCGCCGGTGGCCTCGCGCTCGACCAGGACGGTGCGCAGCCCCTCCGAGGCCCCGTACACCGCGGCCCCGAGGCCGGCCGGGCCCCCGCCGACGACGACCAGGTCGTAGAAGTCCTCGCGCGGCTCGGTGTCCAGGCCGGCGACCCCCGCCAGCTCGGCCTCGCTCGGGTGCCGGAGGACCTGCGCGTCGGAGGTGACCACCAGCGGGACGTCGTCCATCCCCGCGCCGGCGGCGGCCAGGATCCGCTGCCCCTCGGGCTCGTCGGCGCTGTACCAGCGGTAGGGCACGGCGTTGCGGGCCAGGAAGTCCCGGGCCCGGAAGGACGGCGCCGACCAGCGGTGGCCGACCAGCTTGACCCCCTCGAAGCCCGTGTCCGGGGCGGCCCGCCAGGCGTCGATCATGCCGTCGACCACCGGGTAGAGCTTCTCCTCCGGCGGGTCCCACGGCTTGAGCAGGTAGGCGTCGACGTCGACGAGGTTGATCGCCGAGATCGCGGCGTCGGTGTCGGCGTAGGCGGTCAGCAGCGCCCGGCGGGCACGGGGGAACAGGTCCATGGCGCGCTCGAGGAACTCGATGCCGTTCATCCCCGGCATCCGGTAGTCGGCCAGCAGCACCGCCACCGGGTCGCCGCGCAGCTTCAGCTCGCGCAGCGCCTCCAGCGCCTCGTCACCGGAGGCGGCACGGAGCACCCGGAAGTCCTCGCCGTACCGGCGTCTCAGGTCGCGGGCGACGGCGCGGGACACCCCGGGGTCGTCGTCCACGCTGAGCAGGACCGGTCTGCCCATGACGTCCTCCTGTCGGCACCGCCGGGGCACGCCGGGCCCGGTGGTGGTGTCCGGGATGGGTGGGGAGCGGGTCACGACTGCGCGGCGCGGGCGGTCGCGGACGCGCGCCACGCTAGTCCGCCGCAGCTCCCCCGCGACACCCTCCCGGGCCTACGGTGGGCACCCCAGCCGTCGGGACGGGAGGGAGCTGCGATGACCGCCACCCCGGGGATCGACCCGTCGGTGCCGCCGAGCGGCACCGGCTGCGTGGAGTGCGAGGCGACCAGCGGCTGGTGGTTCCACCTCCGCCGCTGCGCGCAGTGCGGCCACGTCGGCTGCTGCGACTCCTCGCCGTCCCGCCACGCCCGGGAGCACGCGGCCACCGCGGGCCACCCGGTGGTGCGCAGCTTCGAGCCGGGCGAGGGGTGGTTCTGGGACTTCACCCGCGAGGACGTCGTCGCCGGTCCGGCGCTGGCCCCGCCGCTGCACCACCCCCTCGACCAGCCCGCCCCCGGCCCGCGCGGCCGGGTGCCCGCCGACTGGCGGTCGCGGCTGCACTGAGAGAGGGCCGGTCCTCCTCGCCCGCCGGGAACGCGGCGCGTCGTGTGCGACGCGCCGGACTTCCGCTCGGTCCCGTTCCGCGCGGCCTGCTGGCGGGCTGCCGCCCGCCCTACCCTCGGTGTGACGGGCGTCTCCCCGCGCCCGCGTCGTCGGAGGCACCGATGGCCGAGTCCCCCCAGCCGCCCTCCCGCCCCGGCCCGCCCGCGCCGCGCAGTCCTGACCCGCTCCCCTCGCCGTCCGATGCGCACGACGGGGCCACCGTCCCGCTGCCGGTCCCCGGTCCGGAGGACGCCGGGGCCGCCCCGACCGCGGCGGACACCGGGCCCGGCCCGACCATCCTGGGGTTCCCGGCCGAGCCGCCTGAGGACATGGCGGCCGAGCCGCCCGAGGACATGGCGGCCGAGCCGCTTCCGGTCGGAGCCGGGCCCGGCCTCGCGCGGTCAGCGGACAGCGGGACCGGCGGCGTCGCCGTCGCCGAGCGTCCACCCCCGGCGGCGACCGGCCCGAGGGCGGGCGCCCCTGACGTCACCCGCGGGCTGGTCGCGCTCCGGCGCGCCGACCGGGTCGGTGCCGCCGCCCTCCTGCTCGCCGGCCTCGCCGCGGGCCTGGGCCTCTGGCTGCCCTGGGGGAGGGGTGCGGGGACGGCCGGCCTGGTGCCGGTCCTGGAGGCGTTCGGCACGCTGGGCACCGGCAGCGGTGAGCTGCCCGGCAGCGACGTCTGGGCACCACTCGTGGTCGTGGCGGGCGGGGCCGTCCTCTTCCTCCTGGGGCTGTCCCTCCTGCGCCGCGCGCGCACCCACCGGCTGGTGGGCCTGCTGGCACTGGTCGTCGCGGAGGCCGTGGCCGTCGGCGTCGTCGTCGTCCTCTCCGGTGCCGGGTGGAGCCCCGCCCGGCTCGGGCCCGGCGCGTGGTGCGCCGTCGCCGTCGCGGTCCTGGGGCTGCTGGGTGCGCTGAAGGCGCTGCTCACCACCCCCGCCGTCGCGGTCGAACCCCGCTGACCTCCGGGACCGCGGCCGGGCGGTCCCGGCCGCACGGAGGCCGCCGGCGAGGTGTCCCGCGCCACTTGACAGGACGGTGTGACGGGCAGCACCATTCCTGCAACCGGTTCCTGCAACCGGTTGCACCGACTCTGAAACAGTCGTCCCGGTCGGCTCCGGACCCGCTTCCCAGGCTCCCGGCGCCTCCGGTCGGCACCCGCCACCGACGTCCCAGCATCGAGGAGGACCACGTGCACGACGTCCTGGTCGAGCCCTCCGGCGCGCACGAGCCGCACCGGCCCAAGACCCCCCGCAAGGCCGCGGTCAGCGCCTGGATCGGCAGCGCGCTGGAGTACTACGACTTCTTCATCTACGGGACGGCGGCCGCGCTGGTCTTCCCGCAGATCTTCTTCCCCGAGGGGAACCAGGCCGCCGCCACCGTCGCCTCGCTGGCCACGTTCGGTGTCGCCTACGTGGCCCGCCCCGTCGGCTCGTTCGTCCTCGGGCACATGGGGGACAAGCTGGGCCGCAAGAAGGTCCTGCTGATCACCCTCTTCGGCATGGGCATCGCGACCTTCCTCATCGGCGTGCTGCCGACCTACGAACAGATCGGCTTCGCCGCCCCGATCCTGCTGCTGGTCCTCCGGATCTGCCAGGGACTGGCCGTGGCCGGCGAGCAGTCCAGCGCCAGCTCGATGTCCCTGGAGCACGCACCGGCCAACCGGCGGGCGTTCTTCACCAGCTTCACGCTGGCCGGCACCCAGTTCGGCCTCATCCTCGCCACCGCGGTCTTCATCCCGATCGCCGCGCTGCCCACCGACGCCCTGCTGTCGTGGGGCTGGCGGATCCCGTTCCTGCTCAGCGCCGTGGTCATGGTGGTGGCCTGGTGGATCCGGCGGTCGCTGCACGAGACGCCGGCGTTCGAGGAGGAGCAGGAGCGGCAGGAGGTCCCGCGGACCCCGCTCAAGCAGCTGTTCCGGCACTACACGGCCGACGTGCTCAAGATCGTGTTCGCCGCGCTGGTCTCGACGATCAGCACGATCCTGTCGATCTACAGCCTCACCTACGGCGTCAACACGATCGGCCTCTCCCGGACCAGCCTGCTGTGGATGCTCATCCTGTCCAACGTCGTCGCCCTGGCCGCCATCCCGATGTGGGGCCGCATCGGCGACCGGATCGGCCGCAAGCCCGTGTTCGTCGTCGGCGCGCTCGGCCCGGCGGTGCTGATCTGGCCGTTCATCTGGTCGGTCAGCCAGGCGAACCTCGGGCTGGTGTTCCTCTTCGGCATCCTGCTCGGCGGCGTCGCCTACAGCGCCTACGGCGGCGTGGGCTACGCGCTGTGGAGCGAGCAGTTCGACACCCGCGTGCGGATGTCCGGCGTCGCCGTCGGCACCCAGTTCGGCTTCGCGCTGGGCGGGTTCGCGCCGTCCATCGCGGCCGCGCTGGCCGGGCCGGCGCTGGAGAACTGGGTGCCGGTCGCGATCTTCGCCAGCGCGGCGGCCGTCGTCGCGACCATCGCGGTGCTGACCATGCGGGAGACCCACAAGGTGCCGCTGAACGACCTCGGCCGCGCCAAGGCCCGGGAGGCGAAGCCGGCCGCCACGGCCTGACCGCCCTCCCCCGCGGAGCGGGCGTCCCCGGGACCCGGGGGCGCCCGCTCCGTCGTCTCCGGCACGGGGGACGACGCAGGAGCGCCCGCTCCCCTGCGCCGGGAGCGGGCGCTCGAGGTCGGGTCAGCGCGGGGCGGGGCCGGTGGAGGCGCGCACGATGAGCTCGGTGGCCAGGCTCTCCCGGGCCGGCTCGCCACCCTCCGGCGCGGGTTCGGCGAGCATCCGGACGGCGGCCGCCCCGGCCTGCGCGACGGGCACCCGGACCGAGGTCAGCGCCGGACGGGTGAGCGCGGCGATCCAGGTGTCGTCGATGCCGACGACGCTCATCTGCTCGGGGACGCGCACCCCGCGCTCGGTGAGCCGGTTGACCACGCCGAGGGCGATCTGGTCGTTGTAGGCCAGGACGGCGGTGACGTCCTCGGCCAGCACCAGGTCCGCCGCATGCACACCGGGCTCGAACCGGGGCTGGAAGTGCCCGAGGTCGACCACCTCGAGCCCGCAGCGCCCGGCGGCGGTGTGCAGGGCCCGGTGCCGCTCGGGGGTCACGTAGGACTCCTCGGGCCCGCCCAGGTGGGCCAGCCGCCGGTGGCCGAGGGCGACGAGGTGCTCGACCGCCTGGCCGATGCCCTGGTCCCCCGGGGTCGCCACCGCGGGGACGCCGTCCACCACGCGGCTGACGGTGACCACCGGCGTCAGCGCGGCGACGGCGCGCACGTCGTCCTCGGGCAGCCGGGAGGAGGCCAGCACCAGGCCGTCGACCTGGCGTGCCATGGCGAGGGCGACCTCGAGCTCCTGGCGCACGTGCTCGTCGGAGTCGGCGACGAACAGCGACCGGCCCGCCCGGCGGGCCTCCCGCTGCACCTCCTTGATGAGCGGGGTGAAGAACGGGTTGGCGATGTCGGGGACGATCACGCCGAGGTTCCCGGTGCGCCCCATGGCCAGGCTGCGGGCCACGGGGTTGGGCTGGTAGCCCAGCTCGGCCGCGGCGGCGAAGACCCGGCGGCGGGCCTCCTCCGCCACGACCTCGGGCCGGGCGAACGCCCGCGAGACCGTCGACGGCGAGACCCCGGCGTGCGCCGCCACCATCCGGATGTTCGTCACGCCCTGCTCCCCGTCCCGGTCGGCCTCCGGCACCACGCGGCGCCACGGCCTCCGATCATGCCGTGGAACCGTGCAGCAGCCGCCGCAGGTCGCGGCACATGAGGTCCGCGGCGGCGTCGGCGGCCGGCGAGACCGACCCGTAGCTGAAGAACCCGTGGTCCACGGTCGGGAAGACGCGGAGGACCACCGGGACGCCGGCGTCCCGCAGGGCGGCCGCGTACACCAGCGTGTCGTCGTGCAGGAAGTCGTGGGCGCCGATGCCGATCACCGTCGGCGGGAGCCCGGCCAGCGACGGCGCGCAGATCGGCGACACGCGCGGGTCGGTGGCCAGCGCGTCGGCGTCCGGCCCGAGGTAGGACGCACGGACGTCGGCGCTGGCGTCGCCGCGCAGGTCGGTGCCCGGGTAGAT
The DNA here is from genome assembly GCF_054050175.1 of Geodermatophilus sp. SYSU D00697. Classification (NCBI taxonomy): domain Bacteria; kingdom Bacillati; phylum Actinomycetota; class Actinomycetes; order Geodermatophilales; family Geodermatophilaceae; genus Geodermatophilus; species Geodermatophilus sp. SYSU D00697. The sequence continues at coordinate 20,160 of NZ_JBJGYV010000007.1, forward strand.
GAGGAACACCCCGGCCACGGGGACGCCGCGGTCGACGAGGTCCCGGGTCAGCACCGCGGCCAGGTTGCCGCCTGCGCTGTCCCCGGCCACCACGAACCGGGCGCGGTCCCCGCCGAACCGGTCGATGTGCTCGAGCACCCACTCGGCGGCGGCCCGGCAGTCGTCGAGGCCGGCGGGGAACGGGTGCTCGGGGGCCAGCCGGTAGTCCACCTGGACGACGACCGCCCCGGCGGTCGCCGCGATCCGGGCGGCGCTGCCCTGGTGGGAGTCGAGGTCGCCGATCACCCAGCCGCCGCCGTGCACGTAGAGGACCGTGACGTCGGTGGGGTCGACCGGGCGCTGCACGCGGATGCGGACGTCGCCGGCCGGGCCGGGCAGGACGTCGTCGGTCACCGACGCCACCGGGAAGAGCCGCGGCGGGTAGAAGTCGCGGCGCATCACCCTCCCGCGCTCACGGGCCACCTCGGGCGGGGCCTCCAGCAGCGGCCACATGCCGGTCGCGGCCATCCGCTCCTCCATCTCGGCGGTGTGCGGGTCCAGCGGCCGCGGGGCGCCGAGCCGCCGCTCGGCGAACACGCGGCGCAGGAAGGCGATCGACCGGTCGGTCACCTCGCCGACGACGGGGGCGCCGACGAAGACGTGGTCGCCACCGGTCTCGAGGTACTCCGCGTCGACCCGCGCCTCGACCAGCGCCTCGGCCAGGATGCGGCTCTGCTCGACGGGCACCAGCCGGTCGTCCACCCCGTGGGCGACGAAGACCGCCGGCCCGTCCGGGCGGACGTACCGCACCGGGGAGAGCTCGTCGCGGGTCCAGGCGGTGTCGCGCAGCAGGGCCGCGAAGGGGTCCCCACCCGCGCCGACCTCCTCGGAGTCGACGTCGACCGGCGGGGCCATGGCCGAGAGGTCGGAGGGGCCGTACCAGTCGACGACGGCCTGCACCTCCTCGGACTGCTCGACCGCCTCCCCGGTGCGCGGCTCGGCCTCGATGCGCCGGCACAGCCCCGCGAGCAGGGCCAGGTGAGCGCCGGCCGACTCCCCCCACAGCGCCACCCGCGAGCCGTCGAGGCCGAAGACGCCGGCCTGCGCGCGCAGCCAGCGGACGGCGGCGAGGACGTCCAGCGCGGCGCCGGGGAAGGGCGCCTCCGCGGCCAGCCGGTAGTCCACCACGGCGACGGCGAAGCCGGCCTCGACGATCCGCTCCACCACCCGCCCGGCGTGCAGGTTCGGCGCCCGGCGGCGGCGGGAGCCGTGCACCCAGCCGCCGCCGTGCACCCACACGACCAGCGGCGCCCCCTCGGGGGACCGCTCCGCGGGCACCCGGAGGTCGAGCATCAGCGGCCGGTACCCCGGGTCGCAGGAGTAGACCAGCGCGTCCCAGCGCAACTCGCCGCCGGCTCCGCGGACCGGTGGGTCGAAGGGGAAGGCGGCGGTCCCCTCGGACAGCGGTCCCGGCTCCGGGCGGGCGACGGTGAGCAGGTCGGCGGACTCGGGCACGGGGCGTCTCCTCGGACACTGGGGGAACCGCCCTCCGCGGTCGGCGGCCCGGGCGCTCGACGCGACTATGCAACCGGTGTCATCCACTGTCAACGCGCCTCGGCGGCGCAGCCGGGGCCAGGACGCCCTGACATTGACACCGGTTGCAGAGTGTTTCAGACTCGGGGGCGACGGTGCAGCGGGTCACACCCGCCCCGACCGCTCCCCCGTGGAGCCCGAGCCCCGGGAGACCCCCTGTCCTCCACCGCGCTCCCCGCCCACGCCGACCGGCCCGGCGTCCTCGTCGGCCTGGTCGGCACCGGGATCGGCCCCTCGCTGACCCCGCCCCTGCACGAGCGGGAGGCCGACCAGCTCGGGCTCCGCTACCTCTACCGCCGGCTGGACCTCGACCGGCTGCGCCGGCCCGCCACCGCGATCGGCGAGGTCCTGGCCGCGGCCCGGCTGGCCGGTTACGACGGCCTCAACGTCACCCACCCGTGCAAGCAGCTCGTCCTGCCGCACCTCGACGAGCTCTCGCCCGACGCCGAGGCCCTGGGCGCGGTCAACACCGTCGTCCTGCACGAGGGCCGGGCGGTCGGGCACAACACCGACTGGTCGGGCTTCGCGCGCGCCTTCGACCGCGGCCTCCCCGACGCCGCGCTGGACCGGGTGGTGCTGCTGGGCGCCGGCGGCGCCGGGGCGGCGGTCGCCCACGCGCTGCTCACCCTGGGCACCGCCCGGCTGACCATCGTGGACGTCGACGCGCAGCGCGCGGTGGAGCTGGCCGGCTCCCTGTGCGAGCGGTTCGGCACCGCGCGGGCCGCCGGCGGCGACCTCGCCGCCCTCCCGGTCGCGCTGGCCGACGCCGACGGGCTGGTGCACGCCACCCCCACCGGCATGGCCGCCCACCCGGGCCTGCCGCTGGACGCCGGCCTGCTGCGGCCGGACCTGTGGGTGGCCGACATCGTCTACCGCCCGCTGGAGACGCAGCTGGTGCGCACCGCCCGCGACCTCGGCTGCCGGGTGCTCGACGGCGGCGGCATGGCCGTCTTCCAGGCCGTCGACGCCTTCCGGCTGTTCACCGGCATCGAGCCGGACGCCGAGCGGATGCTCGCGCACTTCACCTCGATGGTCTCCGGGCCCGATGTCCGCATCGCCTGAACGGCGGCGCCGCGCGATCGCGACGGTCTGCCTCTCGGGGACCCTCGAGGACAAGCTGAGCGCGGCCGCGGCGGCCGGGTTCGACGGCGTGGAGGTCTTCGAGCCCGACCTCGTCGCCGCCCCCTGGTCCCCCGCGGAGCTGGCCGCGCGCTGTGCCGACCTGGGCCTGTCGATCGACCTGTACCAGCCCTTCCGGGACCTGGACTCCACCGACCCGGGCCGCTTCGCCCGCAACCTGCGGCGGCTGGACCGCAAGCTCGACGTCATGGCCGCCCTGGGCGTCGACACCGTGCTGGTCTGCTCCTCGGTCGCCCCGGACGCCGTCGCCGACCCCGACGCGCTCGCCGAGCAGCTGGCCACCGCGGCGGCCCGCGCCGGCGAGCGCGGCGTGCGGATCGCCTACGAGGCCCTGGCCTGGGGCACGCACGTGTCCACGTGGGAGGCGTCCTGGGACGCCGTCCGCCGGGCAGACTCCCCCGCCCTCGGGCTGTGCCTGGACAGCTTCCACGTGCTGTCGCGGGGCGGGGACCCGGCCGGCTTCCTCGACGTGCCGGCCGAGAAGCTGCTCTTCCTCCAGCTGGCCGACGCTCCGCAGCTGCGGATGGACGTCCTCCAGTGGAGCCGCCACCACCGGCTCTTCCCCGGCCAGGGCGCATTCGACCTGCCGGCCTTCCTCGGGTGCGTGCTGACCGCCGGCTACGCCGGGCCGCTGTCGCTGGAGGTCTTCAACGACGTCTACCGGCAGGCCGACCCCGCCCGGACGGCGGTGGACGCCATGCGGTCGCTGCAGTGGCTGGAGGAGGCGCTCGCCCTCCGCTCCCCGCGGACGGACCTGCCCACGCCGCCACCCGCGCCCGCGCTCTCCGGGTGGTCGTTCACCGAGCTCGCGGTCGACGCCGTCTCCGGGCCGCAGGTGGCGGCGGTGCTCGGCGCGCTCGGGTTCACCCACACCGGCCAGCACCGCTCGAAGCCGGTGCAGCTGTGGGAGCAGGGCGAGGCGCGGGTGCTGCTCAACGCCTTCGACACCCGGGCCGACGTCGTCCGCCCGCCGGCCACCGGCGTCGCCGCGGTCGCGGCCCTGGGCCTGGAGAGCGAGGACCCCGGGCGGTCGGCGGCGCGGGCCGAGGCCATGAGCGCTCCGGTCCTGCCGCGCTCCCGGGGTGCGGCGGAGGCCGAGCTGTCCGCGGTCGCCGCTCCCGACGGCACGCAGGTCTTCTTCACCCGGACCGGGCCCGACGGCTGGCCGGCGGACTTCCTGGCCACCGGCGCGACCGCCGGCGCGGGCACCGGCCTGACCCGGGTGGACCACGTCGGCCTCACCCAGCCCTTCGACGCCTTCGACGAGGCCGGGCTGTTCTACCGGGCGGTGCTGGGCCTGGAGCCGCAGGAGGTCACCGAGCTGGCGGCTCCCTTCGGCCTGGTGCGCACGCGGGCGGTCGCCGGCCCGGACCGGGCGGTGCGGCTGGCGCTGTCGGTCTCGGCGCTGCGCCGCGGCGGGTGGGCGCCGGGCGTCCCCGAGCCCCAGTACGTCGCCTTCGCGACCGACGACATCGTCGCCACCGCCCGCGCCCTGCGGGCGGCCGGCGCGCCGCTGCTGCCGGTGCCGGCGAACTACGCCGACGACCTCGAGGCGCGGCTCGACCTGCCCGCGGACCTGCTGGCCGCGATCCGCGAGCACGGGCTGTTCTACGAGGAGGACCCGCACGGCAGGTACCTGCACCTGGCCACCGAGGTGCTCGGCGACCGCGTGTTCGTCGAGGTGGTGCAGCGGCTGGGCGCCTACGACGGCTACGGCACCGCCGACGCGCCGGTCCGGATGGCCGCGCACCGCCGGCTGCGCCAGGCCGCCGTCGTCCCCCGGTAGGACCGCCGCTACCTGCGGCGGGTCTCCGGGAACAGCAGGTCGACGAAGCGCTGCGCGGTCGGCTGCGGCTCGTGGTTGGCCAGCCCCGGGCGTTCGTTGGCCTCGATGAACACGTGCTCGGGCCCGTCGAGGTCCGGGACCATGAAGTCCAGCCCCGTGACCGGGATGCCGATCGCCCGGCTGGCCCGCACGGCCGCCTGGGCGATCTCCGGGTGCAGCCGCGCGGTCACGTCCTCGATCGTCCCGCCGGTGTGCAGGTTCGCCGTCCGGCGCACGCGGACCCGCTCGCCGGTGGGCGGGACGTCGTCCATCGCGTACCCGGCCGCGGCCACGACCTCCTCGGTGACCTCGTCGAGCGGGATGCGCGACTCCCCGCCGGTGGCCCGCTCGCGGCGGCGGCTGGTCTCGCGGATCAGCGCCGCGACGTCGGAGTGCCCGTCCCCCACGACCTCGGCCGGACGGCGGACGGCGGCAGCGACCACCTCGTGGTCGATGACGACCACCCGCAGGTCCTCCCCCGGCACCAGCTCCTCGACCACCACGTCCGGGCAGTGCCGCAGGGCCAGGCCGACCGCCCGCTCCAGCCCGGCCGGGTCGGTCACGCCGACGGTGATGCCCTTCCCCTGCTCGCCGCGGGCCGGCTTGACGACCACCACCCCGACCCGGCCGAGCAGGGCCAGCGCGGCGGTGAGGTCCCCGCAGGTCGCCTCCGCAGCCAGCGCCACCCGGACGCCGGCGCACTCCACGACCCGCCGGGTCACCCGCTTGTCGTCGCAGCGGCTCATCGCCACCGCCGTCGTCAGCTCCGAGAGGCTCTCGCGGGTCAGCAGGCTGCGCCCGCCGAGGGACAGCCGCATCTCCCCGAAGGCGGCATCGGTGACCTCCACGCGGATGCCGCGGCGCAGCGCCTCGTCCGCGAGGATCCGGGCGTAGGGGTTGAGCGCGTCGAGACCGGGCGGGCCGGCCACGAACAGCGGCGCGTTGATCGAGTTCTTCCGCTTGACGGCGACCGCCGACACCTGCCGGAAGCCGAGCTTGCGGTAGAGGGCGATGGCCGCGGCGTTGTCGTGCAGGACCGACAGGTCCAGGTAGGCCCGGCCGCGGGCGTCGAAGCGTTCGGCCAGCACCCGCACCAGGGCCTCACCGGTGCCCGGTGGGGCGCTCTGCGGATCCACCGCCAGGCACCACAGGCTGCTGCCGCCCTCCGGGTCGCCGAAGGCGAGGACGTGGTCCACCCCGGTCACCGTGCCGACGACCCGTCCGCTGCGCCGGTCCTCGGCGACCAGGTGGGTGACCGTGCGGCCGTGCTGGTTCCGCCAGACGGTCGCCCGGTCGCCGGGCACCATGCCGGCCGTGCGGTGGATCCGCTCCATCTCCGTGACGTCGGCCGGACAGGTCACCGTCCGGACGAACACGCCCTCGATGAGGTCCCGGCGGGGCCGGTAGCGGTGCAGGTCCAGCCGGAACGTGTAGCTGGGGTCGATGAACAGCTCGTCGGGAGCCAGCCCGACCAGCACCTGGGGGTCCCGCGGGTAGAGGCAGACGTCCCGGCGGCCGGCACCCTCGTGCCGGAGCACGTCCACGATGCCGTGCAGGTCCGGGAACGTCTGGCCGAAGACCAGCCGACCCCAGCCCAGGTCGAGGGCGACGCCGGGCCGCATGCCGCGCAGCTGGTGCTCCGACGGCGGTTGCCAGGAGTGGCCGGTCAGCGGCGCCGGGACCCCGCCGGGCGGCCGGCGGCGGACCGCGGGTCGCATCACCACGACCCACCCGCCCGGGCCGGGCGCCGCGGGGGGCGGGGTGTCGTCAGGAGAAGACCGGCGGGCATGGGGGTCATCCCTCGGGGGAGGCGGCCCGTGGCTCCGAGGCGCCACGGACGGTCGGCTGCGCCGCGCGGGGTTCGCGCGCGAGCGGTCCTCCGACTCGTGGCGGCGGTTTGCACCGGGCCGGGTCGATTGCCCCTGCCCCGCCCGGACTCTTCCGAAACACCCTCGTCACCGAGTTCGGCGACCACGCCGGGCTCAGGTGTCACATCCCCCCGAGGTAGGCCATGATGGGTCCGCTCACAGTCTCCGAGCTCTCCCCGCCGCGGTCGGCGGCCTCCTGCAGGGACGCGCCCATGAGCCACTCCCCCAGCACTCCGAGCCCGCGCTGGGCGCGGCCCGACCGTCGTCGGGGTGTGACCTCGTGACGGCCATCGCGCCACGGCCGATCGTCAGCCGGCCCAGCGACCTGCCGCCGGCGGCGAAGGGCTCCCGGCTGTCGAACCTGCTGAGGACCACCGACCACAAGACGATCGGCCTGATGTACCTGGTCACGTCGTTCGTGTGGTTCATCATCGGCGGCTTCATGGCGATGCTGATGCGCGGCGAGCTGGGCCGGCCGGGGCTGCAGTACCTCTCGCCCGAGCAGTACAACCAGCTGGTCACCATGCACGGCACGGTGATGCTGCTGTTCTTCGCCACGCCGCTGTTCTTCGCGTTCGGCAACCTGATCATGCCGCTGCAGATCGGTGCTCCCGACGTCGCGTTCCCCCGGCTGAACGCCTTCTCCTACTGGCTGTTCCTGTTCGGCAGCACCATCGCCGTGGCGGGCTTCGCCACCCCGGGCGGGGCGGCCGACTTCGGCTGGTACGCCTACACCCCGCTGTCCGACGTCACCAACAGCCCCGGCGCCGGGGCGAACCTGTGGATCGCCGGCCTGGCCGTCTCCGGCCTGGGCACCATCCTGGGCGCGGTCAACTTCATGACCACGATCGTCTGCCTCCGCGCGCCCGGGATGACCATGTTCCGGATGCCGATCTTCGTCTGGAACACGCTGGTCACCAGCATCCTCGTGCTCTTCGCCTTCCCGATCCTCACCGCGGCGCTGTTCGCCCTGCTGGCCGACCGGCAACTCGGGGCGCTGGTGTACACGGAGGAGAACGGGGGGCCGATGCTGTGGCAGCACCTGTTCTGGTTCTTCGGCCACCCCGAGGTCTACATCATCGCGCTGCCGTTCTTCGGCATCGTCACCGAGATCATCCCGGTCTTCAGTCGCAAGCCGCTGTTCGGCTACAAGGGCATGGTCTTCGCGACCATCGCGATCGGGGCGCTGTCCCTGTCGGTGTGGGCGCACCACATGTTCGCCACCGGCGCGGTGCTGCTGCCGTTCTTCTCGTTCCTGACCTATCTGATCGCCGTGCCGACCGGCATCAAGTTCTTCAACTGGATCGGCACCATGTGGCGGGGGCAGCTGACCTTCGAGACGCCGATGCTGTGGTCGGTCGGCTTCCTGGTCACCTTCCTGCTCGGCGGGCTGACCGGCGTCCTGCTGGCGTCCCCACCGCTGGACTTCCACCTCAACGACAGCTACTTCGTCGTCGCGCACTTCCACTACGTCGTGTTCGGCACCGTCGTGTTCGCGGCCAACGCCGGCATCGCCTTCTGGTTCCCGAAGATGTGCGGCCGGATGCTCGACGAGCGGCTCGGGAAGCTGCAGTTCTGGATGACGTTCATCGGCTTCCACGGCACGTTCCTCCTCCAGCACTGGCTGGGCAACGTGGGCATGCCGCGCCGGTACGTCAACTACCTGCCCACCGACGGCTGGACCACGCTGAACACGATCTCGACGATCTTCTCGTTCGTGCTCGGTGCCTCGATCGTGCCGTTCCTCTACAACGTCATCCGGTCCTGGCGGCACGGGCCGCTGGCGCTGCGCGACGACCCCTGGGGCCACGGCAACTCCCTGGAGTGGGCGACCTCCTCGCCCCCGCCGCGGCACAACTTCACCGAGATCCCGAAGATCCGCTCCGAGCGGCCGGCGTTCGAGGCGCACTACCCGCACCTCATCGACCGCCTGGAGCGGGAGAAGCACGTCGGCGGCCGGCACGAGCCCTACGCCGGCGTCAGCGAGGTGGGGCTCAGCGGCGGCGAACGCCAGGGCTCGCGCGACCCCGACCCGACCTGAGCCGGTTCCCGTGACCTCCGGGCGGCGTACCGCACGCCTCTCCACCCGGTCGGGGGGCACCGCCCCCGGGTCCCGGCAGCACCTCCTCCGGGCCGCCGGCACGACCGGCCCACGCCGTGTCGAGGGCCCGGACGCCGAGGAGCGCCGGCGGCGCGAGCGGGAGGCCCTGGCAGACCTCCGCGACGCACTGGAGCGCGACGACCCGGAGCTGAGCCGCTCCTTCGGTGCCCTGGCCCGCCCGCACCCCGTCCGGTGGCTCGCCGGGCTGGCCGGGTGCGCCGTCCTCGCCGGCGCCGCGTTCGCGGTGCTCGGGGTCCGTGCGGTCGGCGTCCTGGGCCTGGTGCTGGTGCTCGGCGCCCCGGTCCTCGTGTGCCTCGCCTGTGCGGGCAGCGACGAGCCGGTGGAGGGAGCCCCGCCGACGGCGTGAGGGCGTCGGCTGCCCCGCGTCAGACCGTGACGGGGACGAGCCGGGCGGGGCCCGCCGGTGGTCGCGTGCCGGCTGCGCGGGCGACCTCGGCCACGCCATGCGCGGCACGGCCCACGGCTGCGCCGTCGGCTCCCCGCGCAGCACGGTCAGGGCGGCGGCGAGCAGCTGCAGCCCGCCCGAGGCCTCGAGGTCGAGGTGGACCGGCAGCGGGATCCTGCGCAGGACGCCACCCGGGTGGTCGGTGAGCAGCGCGTCGGCGACCCCGAACGCCCCGAAGGCCGCCAGGAGCCCGCGCGTCCGGGGCAGCGTGGGACGCCGACGTGGGCGCAGCCGGGCCTCGATCGGGTCGTCCACGGTGCACACCAGTTGCTGCACCATCCGCGCGATGCCGGTCGACAGGTACTCGATCTGGAACAGCGGCTGTAGCGAGGGCACCTCGAAGGCCATGTTGCGCACCACCGGTGGGTCTGCTTCCACGGCCTCCGGTACGCGGGGTCGGGCGTCGGGCCGGACAGGACCAGCCGCTGTACCCGTTCCGGAGCCCGCACGGCCAGCTCCACGGCCACCTGGACGCCGACGGTGTTGCCGAAGGAGACCGCGCGGCCGACGCCGCATGCGTCGAGCCAGGCCAGCAGGTCCTCGGTCTGGCGGCGCACGTCAGGGCCGGCGGGCCACCGGCGGCCGGCCGGACGGGCGACCGGCCGAAGCCGGGGAGGTCCGGGACGAGCACGCGGTGGCCGAGCCGGGCCAGCCGGGCCCCCAGCGGGACCAGGTGGCGGCTGGACAGGCCGAGGCCGTGCAGGAGGACGACCGGCACGCCACCGCCCTCGGCGGTCCCGTCCCACGCCCGTGCGTGTACACGTCCGGCGTCGGGGATGTCGGTCCAGACGCTGCGAGGGGCGGGGAGTGGCACGAGGCTCCTGAGGAGGCGGGGACCGGCTCGGCCGGCCACGCATCCGCCCCTGGCTGGACGCGTCCCGGTCCTGCCACTCCGGGCGCGAGCGACACCCGAGGACTCAGCGGCGAAGGTGGGTGTCGAGGAAGCGGAGGATGCGCGCCCAGGCGTCCTCGGCCGACGGGTGGTGGTAGCTGAAGCCGGCGACCCGCTCCAGGACGGCGAACGGGCCCACGTTGTGCCGGTTGAGGAACGAGTGCCCGGCGTCGGGGTACTCGTGGACGTCGTGCGGGACGCCGTGCCGGGTGAGGATCCCCTCCAAGCGCTCGGCCGCCCCGCGCAGCGCCCGGTCCCGCCGGCCGAAGCTGGCGACCACCGGGCAGGCGCCGGCGAGCACCTCGTCGGCGTCCTTCGGCAGCATCCCGTAGTTGGGCGCGGAGACGTCGAAGCCGCGGGTGGCGGCCAGCAGCGCGAAGCCCCCGCCCATGCAGAAGCCGACGATCCCCACCCGGCCGGTGCAGTCCGGCCGGTCGGCCAGCCACTGGCGGGCGGCCTCGAGGTCACCGAACGCCGCGCCGTCCTGCCGGAGGAGGTCGCCGAACGTGCGCTTGAGACAGCGCAGCCCGCCGGCGGTGAAGAGGTCCGGGGCCACGGCCAGGTACCCCGCAGCGGCCAGCCGGTCGGCGTGCGCCCGGACGTCGTCGGTGAGCCCGAACGCCTCGTGGACGACCACCACACCCGGCCACGGACCCTCCCCCACCGGAGGCACGGCCAGGTGGGCGCGCAGGTGCGGGGCGCTCACCGCGCCGGGGATCGTGCTCTCGGGCACCGGTGTCTCCCTCCGCCGGGAGACGGACGCTACCGACCCGCCCGGGCCCCCGGCAGGTCGGGGAGGAGGACCCCTGAGCACCGCCCGTCGCCGTGGCCGGCCGTCGCGCTGGACGACGTCGTCCTGCACGCCTCCCACCGGCTGCTGACCCGGGCCCGCCACCGGTCCGGATGGTGGAACCGCAGGCTGCGACCACGCACCGCCAGTCGGGGCCGGGGCGCGTGCCAGGGCTTCCCTCGGACGGCCGGCGGCGGGAGAGTCGGTCGTCCCTCGCCGTCGAGGAGGACTCGCGATGAGCTCGGCCACGGGCACCGACCCCACCTTCTACCGCAGCGCCGCCGAGGCGATCGCCGCACCCACCGAACAGCTGGCCTACGTGGTCGCGTTCGACCGGGCCGGGAAGCGGCCCGACGCGCTCACCGTCGTCGACACCGACGCGGACTCCCCCACCTACGGGCAGATCGTCGGCTGGGCGGATCTGCCCACCGTCGGGGACGAGCTGCACCACTTCGGCTGGAACGCCTGCTCCAGCGCCCTGCTGCACGAGGGCCACGACATGGGCTCCGACGGGTTGCAGCGCCGCTACCTGCTCCTCCCCGGCCTGCGCAGCTCGAACATCCACGTGTTCGACACGCAGCCCGACCCGCGCCGGCCCACGCTGCACAAGACGATCGAGGCCCGGGAACTGGCAGAGAAGGCCGGCTACTCCCGGCCGCACACGCTCCACTGCGGGCCGGACGGCGTCTTCCTCACCTGCCTGGGCGGCGCGAACGACGGCGACGGGCCCGGGGGGATCGCCCTCCTGGACCACTCGACCTTCGACGTCCTGCGGGCGTGGGAGACCGACCGAGGGCCGCAGTACCTGGCCTACGACGCCTGGTGGCACCTCAACCAGAACACGCTCGTCTCCAGCGAGTGGGGCACGCCGTCCATGGTGGAGGACGGGCTGGTGCCCGAGCTCCTCCTCGGCGGCAGGTACGGGCACCAGTTGCACTTCTGGGACCTGGCCGAAGGCCGGCACCGGCAGACGGTGGACCTCGGGGCGGAGCACCAGATGGTGCTGGAACTGCGGCCCTCGCACGACCCGGACGCCACCTGGGGCTTCGTCGGCGTGGTGGTATCCACCGCCGACCTGTCCGCGTCGGTGTGGCGGTGGTTCCGCGACGGCGACGAGTGGAGGGCCGAGGAGGTCATCACCATCCCGCCCGAGCCGGCCGACCCCGACGACCTGCCGCCCGCGCTCAAGCCGTTCTCCGCGGTGCCGCCACTGGTCACCGACATCGACCTGTCGGTCGACGACCGGATGCTCTACGTCTCCTGCTGGGGCACCGGGGAGCTCAAGCAGTTCGACGTCTCCGACCCCGCCGCACCCCGGGAGGTCGGCTCGGTCCACCTCGGCGGCGTCGTGCGGCGCACCCCGCACCCCGCTGCGCCGGACGAGCCGCTGGCCGGTGGTCCGCAGATGGTTGAGGTCAGCCGTGACGGCCGGCGCGTGTACGTGACCAACTCCCTCTACGGCGCGTGGGACGACCAGTTCTTCCCGTCCGGCGTCGGCTCGTGGATGGCGAAGATCGACGCCGATCCGCAGGCCGGCGGCATGAGCCTCGACGAGCGCTTCTTCCCGCACGGCGAGGACTGGCGCGGCCTGCGGCCCCACCAGACGCGACTGCAGGGTGGAGACGCCTCCTCGGACTCGTACTGCTACCGCTGAACCCCGCCGCCATGCCCGCGGTCGGCTCCGGCCGCACGCTGATCCCCCGCTCCCGCAGCGCCCGGGCCAGCTCCCGGGCGGCATCGCGGGCGTCGTGCGTGGCGACAAGCGGCGCACCCGGTCGCCCGGCTGCGCCGGCGTGGTCACCGACCGCCCGGCGACCCAGGCGATCAGCTCGGCCTCCACCGCCGCCCGCAGCGCGTCCTCGGCGATCGGCGGGACGTGCTCGAGCAGGCACCACAGGTGCCCGACGTGCAGCAGGCCGGCCTCCAGGGCGGCCAGCGCCCGCGGCAGCCGGTGCACCGGCAGCAGCGAGCGCCAGCTCCGGCGCCGCCCACTCACTCACCGCCCGCAGCGCCTCCGGGCGCGCCGCCCACCGCTGGGCGCTCATCGGGCCACGCTCCCCCGGCGGCCGATCGGCCGAGGCGGGTCGGCGGCGAACTCGGCCACCGCCCGGGCCCGCGCCGCGGTCTGCCGGGCGATCTCCCGATCGGCGGCCTGCACCCGCCCCAGCGGAGCGGCCCGCCCAGCCCACCGACGGCGCCGAGGCGGCGACGCGGCGTCAGCCGGTGAAGGCGCCGATCTCGGCCAGCCGGGACGACGTCACGGTCTTCAGCTTCGCCACGGCGTCGGCCAGCGGCACCAGCTCGATCTCGGTGCCGCGCAGGGCGACCATCTGACCGTGCCGGCCCTCGTGGGCGGCGATCGTGGCGTGCAGGCCGAAGCGGGTGGCCAGCACCCGGTCGAAGGACGTCGGCGTGCCGCCGCGCTGCACGTGGCCGAGCACGGTGGTGCGCACCTCCTTGCCCGTGCGCCGCTCCAGCTCGTCGCCCAGCTGCTGGGCCACCCCGGTGAACCGCCTGTGGCCGTACTCGTCCACGCCGCCGTCCCGGACGAGCATCGTGCCCTCGAGCGGCTGGGCACCCTCGGCCACGACCCCGATGACGTGGGTGTCGCCGCGCGCGAAGCGGTCCTCGACGATCTTGGCCACCTCGGCGACGTCGAAGGGCTCCTCGGGCACCAGCGTGACGTGCGCCCCCGAGGCCAGGCCCGCGTGCAGCGCGATCCAGCCGGCGTGCCGGCCCATGACCTCGACCAGCAGCACCCGCTGGTGGGACTCGGCCGTCGTGTGCAGCCGGTCGATGAGGTCGGTGGCGATGCTGACCGCGGTGTCGAACCCGAAGGTCAGGTCGGTGCAGTCGATGTCGTTGTCGATCGTCTTCGGGATGCCGACGACCGGGACCCCGGCCTGCGAGAGCAGGTGGGCAGCGGTGAGCGTCCCCTCGCCACCGATGGGGATGAGCACGTCGACCCCGTGGGCGGCCAGCACGGCCGTCATCTGCGGCAGGCCGGCGTGCAGCTTCTCGGGCGCGACCCGGGCCGAGCCGAGGGTCGTGCCGCCGCGGGTCAGCAGCCCGTCGACGGCGGCGACGTCCAGCGGCGTCGTCCGGTCCTCGAGCAGGCCGCGCCAGCCGTCGCGGAAACCGACCACCTCGCTGCCGTAGTGGGCCGTCGCCGTGCGGACGACGGAGCGGATGACGGCGTTGAGGCCGGGACAGTCGCCCCCGCCGGTCAGGATCCCGATGCGCACCGGCTGGCTCCTCGTGGTCGTGGGCCGGGTCGTGGTCGACCATACGTCATGACGACATGACGATGAGTCGACACGCGGTGTCAGGACCCCGTCACCGGTCTGCTGCTCCCGTCGGCCCGGACGACCAGACACCGTGGGCGCGGGCCAGCCGGTCCTGGCCGCCGACCGGGAGGCGTCCCAGGCCCAGCCGCAGGAGGACCGTCGCCCTGGCGCGGACGGCGACGTCGGTCCGCGCGCGGCCCTACGGGCGTGCGGGCGTGCGGGCGTGGCCGGCGCGTCCGTCGCCGGGACGACGGTCACGCCGGGTCGCCGGTGGTGCCGGTCCCGTCGTCGGACGTCGCGCCGTCCTGGCCCCCGCCGAAGCCGGGCGGGACGCCATGGCCGCTGCCCGGCGGGAACCCGCTGTCGGGGCCGGATGAGTCGCCGTCCTGCCCCGGGACCCCGCGCTGGGTTGCCGCGCTGTCCGCGCCGCCTTCCGCGGTCGCGGCGCCGACGGCGAAGCCGCCCAGCCCGGCCGCCAGCACGAGGCCGGCGGCGGCCGCGGCCACCAGGACCCCGCGACGACGGCCGGTCCGGCGGGGGCGCCGCGGCGGGTACCGGGGACGGGGGCATCCCGGAGGAGGGCGCCTGTGCCTGCGGCAGCTCGGCCGTCGACCCGGCCGGCGGCTGCGGGACCTCGGCGGTCGGCGCCCCGGCAGGCGTCCCGGTCGGGGTCGGCGCTGCGGACTGCGCGGGAGGCGGGGTCGGCGCGAGCTCCCAGCGGGATCCGCTGTGGGCGTGGTCGGGGTGGGTCACGGTCTCCTCCGGTGTCGCGGGATGCGACCACCGTGACCGGCCCGGCTGTTCCGAGGCCGTGCGGTCCCTGTGCGTTGGCCGGACGCGCCGGCCGGTCAGCGCACCTCGGTGACGCCGGCGGCGTGCCGCCGGGCCAGCTCGCGGTAGATCTCCGGGTTGCCGTCGACCCAGCGGGCGGCGCCGCCGGCGAGCGGCCCCCGCACACGGGCCGGCACGCCGAGGGCGACCACCTCGTCGGGCACCTCCGCACCGGGCGGCACCAGGCTGTGCGCGCCGACCAGCGCCCGGCGGCCGATCCGCGCGCCGTCCTGCACCGTCGCGCCGTTGCCGACCAGCGCCTCGGCCCCGATGACGGCGCCGTGGACGACGCACATGTGGCCGATCGTGGCGCCGGGGCCGACCTCGGTCTCGGGGTCGGCACCTCCGTGCAGCACCGAGTTGTCCTGCACGTTGGCCCCGGTCCGGATCACGATGCGGCCGAAGTCGGCGCGCAGCACCACGCCGTACCAGACCGAGGCCCCGGCCTCGACCACGACGTCGCCGACCAGCGTCGCGGTCGGCGCCACCCACGCGTCCGGGTGCACCTGCGGGCTGCGGCCTTCGAAGGAGAACAGCGGCACGCGGGGCAGCCTAGGCACGCCGCCCCGGGGCACTCCCGGCGGCCGACCGGTGCGTCAGCGTCCGCCGGGCTCCTCGAGCACGAACATCGGCGTCAGCCCGGTGAGCTCCAGCACCTGCCGGAACCGCCGCGAGGCGCAGCGGACCACCGCGGGCCGCCCGGCCCCGTCCGCGGAGCGGGCCCAGCGGACCAGCAGCGCGAGCCCCGAGGAGTCGATGTAGCCCAGCCCGTCGACGTGCACCGCCACGAGCTCCCCGACGTCCAGCCCGTCGGCCTGCATGCGCGAGACCAGCGGCGCGTCGACGTCACCACGCAGGTGCAGGACCGGGCCACCGGTCTCGTGCACCACCTCGAACGAACCGCTCGGCGGCTCGTGCCCGTCCCCCGCGAGGACACCCACGCGCCCACTGTGACCGGTGCGGATCGCCGCGACAACCCGGGGGAACGCCGTCGTTCCGGAAGAAGTCGACCTGCGAGGATCGGCGTTCGTGCGTCTGTGGTCCCGCCCCCGTTCCGCAGAGGCGCTCCCCCGCGAGGTCGGGGTGCTGTCGGTGGTGGCCTTCGTGGTCGCGCTCGGCTTCGGGATCGTCGCCCCGGCGATCCCGCTGTTCGCGCGGTCCTTCGGCGTCGGGACGACCGCGGTCGGGCTGGCGGTCAGCGCGTTCGCGTTCTTCCGGTTCGTCTCCGCGTTCGGCGGCGGGTCGCTGGTGGAGCGGCTGGGCGAGCGCACCGTGCTCGCCCTCGGGCTGACCACGGTCGCCGTGACCACCGGGCTGGCCGGGCTGGCGCACTCCTTCCCGGTCTTCCTCGGGCTGCGGGCGGCCGGCGGCATCGGCAGCGCGATGTTCACCGTGGCCGCGCTGTCCCTGCTGCTGCGCGCCTCCCCGCCGGCGCACCGGGGCCGCGCCGCCGCGACCTACCAGGGCGGGTTCATCCTCGGCGGCATCGCCGGGCCGGCGCTCGGTGGCCTGCTCGCCGAGGTCTCCCCGCGCCTGCCGTTCCTGCTGTACGCCGGGTTCCTGCTGGTCGCCGGTGGGGTCGCCGTGCTGTTCCTCCGCTCCGGACCGCCGCCCGCGCCGGCCCCGACCCCGGGGGTCCCGGAACTGGCGACCCGGGCGCTGCCGCTGCGCGCGGCGTTCCGGTCACGGGTCTACGTGGCGGCCCTGCTGGCCAACCTCGGCGTGGGCTGGGTGCTGTTCGGCGTACGCAACTCGCTGGTCCCGCTCTACGTCACCGAGGAGCTCGGCCGCACGGTCGCCTGGGCCGGTGCCGGCCTGCTCGCCGGCTCGCTCGCCCAGGCCCTCGGACTGCTGCGCTCCGGCCGGCTGGCCGACACGTGGGGACGGCGACCGTCGTTGCTCCTCGGGACGTCGCTGGCCACCGCGTCCACGGCGGTGCTGGTGCTGCCGCCGGCGACCGGCGCCTTCCTGCTGTCGATGGCGGCCTTCGGGCTGGCGGCCTCGCTGCTGGCCAGCGTCCCAGCGGCGCTGGTCGGTGACGTCAGCCCGGCACGGGGTGGCCGCGTGGTCGCGGTGTTCCAGATGTCGGCCGACCTGGGCGGGATCGTGGGGCCCCTGGCCGCCGGGTGGCTCACCGACGCCGTCTCCTACCAGGCCGCCTTCGCCGTCACCACCGCCGTCCTGGGCCTGGGCTTGCTCGGGGCGCTGGCCCTCCCGCGGACGGCGGGTCAGGGCGCGGCGGTCCCCCGGTAGCCGGGGGCACGGCCGGCCGGGCGCGGCGTCCCCGCCGACAGCAGCGGCAGCACCCGCCGCGGCACCAGCTCCGACAGGGCGACGACGCTGGTCGAGCGCACCACCGACGGGGAGCGCCCCAGCCGCACGAGGGTCTCCTGCAGCGCGCCGTGCGACTCGGCGGCGACCCGGCACAGCACGTCGCCCGAGCCGGTGGTGGCGTGCGCCTCCAGGACCCCGGGGATCGCCCGCAGGTCGGCGGCGACCTCCTCCAGCGCGCCCTGGGCGATCTCCAGCGTCACGAACGCCTGGACGCCATAGCCGGCGGCGGCCGGGTCGACGTCCGGGCCGTAGCCGGTGACCACCCCGGACTCCTCCAGCCGGCGCAGCCGCGCCTGCACCGTCGCCCGCGCCACCCCCAGCCGCCGCGACAGCTCGAGCACCCCGGCGCGGGGCTGCTCGGTGAGGGCGGCGAGCACCGCCAGGTCGAGGGCGTCCAACTGCTGCCCCATGGCCACCTCCCCTGTGACGCCGTTCACGTGAACAGACCGGACAGCAGGAGCGGGCTCCTGACCGCGGAGCTGGACGGATCGGCCAGTCCGGTCGAGACATCTTGCCCACTCCTGCAGCGAGGAGGTGAGCTGGATGCACCATCGAGGGACCGGGACGACCGGTCGGAGCACCCGGGAGCGCGCCATGAGCCTCGAGCACACGCTGACCGACGAGGAGAAGCTCGCCAGCCTGACCCTGGAGGAGCTGCGCCAGCTGGTCGGGCTGGTCGAGCACGACCCGGCGGCGGACCCCTTCCCGGTCAGCGGCTGGGACGCCCTGGTGTGGGTCGTCGGCAACGCCACCCAGACCGCGCACTTCTTCCAGTCCGCCTTCGGCATGGACCTGGTCGCCTACTCCGGGCCGGAGACCGGCAACCGCGACTCCCGCAGCTACGTGCTCACCTCGGGCGCCGCGCGGTTCGTCGTCCAGGGGGCCTACGACCCGGCCAGCCCGCTGGCCGACCACCACCGACGGCACGGCGACGGCATCGTCGACATCGCCCTCGCCGTCCCCGACGTCGACCGGTGCACCGCGCACGCCGCCGCCCAGGGCGCCACCGTGCTGGAGCAGCCGCACGACGTGACCGACGAGCACGGGACGGTCCGGCTGGCCGCGATCGCCACCTACGGCGAGACCCGGCACACCCTGGTCGACCGGTCCCGGTACTCCGGCCCGTACCTCCCCGGGTACGCCGCCCGGACGTCGTCGTACGTCAAGCGGCCAGGCACCCCGCGGCGGCTGTTCCAGGCCATCGACCACGTCGTGGGCAACGTGGAGCTCGGCGCCATGGACCACTGGGTGGACTTCTACAACCGGGTCATGGGCTTCACCAACATGGCCGAGTTCGTCGGCGAGGACATCGCCACCGACTACTCGGCGCTGATGAGCAAGGTCGTCGCCAACGGCAACCACCGGGTCAAGTTCCCGCTCAACGAGCCCGCGGTCGGCAAGAAGCGCTCGCAGATCGACGAGTACCTGGAGTACTACGGCGGTCCCGGTGCACAGCACGTGGCCCTGGCCACCAACGACATCCTGGGCACCGTCGACGCCATGGTCGCCGAGGGCGTGGAGTTCCTCTCCACCCCCGACTCCTACTACGAGGACCCCGGGCTGCGTGCCCGCATCGGCGAGGTGCGCGTGCCGGTCGAGGAGCTGCAGTCGCGCGGGATCCTGGTCGACCGCGACGAGGACGGCTACCTGCTGCAGATCTTCACGCGGCCGACCGGCGACCGGCCCACCGTCTTCTTCGAGCTGATCGAGCGGCACGGCTCGCTCGGGTTCGGCAAGGGCAACTTCAAGGCGCTGTTCGAGGCGATCGAGCGCGAGCAGGCCCGCCGCGGGAACTTCTGAGCCGCGCCCCACTCCCGCTGGAGGCCGTCAGCGGCCGCGCCCCCTGGACCCTCCCGGCCTCGATGGCGCTCCTCGGTCGGTGGCGCTCCCTGTGATGCTCGCGAGGCCTCAGTGGCCGCGGAACGCCTCCTCGAGCCACCACGACGGCTCGTCGGCCACCACCTTGGCGTCGAGGAACAGCGGCGCGGTCCGGGGACCGGCCACCCAGGCGGCCACCGCGGCGAGGTCCTCGACGCCGCGCACCGTGACCGCCTGGAAGCCGTGGCCCCGGGCGATCGCGGCCAGGTCCGCGTCGGGGAAGCGCACCGTGTCCAGCGGGTGCCCGTCCGGACCGAAGTGGTGCACCTCGGCGCCGTAGGCCGCGTCGTCGTAGACCACGACCACCATGGGCAGCCCGAGCCGGACGACGGTCTCGAGCTCGGCGGCCCCCATCAGCGCGCCGCCGTCGCCCAGCGCCGCCACCGGCAGCCGGTCGGGGCGGGCCAGCGCCGCGCCGATCGCCGTCGCCAGCCCGAGACCGACGGACTGGAACGCCTGGGTGAAGCAGAAGCCGAACTCGTCGGGGACGTCGAGGAACATGCTCGGGTAGCCCATGAAGTTGCCCGAGTCGACGGCGACCACCCGCTGCGCCGGCAGCAGGTCGTCCAGCGCGATGGTCAGGGTCCGCGGGTCGATCCGGCCCGGGCGCTCCGCCGGCGCGAACGGGACGTCACGCCAGCGCACCCGCTCGGCGATCGCCGTCCGCACCTCGGGGGTGCGGTAGCCGGTCGCCGTCCGCTCGCCGAGCCCGGCGGCGGCCGCCTCCGCCGTCGCCCGCACGTCGCCGGCCACACCGAAGGTGAGGTCCCGGTGGACGCCGAGCGCCGCCGGGTCGTCGTCGACCTGGGCGACGACCGCGCCCTCGGCGACCAGCCGGCCGTGTCGCATCGTCCACATGTTCAGCGCGCAGCCCCAACCGACGACCAGGTCGGCGTCCGCGATGAGCTCGGCGGCCAGCGGCGAGGCGAAGCCGCCCGAGACGTCCAGCGACCAGGGGCTGCCGGCGAACAGGCCCTTGGCGACGGCGGAGGTGGCCAGCAGCGCGCCGCTGCGTTCGGCCAGGGCCTCCAGCGCCGCCCGGCACCCGGGGCCACGCGCGCCGCGGCCGGCCACGAACACCGGCCGCCGGGCGTGCTCGATCGCGTGCCCCAGGCGCTCGACGTGCTCGGGGGTGACCCCCGGTCGCGGCGCGGGCGGCAGCGGCGGCGGCCCGGGCGGCACCGGCAGGACGTCGACCTGCACGTCCAGCGGCAGGTTGAGCAGCACCGTCCGCCGCCCGTGCACCGCGGTGGCGACCGCCGCGGCCACCTGGTCGAGCGCGTCGCCGGCGGAGGTGACCCGCATGGGCACCGCGCCGACCGCGGTGGCGAGCGCGACCTGGTCGACGGCGAAGTTCGACTGCGGCGAGGACGCCTCGGCGGCGAGCACCACCAGCGGTGTCCGGCTCTTGGCCGCCTCGGTGATCCCGGTCAGCGCGTTGGTGAGCCCGCAGCCCTGGTGCACGCTGAGCGCTGCCGGCCGGCCGGTCATCCGCGCGTGCGCGTCGGCCATCGTCGCGGCGCCGCCCTCGTGCCGGGCGGCGACGAACCGTGCGCCGGCGGCGACCATGGCGTTGGTGACGGCGAAGTTGCCCGACCCGACGACGCCGAAGACGGCCTCCACCCCGCAGCCGACCAGCGCGGTCCCGACCGCCTCGGCGACCGTGGTGCGGATCATCCCCGTTCCACCAGGGCCACCACGCGGGCGGGCGAGCCCGAGCCGGAGACGATCGGCAGCGGCGCCGCCACGAGCACCGCGCCGGTGGGTGGCAGCGCGGCCAGGTTCTGCAGCTGGGTCAGGCCGTACTTGCCGCTGCCCATGAGCGCGGCGTGGCACGGGAAGGGCGGGTCGAAGGAGTGCGCGGCGCCCGCGTCGGTGCCCACGGTCTCCACCCCCACGCCGACCACCGGCGCCTCCTCGGCCAGCCACCGGGCGCAGGCCGGGGAGATGCCGGGCGTGTGCGCGCCGGTGTCGTCGGCGTTGAGGAACTCCTCCTGGGAGGCGCTGCGGGCGTCCCAGCCGGTGCGGTAGAGCAGCCAGCCGCCCTCGGGCAGCGGACCGTGCTCGGCCTCCCACGCGCGGACGTGGTCCACCTCCAGCAGGAAGTCCGGGTCCGCGGCCGCCTCGGCGGAGAAGTCCAGCACCGCGGCCGGGCCGATCAGCCGACGCACCGGCACCGACGCGACGTCCTCGCCGCCCTGCCCGGTCACCCAGTGGTTGGGCGCGTCGAAGTGCGTCCCGGTGTGCTCGCCGGTGCGGAAGTTGTTCCAGTACCAGGCGGGGCCGCGGTCGTCGTACCGGGAGAGCTCCTCCAGCTCGAAGCGCGCCGTCTGGGCGAACGCGGGCGGCAGGGCGATCACCGGCGTCTCCGCCGAGAGCGGGGCGGTGAG
Source organism: Geodermatophilus sp. SYSU D00697 (assembly GCF_054050175.1). Classification (NCBI taxonomy): domain Bacteria; kingdom Bacillati; phylum Actinomycetota; class Actinomycetes; order Geodermatophilales; family Geodermatophilaceae; genus Geodermatophilus; species Geodermatophilus sp. SYSU D00697. The sequence continues at coordinate 41,534 of NZ_JBJGYV010000007.1, forward strand.
GTCGACGACCTCGATGCTCCCGGCGGCCAGGGCGGCGGCGAACCCGGACAGGATCGGCATGGCGGTCCCTTCTGCTCCACGGGGCGGGCGGTGGGGCCGAGCATGCCGCACTCGCAGGTCAGGAGGCCGCCGCGGGTCCGCCGTCCCCCTGGGGCTCGCAGCGGACGGCCACGATCGCGACGTCGTCGTCGGGCCGGGAGCCGACGATCCGGGTGAGCAGCGCGTCGCACAGCTCGTCGACGGGCGCCGCCCCCACCTCCTCGACCACCCGCACCAGCCGGTCGGTGCCGTCGTCGATCGAGCTGCGGCCCTGCTCGACCAGCCCGTCGGAGTAGAAGAGCAGCGTGTCGCCCGGGTCCACCCGGGCCACCCAGTCGGTCCGGGGGCGCGTCGACTCCGCCCCCAGCAGCGTCTCGGGGCGGGAGTGCAGGACCCGGACGGACCCGTCGGCGCAGAGCAGCAGCGGCGGCAGGTGCCCCGCCGAGGACCAGCGCAGCGTGCGCCGCCCCTCGCGCACCTGGTCGGGGGTCTGCTCGATGCGGGCGATCAGCGCGGTCGCCAGCGCGCCGAGGTGCAGGCCGGTGAGGACCGAGTCCACGCGGGTGAGGATGCGCGCCGGCTCCTCCTGCCGGTCGTAGGCGATGCCACGGAGGATGCTGCGCAGCTGGCCCATCGCGGCCGCGGCGTCGACGTTGTGGCCGACGACGTCCCCGATGACCAGCAGCGTGGCGCCGTCCGGCTGCTGGAAGGCGTCGTACCAGTCGCCGCCGACGTGCATCGTGCTCGACGCCGGCACGTAGCGGACGGCGATCTGCAGGTCGTCGGGCTGCGGCGGTGGGGTGAGCATGCTGCGCTGCAGGGTCTCGGCGACCTTCAGCTGCCGGCCGTAGAGCCGCGCGTTGTCGATGGCCAGCGACGCGCGGCGGGCCACCTCGACCGCGGTGGCGATCTCCATCTCCCCGTGCGGTGGCCGGCCGGAGCCGTTGACCAGGCCGAGCGCGCCGAACGTCTCCGCCCGGGCGCGCAGCGGCACGATCGTGAGCGACCGGGCGTCGAGGCGCTGCCACGCCCTCCGGACCTCGTCGGTGGGCAGCGTGGGGGCGACGAGGTCCGGGTCGATGCTGGTCACCTGGATCGGCTCACCGGTGAGCAGCGCGACGGCCATCGGGTCGTCCTCGCGGGCCGCACCCTGCACCCGCCCCTGCATGTACAGGGCGAGGTCCGCCGCGCGCCGGGGGTCGGCGTGCGCCCACGCCTCCGAGGGTCGGCCCTCGTCGGTGAGGACGGTGACGGCGGCCCAGTCGCACAGCCGGGGCACGACGAGGTCGACGAGCTTCGCGACCGACTCCCCGGCGTCGAGGGTGCTGATCATCGACTCGCTGACCTCGGCGAGGAAGCGCAGCCGGTCGTCCTCGGCCGCCTCCGCCGAGCGGTCGTCGTCCTCGCCGACCGTGTCCCCCTCCGGCAGCGGGCCGGCGCTCTCCCGCAGGGAGACGTGCAGGTGCTCGTCGACGCGGACGGCGGTGGCGTCGAGCCAGCGGTGCGCGGGCGGGTAGAAGCCCCGCCACGTCACCCGCTCCCCCACGCTGCGCGCGTGCAGCAGGAAGCTGTGGAAGATCGTGCCGGCCAGCTCGGGCAGGGCGATCCAGATGTTGCGCTCGACCAGTTCCTCGCGACGGCGCCCCAGCAGGTCGGCGGTGGCCTGGTCGACCGAGACGAGGGTCCAGTCGGCGTCGAACACCGCGGACGCGCGCAGACGGCCGCTCCCGCCCACGGCGCGCGGGGAGGACCCGACCGCATCGCTCACGACGTCCCCATCACCTCGGCCGGCAGCCCCCTGCGTGACGCAGGCACAGTACGCCCGCCGTGGGGGCCGCGGCCGGGACCCGGGAGGTCAGCCGAGGCGCTCCTCCAGCCGGACGGTGACCGCGTCGCCGACCTCCTTGCCGATCGCCGCCCGGACCTCGGCGGTCACCGGCAGCTTGTGGGTGCCGTCGCCGAGCGCCATGAAGGAGCTGCGGAAGGGGTGGCCGTCCACGGTGCCGCGGACCTTGACCAGGCCACGGGTGCCGAAGAACTCCGCCGACCCCGGCATCTGCACGTAGGTCCACCCGCCCTGCGAGGGGCTGCGCACCAGCGCCGCGGTGAACTCCACGTCCAGCGGGACGGGCCCGCTCTGCGTCTCTGACGTCCTGCTCATGGTCGCCGTCCTCTCGGGTCGTCCCACCGGCTTGGACGGGCGAGCGCAGCCGAACTCATCGCCGCGGCCTGCCGACCTGCGCGGGCCGCCCGGCCCGCACACGGGGAGGATGCGGAGGTGCACGTGGAGACCGTGGTGTTGCTGGTCCTGGCCGCGGTCGCGGTCATCGTGGCGATCCGCTGGCTCGCCGACCGGACGGGGTTGCCGGCGGCGGCGCTGCTGACCCTCACCGGCATCGCCTACGCCTACCTACCGGGCCCCAACCTCGTGCTGGACCCCGAGGTGGTGCTCACCCTGGTGCTGCCCCCGCTGCTCTACAGCGCGGCGCTGGACTCCTCGCTGACGGCGATCCGCCGCAACCTGCGCACCGTGGTGAGCCTGTCGGTGCTGCTCGTGCTCGTGACCGCGGTGACCATCGGCGTCGGCTTCGCGCTGTTCGTCGCGGGCGCCACGCTGGCCGCGGGCCTGGCGCTGGGCGCGGCCGTCGCGCCGCCGGACCCGGTCGCCGCGCTGGCGGTCGGCCGCAGGGTGGGGCTGCCGCCGCGGCTGATCACCCTCATCCAGGGCGAGGGGCTGCTCAACGACGCGACGGCGCTGACGCTGCTCGCCGTCGCCGTCGCCGCCGCGCAGGGCGACGGCTTCTCCACGCCGGCGGCGGTCGGGCAGTTCGTGGTCTCCGCGGCGGGGGGAGTCGCGGCCGGGATGGCGGTCGCCTACGGCGTCCGCCCGCTCCGGCGGATCCGCCGGGACCCGCTGTCCTCCAACGCCGTGTCGCTGGCCACGCCCTTCGTCGCCTACCTCCTGGCCGAGAGCGTGCACGTGTCCGGCGTCCTGGCCGTCGTGGTGGCCGGCCTGGTCATCGGCCACAACAACCCCAGCTGGGCCTCGGGCGCCAGCCGACTGCAGACCGAGGCGGTGTGGCGCCTGGTGGACTTCCTCCTCGAGGGCGTGGTCTTCCTCCTCATCGGCCAGCAGCTGCCCGCCGTCATCGGGGGCCTCGGGGAGTACGACGTCGGCACGATCGTCACCGCCTCGCTGATCACCGTCGGCGTGGTGCTGCTGCTCCGCCCGCTGTTCCTGTGGCTGACCGAGCACCTGCCGCAGTCGCTGCACACCCGGCTGGGCGGCGAGGACGTCGCCGGGACGGACGACGACCCGACGACCACCCGGCAGCGGCTGTCCGGCCGGGAGATCATCGTCCTCAGCTGGGCCGGGACCCGCGGCGTCATCAGCCTGGCGGCGATCTTCACCCTGCCGCTGACCACCGACACCGGCGCGCCGTTCCCCGACCGGGACCTGCTGCTGTTCTGCGCCTTCCTCGCCGTCCTGGTCACGCTCGTGGGCCAGGGGCTGACCTTCGCCCCGCTGGTGCGGGCGCTGGGCCTGCGCGCCGACGCGGCCGACCAGGCCCGGCTGCGCAACGAGGCCCGGGCGGCGTCGGTGGAGGCGGGGCTGCGGCGGCTCCAGGAGCTGGACGCCGAGCAGCACGACGACGTGGACGAGGAGGCCATCGAGACCATCCGCACCCAGCTGCAGGCGCGGCTGGACCGCTACCGGCGGCGGCTGGACGTGCTGCAGGGCGCCGAGGGCGGCGAGGTTCCGATGTCGCCGGAGTACGAGGCGGCACTGCGGGTGCGCCGCGCCGTCCTCACCGCGCAGCGGGAGGAGCTGGTGCACTGGCGGGACGTGGGGCGGCTCCCCGACGAGGGCCTGCGCCGGCTCGAGCGGGAGCTCGACCACGAGGAGGGGCGCCTGCCGGCCCGCCGCTGAGGGCGGGCCGGCGACCCCGCGGCGGTCGCTCCTCAGGCGAACGGGCGCAGGCCCTCCAGCAGCGGGGTGGTGGGCCGCCCGGCCAGCCGGGAGAGGTCCCCGGTGGTCCGCGCCAGTGCGCCGGCCCGGATGCCGCCGTCGAGCGCGACGACGAAGCCCGCCGTCCCCGCGTCGAGACCGGCGGCCTCCAGCGCGGCCTGGTGCTCCTCGGGCGTGAGCCGCTGGTAGGTGACCTCGCGGCCGAGCAGCTCGCCGTAGGCGGCGGCCAGGTCGTCGAAGCCCCACGCGGTGTCACCGGAGAGCTCGTGGACCGCGTTCTCGGCGCCCTCGGCGGTCAGCACGGCGGCGGTCGCCGCGGCGTAGTCGGCGCGCGTGGCGCTGGCGACCCGGCCGTCGCCGGCGCTGCCGGTGACCACGCCGGTGCCCTTGGCCTGCGTGAGCCCCGAGGCGTGGTTCTCGGTGTACCAGCCGTTGCGGAGCAGCGTGAACGGCAGCCCGCTGTCCCGGATCATCCGCTCGGTGGCCTGGTGGTCGGGCGCGAGCGACAGCGGGCTGTCGTCGGCGCCGAGGATGCTCGTGTAGGCGATGCGGGCGATCCCGGCGCGCACCGCGGCGTCCACGACGGCCCGGTGCTGCGCGACGCGGACGCCCGGGACGCTGCCGGAGACCAGCAGCAGCACGTCCCCCGCGGAGAGGACCGCGTCGAGCGTGGCGGGGTCGTCGTAGTCGATCCGCGCGGTCCGCACGCCGCGGTCGGCCAGGTCGGCGAGCCGCTCGACCGCGCGGCCGCCGGCGACGACGTCCCCGGGAGCGACCCCGCGGGTGAGCAGCTCCTCGACCACGAGGCGGCCCAGGGAGCCGGTGGCTCCGGTGACGACGACGGACATGCGCGGACCTCCTGCGGGTGGGACGGCGCGGCGCGGCGCGCCGTGCGACGTCCCGAACCCGGGGGGCGCCCCCGCGATTCCCGCCGCTCCCGGTCAGGTGACCGGCAGCCCCGCCAGCCCGGCCCCCAGGCCCAGGACGGCGCAGACGCCCAGCGTGCGCAGCACCGACCACCTCAGCCGGAACAGCAGCACGGCGGCGACCAGGGCGATGGCCAGTGGCACCGGCCGCAACGTGCCGACGTCGGGCAGCTCGAGGTGCAGCGGACCGCGGTCGACGTCGACCGTCTGCGCGAACAGCGTGTGGACCGCGAAGAAGACGCCGAGGTTGGCGATGACCCCGACGACCGCCGCGGTGATGCCGGTGAGCGCCGCCGACAGGGACCGGTTGCCCCGCAGCCGCTCCATGTACGGGGCGCCGAGCAGGACGAACAGGAAGCTCGGCACGAAGGTCACCCAGGTGACCAGCAGCGAGGCGAGGACGGCGGCGACCCACGGGTCGAGGGACCCCGGGTCGCGGTGGGCGCCGAGGAACGCCACGAACTGCACCACCATGATCAGCGGTCCGGGCGTGGTCTCGGCCAGCGCCAGCCCGCGGACCATCTCCCGCGGCCCGAGCCAGCCGTGGACCTCCACCGCCTGCTGGGCCACGTAGGCCAGCACCGCGTACGCGCCGCCGAAGGTAACCACCGCCGCGCCGGAGAAGAACACGCCCTGCTGGGTGAACACGCTGCCCGCCCCGGTCAGCAGGGCCGCGACGGCCACCGGCACGCCCCACACCAGGAGCCCGACGAGCAGGAGGCGCAGCGTGCGCCGGCCCGACGGCGCCTCGGTGTGCAGGACGTCGTCGGAGACGACCGGCGGCGGTCCGGCGTCCGGACCCTCGCCGGCCGCCTTCTGCGGGAGGGCGGACGGCCGCCAGCGGCCCAGCGCCCAGCCGGCCACCCCGGCCAGCGCCACGACCAGCGGGAACGGGACGGCGAACAGCGCCAGGGCGAGGAACGCCGCCACCGCGATGCCGACCAGCGCCCGGCTGTCCGCCGCCCGCTTCGCCACGCGGACGACCGCCTGCGCGACGATGGCGAGCACCGCCGGCGCGAGGCCGGCGAACACGGCCAGCACCGCCGTCGTCGTCCCGAAGGCCACGTAGACCGCGGAGAGGACGAGCAGCGCGACGACGCCGGGCAGCACGAACAGCCCGCCGGCCACCAGCCCGCCGCGGGTGCCGTGCAGCAGCCACCCGACGTAGGTGGCCAGCTGCTGCGCCTCCGGGCCGGGCAGCAGCATGCAGTAGTTCATGGCGTGCAGGAAGCGGCGCTGGCCGATCCAGCGCTGCTCGTCGACCAGCGTCCGCTGCATGACCGCGATCTGGCCGGCCGGGCCGCCGAAGGTCTGCAGCGAGATGAGGAACCAGGTCCGCACCGCCGTCCGGAACGGGACGACGGTCTGCTCCTGGGGCCGGGCGGGGCCGTCGGATCCCATGGGCGTCCTCGGGAGGTCAGGCCGGCTCGCGGCCGAGCAGCAGGCGGCGGCGGTGGTACTCGTAGAGCCCGTCGAACAGCGGACCGGAGACGGCGAGGGTCCGCTCGTCGGTGCCGGTCATCGACAGGCCGCGCAGCAGGACGTCGAGCCCCGGCGCCTCCGGTGCGTCGAACCGCCCGTCGTCGAGGTCGGCCTCGTGGACGGCCTCGGCGATGCGCCAGAGCACCGGGTCGGTGAGGTCGTGGCGGCGGAGGATGGTCTCGAAGGAGCAGTCCCCGCCGCTGTGGCCGAGCGCGACCCCGCGCATGTCGAACGGCGTGGCGTCGGCCGGCACCTCGGCGGGATCGGCGACGAAGACGAACTCGGCGGCCGGGTCCAGGAAGCGCCGGATCAGCCAGGCGCAGGCCGCGCGGTCGATGTGCACCCCGGCACGCGTCGCCCACCTCACGGCGCGACCTCCACCGCGTCGGCCGCGGCGAGCTCGCGGAGCGCGGCGGCGGCCCGCTCGCGCTCGGGCGGCGGGAAGAAGTCGCGGCGCCCGATCGCGCGGAACTCCGTGCGCAGCCGGCGCAGCGCCCGGGCGCGGTCGGTCGCCGCCCCGGTCGCGGCGGCCCGGCACTCCGCGGCCAGCGCCCGGTACTCCTCGGCCCGCGCCTCGGCCATGCGGGTGGCCAGCTCCCGCTCCTGCGCGACCGACGTCGGCCGGGCCACCCACAGCCCCGCCGTGCCGTCCGCCACCAGCACGTCCTCGGCCAGCCACTCCAGCTGCTCGCGGGTGCGCGCGTCGGCCGGCAGCGCGACCAGCCCGTCGGCGAGCTGGGCCACGCCGAGCCGGCGCAGCCGCCGCCACAGCGTCGTCCGCGGGCCGGAGGGCTCGCGCGGCAACCGGTAGGACAGCAGCACCCACTCGCCGGGCGTCATGCGGTGATGCAACCATGGTTGCAGCGCCGCGTCCAGGGGTCAGCCGTGGGCGGCGGTCACGCGGCCCCGGCGGTGGTCGTGGCCAGGGCGGGCGCGGCGTCGGCGGTCAGCCCGCGCCACAGGTCGCGGGCCAGGGCGTCGTTCTGGCGGAAGAAGGGCGCGTTGGTCCGCGGCCGGGCGAAGGCGGCGACCTGCGCGCCGGCGGTCCAGAAGCCGACGGCGGACACCCGCTCGCTCGGGGTGCCGTCCGCGGTGACCAGCCGGCCGCTCGGGTCGACGTCCAGCCGGCCCGTGCGCCGGACGCCGCCCGGCCCGGCGGGGTCGGCCAGCACCCGCTCGCGCCCCTCGCCGCGGCGCAGCAGGCCGGCGACGACCGGGTCCGGGGTCGCGGACACGTCCGGTGAGGGCAGCCGGGCCTCCACGAGCGCCCGCGCCTCGACGACCCCGGGGACGCTCGACGAGTGCGCCCGGAAGACGCCGGCGTCCTCGTCGAGCACCACGACGGTGTCCGCGCCCAGGAAGCGCACCACCCCTGCCTCGGACAGCGCGAGCAACTCCTCCAGCCGCGGGCCGGGCGGGCCGCTGGCGAGGTAGCTGAACAGGTTCATCCACCAGCCGGAGACGTCCTCGGCCTCCGACCGGGGCGTCAGCCGTCGCGCGGCCACCAGCCCGGCGATCGTGCCGTGGCACTGCAGCAGCGCGGTGAAGACGGCCGCGTCGGTGCTGTGCGCCGGGTCGGCGGCCCGGGCCAGGTCCGCGCGCACGTGCCGGCGCACCGCCTCCTGCAGGGTCGCGCGGTCGGGGAAGGACCGCCCGGCGAGGGGGCGGTCGCGCGCCGCGAGGTCGAACCGGTCGACCGGGTCGGGGACCGCGCGGGCCACGAGCGCGCGGTCCGCGCGGGGCCCGGCCGCCCCGGCCCAGGCCTCGGCGAACTCGTCCCACGGCACCGCGGTCCGCTCCGGGTGGGCGCGGAACAGCTCGGTGTAGTGCGCCCAGCCGAGCTCGCGCTCGATCAGCGGGGCGAGGTCGGTGCGCAGGTCCAGCGGCCGGTCCGGCCCGAAGGCGGCGTCGACCGCCGCCGGCGTGAAGAAGCGCAGCGGCACCGGCGGCCCCGCCCACGGGTAGGCAAGCTTCGACCGGTACGGGACGCCGCGGCGGGATCCGACGTGCAGCACCGGCTCCCGTCCCGAGGCCAGATAGCGCAGCCGGCCGTCGTCCCCGCGCCGGAACCGCCCGCCGCGGCCGCTGGTCAGCAGCACGGCCAGGTCGACGAAGGCGAGCCCGGCCCCGCGGACGAGCACGTCCTCCCCCGGCGCGAGGGCGGAGAGGTCGAGGTCGGCGGTGTAGCCGGTGGGCAGGTAGGTCAGGCCGGACCGGGCCGCCGCCGCGACCGCCCGCCGCTCGGCGGGCGTCGGCCGCGCCTCGAGGTGCCCCTGCGCGAGGACGACGGCGTCGGCGGCGAGCACCCCGCCGTCGGCCAGCCGCACCCGGGCGCCGTCGGGCCCCTCGGCCACGTCGACGACCCGCGTGGCGTGCAGGTGGACGTCGAGCCACGGCGCCGCCCCGGCGACCACGCGCTCGAGCACCCAGCCCAGGTAGGCGTTGACCAGCGGGCGGGACGGGAAGGACGCCGGCCCCAGTCGGCGGGCCTCCTGCCCGACCGGGTCGTCGGCGGGCCGGTCCTGCGCGACGTCGCGCACCCAGTCCCACAGCGTCGTCCCCTCGCCCACCGGGCCGTCGACGAGCACCGACGGGTCGGGCAGCACGGTGACGTCGCCGACCAGGGAGTTGGCCCACAGCAGCTCCGGCTGGGCGGCCCGCCACACCCGGCCGCCGCCCGGCGGGAACGGGTCGACGAGGTGGACCTGCAGGCGGGGGCCGGCCGACAGCTCGGGTGCGGAGGCGACGAGTCGCTCGAGCACGCCGACGGCGGTCGGGCCGGCGCCGACGATGCACAGCGTGGGCAGGCGGGCGGGGTCGGGCAGGGACATGCGGGAGGGCTCCTGTGCCGGGGACGGACGGGGGGCGGTCAGTCCGCCGGACACAGGGCGCTGCAGGTGCGGAGCAGGTCGACGTGCCGTCGCTGCGCCAGTTCCGGCCGGGTCACGTCGCCTCCTCCCTCCGCACGTCCGTCACGCGCCGCTGCAATGTCTACCAAATCGATCGGGATTGACGGGTAGTCGGCTCGCCGCCTATGGTCCCGGCCAGGTCCTGAGTGCCAGCACCAAGCCCCGGCTCGCTGGCCGGCAACCCTCCGCTGCGACGGGGTGCCCCGGGTGACGACCTGGCGGACGCACCCCGCGTCCGCAAGTCCGCAGCCCTCCCGGGCTCTGACCGAGGAGCACCAGCAGTGAGTTGCCGGAGCGCGCCGAGCGTGCGGGACCGTTCGACCGTCCTGGTCGGCCGGCCCACGATCGACCTCCTGCGCACCGACAGCGCCCTCTGTCGCTGAGGCATTCCCTCCCCTGACCGGCTCCGGCCGGTCCCCGCGGCACCGCCCGCTCCTGCCCACCGCCCCCGCGCGGTGCCGGCGGCGTGCCCGCGCGCCCCCACCCGCTCGTCCCCTGGAGCACCCGCATGTCCCGCACCCCCCTGCCCGGCCTCGTCCACCCTCCCTCGCGGGTGGTCCGGTGACCGCCGCGCCCGGGCTGGCCGTGGTCAGCGTCCACCCCGACGACCCGCTCGCCGCGCCGCTGTTCGCCGAGCTGCTGTACGAGTACGACAGCCGCTACGGCGACCTGTACGGCGGTGCCGCGGCGGAACTCACCCGTCACCCGGCCGCGGAGTTCCTCCCGCCGGACGGCGAGCTGGTCCTGCTGCTGGAGGACGGCGCCCCGGTCGCCGGCGGTGCCTACCGGCGGCACGCCGACCCCGGTACCGCCGAGGTCAAGCGGATGTGGACCGCCGCCGCGCACCGCCGCCGGGGGCTGGCCCGCCGGGTGCTCGCCGAGCTCGAGACCCGGGCCGCCGCCCGCGGCTACACCCGCATGTACCTGACGACCGGCCCCCGCCAGCCGGAGGCCAGGGCCCTCTACCTGGCCGCCGGCTGGGCGCCGCTGTTCGACCCCGCCGTCGCCCGCCCCACCGACCTGGCGACCCTGCGCACCCTGCCCCCCGGGCAGCTCGCGTACGCCTTCGAGAAGCCCCTGGGAGACCCCGCATGACCACGCTCGTGCCGCGGCCCACCGAGGAGACCGCCGCTCCCCCGCCGACCGGGACGCCCTACGACCAGCTCCGGGTGGTGCCCGCCCGCCACCCCGGCCGCTGGGTGGCCACCGCCGTCGTCGCCGTCCTGCTCGCGATGGTGGCCAACTCGCTGGTCACCAACCCGCGGTGGGAGTGGGACGTCGTCGCCGCCTACCTCACCGAGGAGTCGATCGTCCGGGGAGTCTGGACGACGATCCAGCTGACGCTGATCACCGCCGTGCTCGGTTTCGCCCTCGGCACGGTCCTGGCGCTCATGCGGCTGTCCCGATCCCCGCTGCTGCAGGCGGTGAGCTGGGGCTACACCTGGGTGTTCCGCTCGGTGCCGCTGATCCTGCAGCTGCTGCTCTGGTACAACCTCGCCTACCTCTACCAGCACCTGGACTTCGGCATCCCGTTCGGCCCGTCGTTCGGCAGCGTCGAGACGCTGTCACTGATCGACAAGTTCGGCGCCGCCATCCTGGGGCTCGGCCTCCACCAGGCGGCGTACTCCGCCGAGATCGTCCGGGCCGGCATCCTCTCGGTGGACCAGGGCCAGCTGGAGGCGGCCGCATCGCTGGGCATCCCGCGGCGCCGGCAGACCACCCGCATCGTGCTGCCGCAGGCGATGCGCTCGATCGTGCCGACGGCGGTCAACGAGGTGATCGGCCTGTTCAAGGGCACCTCGATCGTATACGTGCTGGCCCTCGGCGAGCTGTTCTACACGGTGAGCGTCATCTACGGCCGCACGCAGCGGGTGCTGCCGATGCTCATCGTGGCGGCGGTCTGGTACGTCGTCCTGACCACGGTGGTCACGGTGATCCAGTACCACGTCGAGCGGTACTACGCCCGCGGCGCCGTCCGCACCCTCCCGCCGACGCCGCTGCAGCGGCTGCGCGCCAACCTGACCGCGGGCCTGGCCCGGGTCCGTCCCGGCTCCGAGGTGACCCGGTGACCGCCGCCCCCCTGACCACCCGTCCCGGTCGCGTCGAGGTGCACGGCGTGCACAAGTCCTTCGGCGCGGTCGAGGTGCTGCACGGGGTCGACCTGGTCGTCGAGCCGGGCACCGTGACCGTCGTCCTCGGGCCGTCGGGCTCGGGCAAGTCGACGCTGCTGCGCAGCATCAACCACCTGGAGAAGGTCGACCGCGGCTTCGTGGCGCTCGACGGCGAGCTCGTCGGCTACCGCCGCCGCGCACACCGGGACGGCGACCGGCTGCACGAGCTGAAGGAGAAGGACCTGCTGCGCCAGCGCACCCGGTTCGGCTTCGTGTTCCAGGACTTCAACCTCTTCCCGCACCTGACCGCGCTGGAGAACGTGGTGGAGGCGCCGGTGTCGGCGCAGGGCCGCCGGCGCCGGGAGGTCGAGACGGAGGCGCGCGAGCTGCTCGCCCGCGTGGGCCTGGCCGACCGGGCCGGCGCCTACCCCCGGCAGCTGTCCGGCGGGCAGCAGCAGCGGGTGGCCATCGCCCGCGCGCTGGCCATGCGGCCGGCCGTGCTGCTGTTCGACGAGCCCACCTCGGCGCTGGACCCCGAGCTGGTCGGCGAGGTGCTCGGCGTCATCGAGGACCTCGCCCGCGACGGCACCACGATGGTCGTCGTCACCCACGAGATCGCCTTCGCCCGCGAGGCCGCCGACCAGGTGGTCTTCATGGACGACGGCCGCATCGTCGAGGCCGGCCCGCCCGAGCAGGTGCTCGACGACCCGCAGCACGAACGCACCCGCGCCTTCCTCGCCAAGGTCCTCTGAAGAAGGACCCCGCTGCCCCCACGCCTCGCGAGCTCGGCGCGGGCCCCTGCAGCGGGGCCAGTTCCCCACGTCATCTACGGAGGCACGTCCACATGACCCGCACCCGCACCCACCGCCGCGCCGTCCGGCCGGCCGGAGCGCTCCCCGTGGGGACCGCGCTGACCCTGTCGACCGTGGTCTTCCTGTCCGCCTGCACCAGCTCCGCCGAGATCGAGTCCGAGGCGCGAGCCGATGCCGCCGCGGAGGCCGGGGCGACCGCGGCGGCCCTGGAGGTGGACACGAGTCCGGAGCAGACCGGCCGGGTCCACACCGACCTGGACCCCGACGCCGCCGCGCTCGTGCCGGCCGACATCGCCGAGGACGGGGAGCTGACCGTCGGCGTCGTCGGCACCGGAGAGCCGCCGCTGGGTTTCCTCGCCGACGACAACGCCACCGTCGTCGGCAGCGAGGTCGACATCGCCTCCCTGGTCGCCGACTCCCTCGGCCTCGAGCTCGAGGTGGTGAACGTGGCCTGGGAGCAGTGGCCCCTGGGCGTCCAGAGCGGCGACCTCGAGGCGGTGTTCAGCAACGTCGGCGTCAACGACGAGCGGCTCCAGCTGTTCGACTTCGCCACCTACCGCCAGGGCGTCATGGCGTTCACCGCGAAGCCCGGCAGCGGGCTGTCGATCGCCGGCGCCGAGGACATCGCCGGCCTGACCGTGGCTGTCGGCTCGGGCACCAACCAGGAGCGGATCCTGCTGGACTGGAACGCGCAGAACGAGGCCGCCGGGCTGGAACCCGCACAGCTGGAGTACCACGCCAACGCCGCGGACGCCCTGCTGGCGCTGCAGTCGGGCCGGATCGACACCTACATCGGGCCGAACCCGAACGCCGTCCACCAGCAGTCGGTCGGGGACGTCGAGGTCGTCGGCACGGTCAACGCCGGGTGGCCGAACACCACCTACGTCGCCGCGACCTCGCTCAAGGGCAACGGCCTGGTGGACGCCGTCGAGGCGGCGCTGCGGCACGCGTTCGAGGACGGCACCTACGCGCAGACCCTCGAGCGGTGGGGCCTGTCCGACGAGGCCGTCGACGAGCCGGTGGTCAACCCGACCGTGGGGTCCTGAGCCGCGGGGCGGGGGCGCGCCGAACCCCGCGACCGACCCCCGGCCCGCGCAGCTGCGGTGTCCCTCGCGCTCCTGCGGTGCTGCAGCGCCGCGGGAGCGCGAGGAACACCGCAGGAGCGGCGATGCGTGGCGTCAGTCGCCCGGACGGCAGCGGTCCAGGAACCGCAGGATCGCGTCGTTGACCAGCCGAGGCTGGTCCTCGTGCACGAGGTGGGACGCGCCCGGCACGCGGACCTGCTCGACCCGAGGCAGCAGCGTCCCCAGCCACCGGCTGAGCAGCCGCACGACGACGGGGCTCCGGGCGCCGGTGAGCAGCAACGTGGGCACTCGGACACCGCGGAGCGCGTCCTCGCCCAGCGGCGGGAAGCCGGCCCGCAGGCTCGGCGCCAGCGTCGTCGCGTTCTCCCGCATCTGCTGCCGGCGCTCCTGCGTGAGCCTCCCGAACGCCTCCCGGCCCAGCACGCCGCGGGCGAAGACCTGCCAGGCGCGCTCGTCGTCGCCCCGGCGGTGCGCCCGGGTCATCGGCACGAAGGTGCGCAGGCCGAACGCGAGGACCGCGAGCGTGGTGCCGGGGTGCCGGAGCAGGCTGCGCGCGAGCGCCCCCGGGTGCGGCCGCGGGCCGGGGCCCAGCACGAGCGACAGCACCGGCGGCTCCTCGAGGACCAGGCTGCGGACGGCGTCCGGGTGCTCGATCGCGGTGAGCAGGCAGATGGACGCGCCCCACGAGTTCCCGACCAGGTGCGCCGGCGCCGCTCCCAGCGCCCGGAGGACGGCGACCAGGTCGTCGACGTGCACGGGCACCGGGTCGGCGGCACCCGGCGGGACGTCGGCGTTGGGCCGGGCGTACCGGCGGCTGTAGGCGATCGCCCGGTACCGCGTCGCGACCGGTTCGAGCTGGGCCGCCCAGGTCCGCAGGTCGCTGATCCCGCCGTGCACGAAGACGACCGGCTCGCCCGACCCCAGCTCCCGGTGGGCCAGCGGCACCCCGTCGACCACCACGCGGCCGACCCCGGGGGACCCCGCGCCCTCGCCCGCCATCCCGCGTCCCCTCATCCGGTCGCGCGGGACACCCTCCTCGCTCCGCGGGTGCCGCCGCAACGACCGCGCGGGTTGCTTAGCGCGGGGACACCGGCGCCAGGCCGAGGTGGTCGCGCAGGGTGACCCCCTCGTAGTCGGCGCGGAAGACGCCGCGCTCCTGCAGCAGCGGGACGACGCGGTCGACGAACGGGTCCAGCCCGCCCGGGGTGATGTGCGGGACGAGGATGTAGCCGTCCGCGGCGTCGGACTGCACGAGGTCGTCGATGGTGGCGGCGACCGTCGACGGGCTGCCGATGAACGACTGGCGGCTCTGCACCTCGATCATCAGCTCCCGGATGGAGTAGCCCTTCTCCGCGGCGAGCTCCCGCCACTGCCGCGCGGTGGCCAGCGGGTCGCGGTACATGCGCACCTGCGCGCGGCCCTGGGCCACGTGGCCCTCCCCCACCACCGGGTCGGCCTCCGGCAGCGGCCCGTCGGGGTCGTAGGCGGACAGGTCGCGGTTCCACACCTGCTCCAGGAACCGCAGCGCCGTCTGCCCGGACACCTGCTGCCGGCGGACCTCGTGCGCCAGCTCGGCGGCCTCGGCGTCGCTGTCCCCGATGACGAAGGTGGCCGCCGGCAGGATGAGCAGCGACTCGCGGGACCGGCCGTACCGCGCCAGCCGCCCCTTCACGTCGGCGTAGAACGCCTGCCCGGCCTCCCGGGTGCTGTGCCGGCTGAAGATCGCGTCGGCCGACGACGCGGCGAACTCCCGGCCCTCCTCGGAGTCCCCCGCCTGGAAGACCACCGGCCGCCCCTGCGGGCTGCGCGGCACGTCGAAGCGCCCGGCGATGTCGAAGTGCGCGTCCCGGTGGGCGAACCGGCCGGCCTGCGGGTCGCCGAGGAAGACCCCGCGCTCCTTGTCGGCGACGATCTCGTCCCCCCGCCAGGTGTCGACCAGCTCCAGCACCGTCTGCAGGAACGTGCGGGCGCGCTCGTAGCGCTGGTCCTGCGGCAGGAACCCACCGCGCCGGAAGTTCTCGCCGGTGAAGGCGTCCCAGGAGGTGACCACGTTCCACGCGGCCCGGCCGCCGGAGAGGTGGTCGAGGGTGGCGAACTGGCGGGCCACCTCGTAGGGCTCGTTGAACGTCGAGTTGATCGTCCCGGTGAGCCCGAGCCGGTCGGTGACGGCGGCCAGCGCGGCCAGCACCGTGAAGGTGTCCGGCCGGCCCACGACGTCGAGGTCGTACACGAGGCCGTTCTGCTCGCGCAGCCGCAGCCCCTCGGCGAGGAAGAGGAAGTCGAACCTCCCCCGCTCGGCGGCCTGCGCGAACCGGACGAACGACGAGAACTCGATGTGGCTGCCGGCCGCCGGGTCGCTCCACACGGTGGTGTTGTTGACCCCCGGGAAGTGCGCGGCCAGGTGGATCTGCTTGGTCATCCCTCGTCTCCTCAGGCCGGGGCGTAGCGGTTGGCGGGTCGGGGCAGGCCGAGCAGGCCGCGCAGCGTGTCCGCCTCGTAGGCGGTGCGGAACAGCCCGCGCCGCTGCAGTTCCGGCACCAGCCCCTCGGTGACCTGGACCAGGTCGTGCGGGAGGGCGGCCGGGCGGAGCCGGAAACCGGTCAGGCCGGCCTGGTGCCACTCGGTGAGCAGGTCGGCCAGCTGGGCCGGCGTCCCGGCGAACACCCGCGCGTCGCTGACGTACTCACTCCCCGCGGCGTCGTCCAGCCGCCGCCGGCGCGCGGCGGCCGCCTCCGGCGTCGCGTCGAGGAAGACCACGAGGTCCCCGAAGACGTGCACGGTCTCCCCGGCCCGCCCGGCCAGGGCCTGCGCGGCGCGGATCTCGCCGACGATCGCCGTGGCGTCCACGGCGTCCCCCGGGGTCACGTACCCGACGTCGGCGCTGCGGGCCACGAGCTCGTACGGGATCGCCTGGTGGGCCAGGGCGGAGACGACGGGCTGTCCCTGCGGCGGCCGCGGCGTGATGGAGGGCCCCTTCACCGAGAACCAGCGGCCGGTGAAGTCGATGTAGTGCAGCTTCTCCCGGTCGATGAAGCGGCCCGTGGCGACGTCGCGGATCTCCGCGTCGTCCTCCCAGCTGTCCCAGAGCCGGCGGACCACCTCGACCCAGTCGGCGGCCTCGTCGAACAGCTCCCGCAGCGCCGCCTGGACGGCGGGGTCGTGCCGGTCGAGGCTGCCCAGCTCCGGCGGGGTGCGCCGGCCGAAGTGCGCGGCCTCGGCCCGGCTCGAGGAGACGCGCACCCGGACCCCGGCCCGGCCGTTGCTCACGAAGTCGAGGGTGGCGATCGCCTTGGACAGGTGGAACGGCTCGGTGTGCGTGACCACGGCGGTGGGCACCAGCCCGATCCCCTCGGTCACGGGGGCGACCCGCGCGGCGACCTGGACGGCGTCGAGCCGGCCGCGGACGTGGTCGGTGCGGTCGTCGGGGCCGTGCCGGTCGGTCGACTGAAGGGAGAGGGCGTCCTCGAAGGTCACCAGGTCCAGCAGCCCGCGCTGGGCCTCCCGCACGAGGTCCACCCAGTAGCCGGCGGTGGACAGCTCGCCCGGGCGCGCGTCCGGCTCGCGCCAGGCGGCCGGGTGCCAGCCGGCGCCGTCGAGGGCGACGGCCAGGTGGACGTGGGCAGGGTGCAGGGGGCTCACGAGCGACGCTCCAGCGGGATCTGCTCGCCGGCCTCGATCGCCACGGGCAGCCGGTTCTCGGCCGGTGGCAGCGGGCAGGTGGCGAAGTCGGTGTAGGCGCAGGGCAGGTTGACCGCGCGGTTGAAGTCGAGGACGACCCGCCCGTCGGCGTCCGGCGCGCCCAGCGCGAGCGACCGGTTGGCGGCGTACGTGGTGACGCCGGAGGTCGCGTCGGTGAACAGGACCAGCAGGCTGCCGGGGTCCTTGCCGGGGAACGCGGTCAGCGACAGGGCCCGCCCGGCCAGCTCGAACTCGACCACCCCGGGGGCGTCGTAGACGTGCTCGAGGCCGGCCACCGCCGCGCCCACGGTCGTGGGGCGGGGCTCGGGGAAGGGCACGAACCGGCCGGGAGCGACCCACCGCGGGTCCGGCGGGAACGTCGGCGTCCCGGCGTACCGGACCCGCACGGGGGAGTCGGGGTGCCGCGGCCGGACGACGTCGTGCCCGCCGCGGCGGGCGACCTCCACGACCAGGTCGCCGGAGGTGGCCGGCACGCCGCCGCGCTCCGGGATGCGGCCGACGACGTGCTCGCCGGAGACCGGGGTGCCGTCGACGGAGAGCTGCTCGCCCTCGTCGAGGGTCACCACGACGCCGCGTGGGCCGGTCGACCAGGCGCCGGGGATGCCGGGGAACCGCTGCGGTCCCCCGGTGAGCCAGTGCAGTGCGGTGACGGCGAGGAACCCGTGCGGATCGGCGCGGACGGCCTCGTGCCGGCGGTGCCAGTCGGCCCAGTCCCGGGCGAAGTCATCGGTGTCGGGGATGGACGGGGTGGAGACGGCGGTCATGGTCGGTGCACCTCGGAGAGCTCGCCGGTGGCGACGTCGGAGACGGACCCGCGGACACTGTCCTCCACGGGGACGAACGGGCTGTCGAGGATCCGCTGCCGCAGCACCCGCACGTCCTCCTCCAGCTCGGGGAACGCCTCGGAGTGCCCGTGCAGCCGGGTGCCCACCTCCTGCCCGATCGACGCGCGGGAGTCCTCGTCGTCGACCGTCAGCATCCCGCAGTCGGTGTGGTGGACCAGCACGACCTCGCGGGTGCCCAGCAGCCGCTGGCTGATCGCCGGCGATCGGGTCTCGTCGTCGGTGACCACGCCGTCGGCGTCGCGGATGACGTGCCCCTCCCCCTCGGACAGGCCCGGCGCGCGGTGGACGTCGAGCCGGGCGTCGATGCAGGCCCCGACGGCGACGCGCCGGGACGGCGCCAGCGGCAGCGGGCCGGAGGAGGTCTCGGCGTAGCGGGCGTGGGCGGCGAGCAGTTCGTCGGTGACGGTCATGTGGAGTGCTCCTCTCAGTAGTCAGGACGAGGCCGAGCCGGTCGAGCGGGACCGGAAGTCGCCGCGGCCGGTGTCGCCCTTCCAGTCGGCGAAGGACTCACCGGTGAGCTCCTCGAGCAGCGCGATGTCGTCGAGCAGCGGGGCCAGCACCTCGCGGCGGACCTCGACCGGCATCGCCGGCCGCGGAGCCCGGCCCGCGTGCAGCGCCGCGACCAGCGGGCGGCTGGCCTGGCGCCACACCTGCGGCGGCGCGTAGGCACCGAGCGCCGCCCCGACCCGCACGACCCGGGCGAGCGCCCGGTACCGCGGGGTGTCTGCGACGTGGGGCTTGACGTTCTCCGGTGCCACCGTGTGGGCGATGCCCGGCTCGACGCCGAGGAAGGCGCTGACCCGGTCCAGCGTCTCCCGCGGGGTGTCGACCAGCTGCCGGTAACGCAGCAGGAACACCCGCTCGCGGGGCACGTGCCGGTACAGGTCGCGCAGTTGCTCGCCGTAGCGGCCCAGGCCCCGGTAGTGCCAGAACGGCGCCCAGCCCTCGGCGATCCGCTGCTCCTCCAGCCGGACGGCGGCGAGGAAGTCGGCCACCGGCTCCAGCCCGTCGGCGCGCAGGTGCACCCAGTTGGACCAGGCGCGGTCCACCGGGTCGCGGACCACCACCACGACCTCGACGTCGGGTACGTCGGCGGCCAGCCGGGCCTGCGCGGCCCGGTCGTACAGGTAGAACGGCGTGCTCTCGCCGCGGACGGCGTCCTCGGGGGCGGCGGCGAACAGCGCGAGGTACTCCTCCCGCCGCCAGATCCACTCCTGCGCGCTGTGGGCGTCGCCGGGGCCGCGCTGCCCGCTGCGCCGCGGGGGCCGGCCGTCGGTCAGGTAGTACTTCGGCTCCTTGACCGGGGAGAGGTACAGCCCCGGGTGCGTGGCCAGCGCGGCGTGCAGGGCCGTCGTCCCGGCCTTGGGCGCGCCGGCGATGACGAACTGCGGCAGTCGGCCGCTCATGGGGACCCCTTCCTCGATCGGTGTGCACACTGGGCGCCGTCCCCCTCGCCCGAGACCGGAGCCGCCGCGTGCCGTCCAGCCCCGTCCCGACCCCGCCCCGCCTCCCGGACCCGCATCGGTTCTGGGTCGACGCGCAGGTGGTCCTGGCCCCCGAGGACCCGCGCCCGGGTTCGTGGGCCGGTGGGCCCTCGGCCCAGCTGGTCGACGGGACGTGGTGGCTGGCCTACCGGCTGCGACGGCCGGTCGGCGAGGGCCGTGGCTTCGCCAACGCGGTGGCCCGCTCCGACGACGGCGTGCTCTTCACCCCGGTGGTGGGGATCGGCAAGGACGCCTTCGGCGCCGAGTCGCTGGAGCGCCCGGCGCTGGTCCACACACCCGACGGGCGCTGGCGGCTCTACGTCAGCTGTGCGACGCCGGGGACCAAGCACTGGCGGGTCGACCTGCTGGAGGCCGACACCGTCGAGGGCCTGGGGACGGCGACACCGCGCACGGTGCTGCCCGGCAGCGACACCGAGGCGGTCAAGGACCCGGTGATCCGGCACGACGGGCGGCAGTGGCACCTGTGGGCCAGCGTGCACCCGCTCGACGACCCCGACGCCACCGACCGGATGACCACCGAGCACGCGACCAGCGACGACGGCGTCGCGTGGACCTGGCGGGGCACCGCCCTGGCCGGCACGCCCGGCAGCTGGGACGCCCGCGGCGTGCGGTTCGCCGCGGTCCTCCTCGACGGCGCCGGGACCTGGGCGCTCTACGACGGCCGGGCCACGGCGGAGGAGAACTGGGAGGAGCGCACCGGCCTCGCGGTCGGCGACGGGGACGGCCGGTTCACCGCCGTCCCGGACGGTCCCTTCCTGCAGAGCCCGCACCCGCCGGGCGGCCTGCGCTACGCCGACGCGGTCGCGGTCCCCGGCGGCGGCGTCCGCTGGTTCTACGAGGCGACGCGGGCCGACGGCGCGCACGAGCTGCGCACGGTGCTCCTGCCGGGCTGACACGCTCAGCGCCCCGCCGGGCCGCAGCCGGCCCCGCGCGCGACCGCCCGGGGGGCCGCGCCCGCGAGACCGGCCGGCGGCCGCGGGTCGTCGGCCGGCTTCCAGCGGCCCTCGTGCACGGCGTAGGCGGCGCCCGGGCCGTCGGCCAGGAACGCGGCCAGGCCGTCGAGCAGCCGGTCGACGTCGGCCGCCGTGGTCGCCACGCCGACGCTGGCCCGCAGCGCCCCCTCGGGGGTCCCGAGCCGGTCGAGCAGCGGGTGGGCGCAGAACCGGCCGTCCCGCAGGCCCACGCCGTGCTCGGCCGACAGGACGGCGGCCACCAGCCCCGGGTCGGCGCCCTCGACGGTGAAGCCCACGACACCGGTGGGCGCGGTCGAGTCGGGCCAGATCCGCAGCCGCCGCACGCCGGGCAGCGCGTCGAGGCCGGCCTCCAGCCGCGCACGCAGGGCCCGCTCGTGCGCCTCGAGGGCCCCCTCCGGCAGCGCGACGAGCGTGTCGCAGGCGGCCGCCAGCGCCACCGCGCCGAGCACGTTCGGCGAGCCGCCCTCGTGCCGGTGCGGCGCCGGGGCCCAGGTGGTCTCGGCCACGGTCACCGCGTGCACCGCCCCGCCGCCGGCCAGGTGGGCGGGCGCGGCGTCGAGCCAGTCGCGGCGGCCGACCAGGGCCCCGGTGCCGTAGGGCGCGTAGAGCTTGTGCCCCGAGAACGCCACGTAGTCCGCGCCGGTGGCCGCCAGGGAGAACCGGCGGTGCGGCACCAGCTGCGCGCCGTCGACGGCCACCCGCGCGCCGGCGGCGTGCGCCAGCGCGACGACGTCGGCCAGCGGCAGGGCCTCCCCGGTCACGTTGGAGGCGCCCGTGACCGCGACCAGGGCGTACCGGGAGGCGGCGAGCTCGGCCGCCAGGGCCCGCAGGGTGGCGGTCACCGTCTCCCGGATCGGCAGGACGGTCGTGGCTGCGTGGCGCTGCCACGACAGCAGGTCGGCGTGGTGCTCGCAGTCGAGGACGAGCACCCGCTCCCCCGGTGGCACGCACGCGGCGAGCAGGTTGAGGGAGTCGGTGGTGTTCCGCGTCAGCACGCAGACGTCGCCGGGACGGGCGCCGACGAACGCGGCGACGGTGTCCCGCGCGGACTCGTAGAGCGCCGTCGACACCTGCGACAGGTACCCGGCGCCCCGGTGCACGCTCGCGTACAGGGGCAGCGCCTCGGCCACCCGGCCGGCCACCGCGGTCAGCGCCGGCGTGCTGGCCGCGGTGTCGAGGTCGGCGTAGCGCACCCACCCCGACGACACGAGCGGCACCGCGGTGCCCGCGCCGACCACCGGCAGCAGCGGGCCCTCCGGGGCGGCGGGGACGACGACGGGGCGGGACAGGACAGCGCCGGTCACGCGGGCCTCCTCGGTTCGGGGACCCGGTCGGCGGGTCCGCGCTTGCGGGGGCCGGTCGGCACCCGCCTGGTCGTCACCCGGGGCACCCCATCGCGGAGGAAGGGTTGCCGGCCAGCGAGCCGGGGCTTGTCGCTGGCGCTCATGACCTGCCGGGGAGCCTGACACGACCCTCCGTATCCCGTCAAACCCGATCGGGATGGTAGGGATAGGTCCGTGCCCGTCCTCCTCGTCCCGACCGCCGCGGCGTCTCAGCCCCCGGTGTGCGACGCCGAGCGCGCCGCGGCCGCCCCTGCGACGGTGGTCCCGTGAGCACCGTCGCCGTCGTGGGCAACCCCAAGCCGCACTCGCGCACCCGCGCCGCGGCCGAGCTGGTCGCCGAGCGGCTGACCGGCGCCCCGGCCGACCGCGTGATCGACGTCGTCGAGCTCGGTGCCGGGCTTCTCGGCTGGGGCGACCCGGCCGTCGAGGAGGCGGTCGCCGCGGTGCGGGCGGCCGAGGTCGCCGTCGTCGCCAGCCCCACCTACAAGGCCACCTACACCGGCCTGCTCAAGCTCTTCCTCGACCAGATCGGCACCGGCGACCTCGCCGGGGTCGTGGCGGTGCCGCTCATGCTCGGCGGCGGGCCGGCGCATGCCCTGGCGCCGGAGCTCCTGCTCAAGCCGGTGCTGGTCGAGCTGGGCGCCACCGCGCCCACCCGCGGGCTGTACCTGCTCGACAGGAGCTGGGACGACCCCGCACCGCTGGACGCCTGGTTGGCCGCCGCGCGGCCGCAGGTGGCCGCCGCCCGCGGTGCCCGGCGGGCCTGACGTGGCGGTTCCCCGGTCCGACCTCACCCGGCGCGCCGCCGTGGACCTGCTGCGGGTGGCCAGCGCGCGATGTCGCCGTCGCTGACGACCGCGCCCACCCCGCAGACCTCGAAGGACCCGTCGTGACCCGTTCCCTGCTGTCCCCTGTCCTGCCCACCGACCCGACCACCCGCCGCACCGGCGCGGCCGCGCTGGCCGCCGCGCTCGCCGCCGTCGAGCACCGGTGGTCCCCGCTGGTGGAGTTCTGCGCCGAGCACCGCTGGACGCACCTGCTCGATCCCGGCCTCGCCGCCGACGTCCTCGACCCGGCGCTGCACGCCGACCTCGCCGCGGCCCAGGTGTGGCTGCTGTCCTGGTTGCCCGGCCAGGGCACCGACCTGCACGACCACGGCGGCTCCGCCGGGGCCTTCGCGGTCGTCCGCGGCACGCTGTCGGAGGAGGTCGGGGCGCTGCCCGAGGCGCGGCAGCTCACCGCCGGCCGGGTCCGCCCGTTCGGGCCGCACCACGTGCACCGGGTCACCAACCCCGCACCGGAGCAGGCCGTGAGCGTGCACGTGTACAGCCCCCGGCTGACCGTCATGAACACCTACCGGGCCGACCGCGGCGGCCTCGTCCGCACCGGCACCGAGCGGGCCGGCGTCGACTGGTGACCGGCCCCTGAGACGCCGACGGGCCGGACCGCCCTGACGGAGGGGCGGTCCGGCCCGTCGGTCGCCGGCAGCCGGTTCAGGCCGGCTGTGGCACCCGGTTGTCGAACAGCGCGATCGCCGCGGCGGTGTTGGACGCCGGCACGAAGTAGTGCGAGTGCACCTTGGTCACCTGCTCGTTCATCGCTCCGCGCATGATCAGCCACATGATCATCTCGATGCCCTCGGACCCGGCCTCGCGGATGTAGTCCTCGCGGGAGAGCGTCGTGAGCTTCTCCGGGTCCTTCTCGATGGCCTCGAGGAACATGTGGTCGAACTCGGGGTTGATGTAGCCCGCCCGCGCCCCGGCCAGCTGGTGGGACATCCCGCCGGTGCCGAGGATCGCCACCTTGACGTCCTCGGGGTAGCTGCGGATGGCCCGGCCCAGCGCCTGCCCGAGGGCGTAGCAGCGCGCGGCTGTGGGCTGCGGGTACTGGATGACGTTGACCAGCAGCGGGATCACCGGGCACGGCCAGGCGTCACCCGGGTCCGGCGTCCAGACCGACAGCGGCACGGTGAACCCGTGGTCGACGTCGAGCTCCTGGAAGACGGTGAGGTCGAAGCCGTCGTCGACCAGGCTCTCCAGCAGGTGCAGCGACAGCTCCGGGTCGCCGACGACGTCGGGCACCGGGCGCTTGCCGAACCCCTCGTCGGCGACCGAGTACTGCTCGGCGGTGCCGATCCCGAACGTCGGGATGATGTCGAGGTCGATGCCGTTGGCGTGGTCGTTGTAGATGACGATCGCGACGTCCGGCCGGTGCTCGGCCAGCCACGCCCGGGCCGGGGCGTACCCGTCGAAGAGCCCCTTCCACGCGGGGTCCTCGGTCTTGCCCCGGTCCATCGCCGCCCCGATCGAGGGGACGTGCGACGTCGCCAGGCCCCAGATCACCTCAGCCATCCCGCCGTCCTCCTGCTCGCATCGCCGCCACGAACTCCTCCTCGGTCATGCCGCTGAAGACCCCACCGAGGTACTGCATCGACCGGCCGTCCATCATCGCCAGCTTGTAGACGTAGAAGATGCTGCCGCCCAGGTCGATCATCGCCTGCCAGTCCCGGTCGAGCACCGCCTGCTTCTGCTCCGGGGTCAGCTTGAACTCGTCGCAGTAGGCCGCCTCGTCGGCCAGGAAACGCTCCCGCGCCTCCGCCGAGCGCAGGCTCATGAACAGCTTGTTCATGCGGAAGCCGCGCCGGCTGGTCTGCCCGTCGAAGACCGGCGTCCCCGGCAGGTCGAACCTGCCGGCCGGGGTGTCAGTGCTCATCGGTGCCCTTCTGTTCCTCGCCGGTGAGGTGGTCGTGGTCGTCCAGCCACTCCCACAGCTGGCGCGGGTGGGCGCTCTGCCGGGTGCGGCCGCACCAGCACGTCCCGAGCATCTCACCGTCGTACTGGCGGAACGTGATGCGCAGCTGCTGGCCGGTGGAGGTGGTCATGACCGTTCCTGCGGGTGCTGGGCCAGCGCCTCGACGTGCACGTCGAGCCACGGCGACATGGGCAGGGACACCAGTGCGTCGTGCAGGGCCCCGGGGTCGGGTGCCTCGAACAGGCCGATCCAGGCGTTGCGCCCGGGCACCCGCCACAGCCGCTTGAGGATCCCCGCCTCCCGCAGCTCCATGGCGCGGGCCCGCTCGCCGGAGCGCAGCTCGTCCCGCCGCTCGGCCGGGGTCTCCGGGGGCAGCAGGTTCTCGGCGCGGACGAGGAACTCCACGGTGCTCTCCTGTCGGGTCGGGGGTCAGCGGGCGAGCTCGAGCAGGACGTCGGCCAGCGCCTTGGGGGCGGTGACCATCGCCTCGTGGCCGGTGTCGAGCTCGTGCACCGGCCAGCCGCGCTCGCGGGCCCGTTCGGCCTGGGCCCGGAAGACGCGCATCCAGGTCACGCACTCGACGAAGGCGGCCGGCACCGCGTCGACGGCGCCGGTGAGGTCGAGCCGGTCCAGGTAGGTCTTCCACGGGTGCGGGGTCAGCTTCGGGGTCAGCCAGTCGACGTCGGCGGACTCGGTGACGCCGAGGACCGAGAGCTTGCGCACCGGCACGAGCCAGCCGAAGCCCTGCTCGGCCGCCGACTCCGCCCAGTGGTGCTCCACCTGCTCGGGCAGCAGGTCGCGGGCCGCCTCGCCGTCGGACCCGACGAAGGCGTCGAGGTACACCCGCCGGGCGATGGCGTCGGGCCGCCGGTCGGCGACCGCGGTCACGATCTGCCCGGCGTAGCTGTGCCCCACGAGGACGACGTCGCGCAGGCCGAAGGTGTCGATCAGCCGGACGACGTCCTCCACGTGGGTGTCCAGGCCCACCAGGGGGGACAGCAGGTGGGCGCGCTCGGACAGCCCGGTCAGCGTGGGGGCGTGCACCTCGTGGCCGGCGCCGCGCAGCAGCGGGGCCACGCGGTCCCAGCACCAGCCGCCGTGCCAGGCCCCGTGGACGAGGACGAAGGTCGTCATGCCCGCGACCCTCTCAGGCCTGACCGGCCGGCTGCGCGGCGGCCGGCTGCGCCGCGGCGGCGGCCGGGCGGACGGGGCGTGCGGGGCGGGCCGGGGCCTCGCCGCGCGCGGCGGCCTCGGCCTTGGCCATCTTGTCCAGCAGGCGGCGGCCGCGGATGCCCGCGACGTCGGAGCGGATCGAGGACTCGATCATCCCCGGGTCGGTGGCGACCATGAGCTCCTGGATCTCCAGGGCGTCGACGTCCTCCTTCATGACCGACAGCTGCTGCTGGAGCTGGAAGTCCGACAGCTCCTGGTCGTCGATCTTGTAGTCCCGGCCCAGGGCGAAGAAGTCGTGCGTCGTGGTCTCGGTCGCCGGGGTCATCCCGTAGATGACCTTCATGTGGAAGCCCTCGGGCTCCTCGGTGCCGGTCGGGGCGATCCGGATGTTGAGGATGAAGATGCCCGGCGCGTAGAAGTCGCCGTCCTGCCAGCGGTCGATGTTCGTGGTCACGCCCATCGAGGACTTGTAGAAGGGCGGGGCCTCGATGTCGATCATGTGCCGGACGAAGGACACCCGGTTGCCCTCGCCGATCACGTCGATCGGGGTGGCGGCGACCGCGGCGTTGCCGATGGACGTCGGGTGCAGGAACGTCTCGTGGGTCAGGTCCAGCAGGTTCTCCACCAGGAGCACCTGGCGGGCCTTGAGCCCCATCATGCCGTGCACGTGGGTCCAGTTCTCGTCGGTCAGCCAGGAGACGTCCGGGATGTCGTCGGGGTCGGCCTGCTCCGGGTCGCCGGGCCAGATCCAGACGATGCCGTAGCGCTCGACGACCGGGAAGCGGTGCACGATGGCGCCCTTGGGCAGGTCGGGCTGCTCGGCGACACCGACGCAGGCGCCCGAGCCGTCGATCTTGTAGCCGTGGTAGTTGCAGGTGATGACGTCGCCCTCGAGCCGCCCCAGGGACAGCGGGTACCGGCGGTGCGGGCAGCGGTCCTCGATCGCGTTGGCGCTGCCGTCCGACAGCCGGTAGAAGCACACCGGCCGGCCGCAGATCCAGCGCTGCACCAGCGTCCGGCCGACCTCGTCGGACCAGGCGCCGATGTACCAGCCGTTCATGACGATGGGGTTGGCTGCCATGGGAGCTCCTCGGGGGGTGGGGCGGAGGGGGGTCGGCCTGGCCGGCCGGGGCGGGAGGCGTCCTCGTCAGGGGTCGGGGACCGGGCGGGGCCCTCGGCAGCGCGACACGCCGATGATTCCCATGCTGCCGGCCGCGCGCTCGTCGGCGGACGTCACGGCGGGGCCTCCTGCGGGCGGGCTGCGGGGCACGGCCGGGTGACCGCGCTCACGTCCACGGTAGGGGGCTCGTGACCTGCGCGGATCGGCGCGGTGTCGGCTCCGTGACGGCCGCGGCGGCGCACCCGGCCTACGTCATCCGTCCTGGTCCCGGTCCGGTCCGCCGCGACCGCGGGCTCAGGCAGGCGGCGGGATGAGCCCCTCGCGGATGGCCAGCAGCGCCGCCTGCGTGCGGCTGGACAGCTGCAGCTTGCTGAGCACGTTGCTCACGTGGGTGCGCGCGGTGCGCTCGCTGATGACCAGCCGGTCGGCGATCTCGCGGTTGGAGTGGCCCTGCGCGACCAGGGCCAGGATCTCCCGCTCGCGGACCGTGAGGGAGGTGAGCCCGGTCTGCGGCGCGGCCATCCGGCGGGCCAGCTGCCGGGCCACGGCGGAGTCCAGGTGGACCTCCCCGGCCGCGGCGGCGGTGATGGCGGTGGCCACCTCGGCGGGGTCGGCGTCCTTGAGCACGTAGCCGGCGGCGCCCGCGGCCAGGGCCGCGTGCACCCGCTCGACCTCGCCGAAGCTGGTGAGGACGACGACCCGCACCTCCGGGTGCGCCCGGACGATCGCGGCGGTCGCCTCGACGCCGTCCATGCGCGGCATCTGCAGGTCCATCAGGACGACGTCGGGCATCGGCTGCCCGGTGGTCTGCCACTGGTGCAGCAGCTCGACCGCCTGCTGGCCGTCGCCGGCCTCGCCGAGCACCTCCAGGCCCGGGACGCCGGCCAGGTAGGCCTGCACGCCCCGGCGGACGATCGCGTGGTCGTCGACCAGCAGGACGCCGATCACCCCGGTCGCCGGCCCGGTGTCGGTCGGTCCGGTGTTCATCGGGCCCTCCCCTCGCCGCCCGGCGCGGGCAGCGTCACCTCCACGCGCCAGCCGCCGGACGGACGCGGTCCGGCCACCAGCCGCCCACCCCAGCGCTCGGCGCGCTCGCGCATCGACACCAGCCCCAGGCTGCCGCGCGGGCTGCCCGCTCCGGCCCCCGGCTCCCCCGGCCCGGCGTCGGGCAGCGCGCCGCACCCGTTGTCGGTCACCTCGACGACCAGCCCGCCACCGGTGGCCGGCCGCCGGATGCGCACGCCGGCCTCGGTGGCTCGCGCGTGCTTGACGACGTTGTGCAGCGCCTCCTGGACGATCCGGTAGAGGTCCTCCTGCACCTCCACGTCGACGTCCAGGTCGAGGTCGGCCGGCGCGTCGACGTCGACGAGCAGCCGGGTGCGCGCCTCGACGCCGGCCGCGTGCGCGCGGACCGCCTCGACCAGGCCGTTCTCCGCGAGGTCGAGCGGCCGCAGCTCGAAGACCAGGCCGCGCAGGTCGGCCAGCGCGCTGGCGGAGAGCGCCGCGAGCTCCTCGGCTCCGCTGCGCACCGTGGCGGGGTCGGCGTCGGTCCGGTCGAGGTGGCTGCGCAGCGCCTCGGCCTGCATCCGCATGGAGAACACCTGCTGGACGACGGAGTCGTGCAGGTCCCGCGCCAGCCGGCGGCGCTCGTCGGACTGCGCCCGCGACCGGGTCTGCGCCAGGAGGGAGGCGGTGTCGATGGCCACCGCGGCGGAGTCGGCCATCGCCTCGAGGAACGCCAGCGAGCTCGGCCCGGGGTCCTCCCCCGGCTCGTAGTACGCGTTGATGATCCCGAGCGCGCGGCCGCGCACGACCATCGGCATCGAGACGAAGCTGTCCCAGTCGGGGCGGTCCATGATCTCGTGCAGCGGCGCCCACGTCGGGTCGGCCATGATGACCGGCTTGCGGTGCAGGCTGACGACCGGCTCCCGGCGCTGGAGGGCCTCCATGAACAGCACGCGGGCGCCCAGCGCCCGGCAGGCGGCCAGCTTGCCGGGGAAGTCCTCGGCGTCGCCGAAGCCGGCCATGCCCAGCAGCCGCAGCTCGTCCTGCGGGTCGTCGAGGGCGATGATCTGGACGGCGGCGATCGTCGCGGTCATGGCGATCTCGCGGGCCACCGCGTCGAGGGTGGCGCGCAGGGAGTAGGCGTCGGCCACGCTGGACGCCGCCCGGGTGATCGCGGTCAGCCGCTCCTGCTGGCGCACGCTGTCGGTGACGTCGCTGAACCAGACCGCCCAGCGACCGGAGCCCACCGGCAGCATCCGGTACTCGAGCTCGCGGCGGCTGCCGCCCGGCGCCGTCCAGGCGGTCCGCCGCAGGTCCGCCGCGTCCGGGTCCCCGGCCCGCGGGTCGAAGGGGACGCTCGCGTCGACCAGTGCCGGGGCCGGCGAGCCGAGGACCGCGGCGGCCGCGGCGTTGAGGCCGAGCAGCCGCCCCGCGTCGTCCACCAGGGCCAGGCCGTCGGCGGAGACGCCGACCAGGGCACGCAGCACCGGGTCCTCGCCGATGCCGGGAGGCCACACGGCACCGGCTGCGGCATCCACCTCGCTGCCCACCCTCGCCCCGTCCCGCCCGTGGCTCACCGGCCCTCGCCGGGTCGATCGCGGTCAGCACGCTACCCCCGGCCGGGACGTGGCCGGAGTGCCGATGCCCCGCCCGGGCACCCGCGAGATCTGCACAGCGGCGCACACCGGCCCCTCATGGCCGCCGCTGTGCAGATCTCGCCGAGGGGCCGCGCTCAGGCGGAGGTGGCCGCAGCGGTCCCCAGCCGGTCGGCGTCGGCCTGCGCCGTCTTCGGCACCGTCCGGATGCCGAGCACCGCGAGCAGGCTGACCAGCGACAGCGCGGCCACGTAGAGCGCGATCGGCGTGGAGGAGTCGTAGGCGCCGTAGAGAGCGGTGGCCGCGATCGGCGTGATGGCACCGCCGATCATGCCGCCGAGCTGGTAGGCGATCGAGATGCCGCTGTAGCGGGTCTTCACCTCGAAGATCTCGGTGAACAGCCCACCCTGGGCGCCGGCCATGATCCCCTGCACGATCGCCGCGACGACGAAGGCGAGCAGTGCCGCGGCGGCGCTGCCGGTGTTGACCAGCGCGAACATCGGCAGCGGCCAGATGACCGCTGTGAGCGCGCCGAGGGCGAAGACCGGCTTGGAGCCGAACCGGTCGGAGAGCACGGCCGCCACGACGATCGTCCCGATCCAGACCAGCGTCGAGGCGAGGATCAGCCACAGCAGCGTGGTGCGGTCGAAGCCGACGACCGTCGTCCCGTAGGTGAGCATGTAGACGATCACCGTGTAGCCGACGGCCGGCGGGGCGATCGAGGCGAGGCTGCCCAGGACGAGGGTGCGCGGCTGGCGGCGGAGCAGCTCGGCCACCGGGACCTTGCTGACCTCCTTGCGCTCCTTCACCTGCTGGAACTCCGGCGCGTCCTGCAGCTTGCTGCGCACGAGGAACCCGACGACGACCAGCACGATGCTGACCAGGAACGGGATCCGCCAGCCCCACGACAGGAAGGCGTCGTTGTCCATGCCGGAGACGGCGAGGAAGGCGAGGTTGGAGGTCAGGACGCCGACGGGGACGCCGAACTGCGCGAAGCTGCCGTAGACCGCCCGTCGCCGCGGGCTGGCGTGCTCGGTCGCGATGAGCACCGCGCCGCCCCACTCGCCGCCGACGCCGAAGCCCTGGATGAGCCGCAGCGTGACCAGCAGCAACGGCGCCCCCACGCCGATGGCGGCGTACGTGGGCAGCACGCCGATGAGGAACGTCGACCCACCGGTGAGCAGCAGGGTGAGGACGAGCATCGACTTTCGGCCGATCCGGTCACCGAAGTGGCCGATGACCGCGGCGCCGAGCGGCCGGGCGATGAAGCCGACGGCGAAGGTGGCGAACGCGGCGAGGGTGCCGGCGACCGGCGAGAAGTCGGGGAAGAAGGCCGTCCCGAACACCAGCGCGGCGGCGGTGCCGAAGATGTAGTAGTCGTACCACTCGATCGACGTGCCGACGAAGCTGGCGGCGAAGATGCCCTTCTTCGACGGCCCCGCCTTGGCGGGCGCGGGGGTGGTGGGGGTTGCCACGGGGTGGGTTCTCCTCTGGACGCCGCTGTGCAGGGTGGCGCACCGGTGGTGATGCCGGTTACACCGTCCTGACGATGGAAACCGGTCGTGATCCGGAAGTCGTGAGCCCCTGGACCCGCTTGCTCCGGGTCACCGCGGCGACGGCAGCTACGTCATCCGTCCCGGTCGCGCACCTCACCAGCGCCGACGCCGTGCACCCCGCCGGGGAGGGCCCCGGGCCGGCCCCTCCCCGACGGCAGCTGCGCCCAGCCTGCGCGTCTCCGCGGCGGTCGGCACCTCGACGCCCCGCGGCGGGACGGCGTCCTCCCGCAGCACACCGCCGGCCGCGACGGATGTCGCACCCGGGCCCTCCGGGAGGACGCGCAGAGGTCCGGTCGGGTGCCCGGGGCGACCGGGGCCCACCTGGCCTAGCGTGACCCCGGGAGTCGACCGACCCGCCGGCAGCCGGCGCAGTGCGCCGGCGTCCACTCGACGACGAGGAGGAGGACCCATGGCGAACAACCGCGGCGTGACCTACCAGGGCCCGGGGAAGGTCGAGGTGCTCGACCTGGACTACCCGGAGCTCGTGCTCAAGGACGGCCCCGGCGTGCACCCGGACAACGTCGGGCGGCAGGTGCCGCACGGCGCGATCCTCAAGGTGCTGACGACCAACATCTGCGGCAGCGACCAGCACATGGTCCGTGGCCGCACCACCGCCCCGCACGGCCTGGTGCTCGGCCACGAGATCCTCGGCGAGGTCGTCGAGACCGGTCCCGGCGTGGAGTTCGTCAAGACCGGCGACGTCTGCTCGGTGCCGTTCAACATCTCCTGCGGGCGCTGCCGCAACTGCAAGGAGGGCAAGACCGGCATCTGCCTCAACGTCAACCCCGACCGCCCGGGCTCGGCCTACGGCTACGTCGACATGGGCGGCTGGCAGGGCGGCCAGGCCGAGTACGTGATGGTCCCCTACGCCGACTGGAACCTGCTCGTCTTCCCCGACCGCGACCAGGCGATGGAGAAGATCCTCGACCTGACGATGCTGTCGGACATCTTCCCGACCGGCTACCACGGCGCCTACACCGCCGGCGTCACCACCGGCTCGACGGTCTACGTCGCCGGCGCCGGCCCGGTGGGCCTGGCCGCGGCGGTCTCCGCGCAGTTGCTCGGCGCCGCCGTGGTCATCGTCGGCGACCTCAACGAGGAGCGGCTGGCCCAGGCCCGCTCGTTCGGCTGCGAGACCGTCGACGTCTCCAAGGGCGACCCGAAGGAGCAGGTCGAGCAGATCCTCGGGGTCCCCGAGGTCGACGCCGGCGTGGACGCGGTCGGCTTCGAGGCGCGCGGCCACGGCGCGAGCGCGCAGGAGGCGCCGGCGACGGTGCTCAACTCGCTCATGGAACTCACCGCCGCGGGCGGCGCGATCGGCATCCCCGGCCTCTACGTGACCGGCGACCCGGGCGGCATCGACGAGGCGGCCAAGGTCGGCGCGCTGTCGCTGTCGCTGGGCACCGGGTGGGCCAAGTCGCTGTCGTTCACCACCGGTCAGTGCCCGGTGATGCGTTACAACCGGCAGCTGATGATGGCGATCCTCCACGACCGGGTGCAGATCGCGAGGGCGGTCAACGCGACCGTCATCGGCCTGGACGACGCCCCGCGCGGCTACGCCGAGTTCGACCAGGGCGCCGCCCGCAAGTACGTCATCGACCCGCACGGGGTGACCGGGAAGGCCGCCGCCTGACCGGGGACCGCGTCGACGCCGTCGAGGACCCGACCACCGGCGTGGTCGGGTCCTCGACCGCTGTCGGCAGCCGGACCGCGGGGCGGCGGGCGGCGCCGCGCCCGCCGCGGGTCCTCGTGCCCGTGCTGGTGCTGCTGGCCACCGTCGTGGCGGCGACCAGCAGCGTCGGCGTCCCGCTGGTCCCGGCCGTCGCGGCGCTGCACGACGTGCCGCTGCACGTCGCGCAGTGGGTGGTCACCCTGCCCCTGCTCGTCGGGGCCGTGGCCACGCCGGTCACCGGGCGGCTCGCCGACGGCCCGCACCGGCGGACGGTCGTCCTGGCCGCGCTGGGCGTGGTCGTGGCCGGCGGCGTGCTCACCGCGCTGCCGCTGTCCATCGGCTGGCTGCTGGCCGGCCGGGTGCTGCAGGGCTTCGGCCTCGGGCTCATGCCGCTGCTGATCGCCACCGCGCGCGACGCGCTGCCCGGGGACCGGTCCCGGAAGACCATCGGTGCCCTCTCGATCACCGTCGTCTCGGGGGTGGGGCTGGGCTATCCGCTGGCCGGGCTGGTGGCCGAGCTGGGCGGTGTGCGGGCGTCCTTCTGGGCGGCCACCGGCATCTGCGCGTTCGCCCTGGTCGCGGCGGCCCTCGTGCTGCCCCCGCCGTCCCCCACGCCGGCGCGGCGGTTCGACGTCCCCGGCGCCCTGCTGCTGTGCGCGGGCCTGGGCGGGGCGGTCCTGGCGCTGAGCGAGGGCGAGACGTGGGGCTGGTCCTCCCCCCGGCTGCTCGCGGTGGCCGGCGGGTCGCTGCTGGCGATGGCGGCGTGGGTCGCCGTGGCGCTGCGCGTGCGGGCCCCGCTGATCGACCTCCGGCTGGCCCACGGGCGGCTGCCCGCGACCGGGCACGCCGCGATGTTCCTCATGGGGACGGCGAACTACCTGGTCCTCAGCTCGGTGACGCTGCTCGCCCAGGCCCCCGTGGACACCGGCTACGGGTTCGGCGCGTCCGTCCTCGTGGCCGGCCTGGTCCTGCTGCCCTTCTCCCTGGCCGGGATGGGAGCCGGGCCGCTGTCCCGGCGGCTCGCCGACCGGGCCGGGGTGCGGGCCGTCCTGCCGCTGTGCGCCCTGGTCCTGGGCACGGCGAGCGTCGGGTTCGGGCTGCTGCGGGGTTCCCTGTGGGAGCTGTTCGTGGTGATGGGCGTCGCCGGGCTGGGCGTGAGCGGTGCGTTCGCCGCCGCCCCCGGCCTGGTCGTCGCCGCCGTCCCGCCGTCGGAGACCGGCAGCGCCATGGCGCTGAACCAGGTGCTGCGCTACGCCGGGTTCTGCGTCGGCAGCGCGCTCTCCGCTGCGATCCTGAACGCGGCCACACCGGCGGGACGGACCCTCCCCGCCGCCGGCGGCTACACGGTCATCGGCCTGGTCGCCTGCGGCGTCTGCCTGCTCACCGCCGTGCTGACCTGGGTGCTGCCGGGCCGGGCCGGGCGGGGTGCCGGACGTGCCGGTGCGGTCCCGGGCTCCCCGGGCCGCTGACCCCAGCGAGGAGTGCCCGTGTCCCACACCGTCGTCCCGGACGCCGCCGAGGCGGCGCCGGCGTGGTTCACCTCCGCCGTCGCCGCGCTCCCCGAGCACCGGGACGTCGAGGTCGACGGCGCGCGGGTGCACTACCGCGCCTGGGGTGCCCCCGGGCGACCGGGGCTGGTGCTGGTCCACGGCGGGGCGGCGCACTCCGGGTGGTGGGACCACGTGGCGCCGCTGCTGCCCACCCACCGGGTGGTCGCCCCCGACCTGAGCGGGCACGGGGACAGCGACCGCCGGTCGGAGTACGGCACGGCGCGGTGGGCGCGCGAGGTGCTCGCGGTCGCGGCCGCCGAGGGCCTGGACCGCCCGGTCGTGCTGGGCCACAGCATGGGCGGCTGGGTGGCGCTGACCGCCGGCGTCGAGCACGGGGACGCCGTCGCCGGGGTGGCCGTCATCGACTCCCCCCTGGACCGGCAGCCGCCCGAGGAGCAGGACCTGCGCGAGCAGCCGCGGGCGCACCGGGTGCACCCCGACCTCGAGGCCGCGCTCGCCCGCTTCCGGACCCTCCCGCCGCAGGACCGCCTCCTCCCCTACGTCCGGGCGCACGTGGCGCGGAGCTCGCTGCGACCGGTCGAGGGCGGGTGGACGTGGAAGTTCGACCCGGGCTCCTTCGGCAGCCGCCCCCTGGTGGGGCAACTGCTCCCCCGGCTGGCGGCGCCGGCCGCGCTGTTCCGCTGCGAGCAGGGCCTGGTCACCCGGGAGATGGCCGCCGAGATGGTCGCCCTTGCCCCGGGTCCCCTGCCGGTCGTCGAGCTGCCGGAGGCCGGGCACCACCCGATGCTCGACCAGCCACTGGCCCTGGTGACCGCCGTCCGCACGCTGCTCGCCGTCTGGCCGCCGGCCCGGGCCGCGTAGCCTCGGGCCATGGCGCAGTCGGGTCGCATCCGGCACGCGGGCCTGGCCCGCAAGGTCGTCCCGGCGGAGGCCGCCGCCGAGCACATCCGGCACGGGGACACCGTCGGGATGAGCGGCTTCACCGGCGCCGGCTACCCGAAGGCCGTCCCCCAGGCCCTGGCCCGGGAGATCCACGAGGCGCACGAGGCCGGGCGGCCGTTCCGGGTCAACGTCTGGACCGGCGCCTCCACCGCCCCGGAGCTGGACGGGGCGCTGGCCGCCGCGGACGGCATCGAGCTGCGGCTGCCCTACCAGTCCGACCCGGTCAGCCGGGAGAAGATCAACGCCGGGCTCATGGAGTACATCGACGTGCACCTGTCGCACGTCGCGCAGATGGCGTGGGAGGGCTTCCTCGGCCCGCTCGACGTCGCCGTCGTCGAGGTCAGCGGCATCACGTCCGACGGGGACCTGGTGCCCTCCTCGTCGGTCGGGAACAACAAGACCTGGCTGGACCGGGCCGACCGCGTGGTCCTCGAGGTCAACTCCCGGCAGAGCCCCGCGCTCGAGGGGATGCACGACGTCTACTACGGCACCGCGCTGCCGCCGGCCCGCCGGCCGATCCAGCTGCTGCGCCCTGACGACCGGATCGGCGTGCCGTACCTGCGCTGCCCCGAGGAGAAGGTGGTCGCGGTCGTCGAGACCGACGCCCCCGACCGCAACACCCCCTTCACGCCGGCCGACGCCGCCTCGCGGGCCATCGCCGGGCACATCGTCGAGTTCCTCGAGCACGAGGTGGCCCGCGGCCGGGTCCCGCGCGAGCTGCTGCCGCTGCAGTCGGGGGTCGGCAACGTCGCCAACGCCGTCATGGCCGAGCTGGGGAGCTCGTCGTTCGAGGGGCTGACCGCCTACACCGAGGTCATCCAGGACGGCATGCTCGACCTGCTGTGCTCCGGCCGCATGGTGTCGGCGTCGGCCACGGCGTTCTCGCTCAGCCCGGAGGGGGCGGCCCGGTTCGACGCCGAGGCGCAGAGTCTCCGCGAGCGGATCGTGCTGCGGCCGCAGGAGATCAGCAACCACCCGGAGATCGTCCGGCGGCTCGGCGTCCTGGCGATGAACGGCCTGATCGAGGCCGACATCTACGGCAACGTCAACTCCACGCACGTGATGGGCAGCCGCATCCAGAACGGCATCGGGGGCTCGGGCGACTTCGCCCGCAACGCCTACATCTCCTTCTTCATGACCCCCTCGACGGCCAAGGGCGGGGCCATCTCGGCGATCGTGCCGATGGTCAGCCACGTCGACCACACCGAGCACGACGTGCACGTGATCGTCACCGAGCAGGGCCTGGCCGACCTGCGCGGCCTGGCGCCGCGGCGGCGGGCGGAGCTGGTCATCGAGAAGTGCGCGCACCCGGACTACCGGCCGCTGCTGCGGGACTACCTCGAGCGCGCGCTGCACGGCGCCCCCGGGCGGCACACCCCGCACCTGCTCGGCGAGGCGCTGAGCTGGCACACCCGCTTCCTCACCGAGGGCTCGATGATGCCGCCCCGCTGAGGGGCCCGCCGTCGTGCCCGACGCCGTCCCCACCGCCGGCCCCGGTGGCCTCAGGGACAGCTGGAGGATGTGCGTCGAGGCAGGGTTCCACGGCATGACACCCCGCCTCAGCGCACAGCGTCGCGCAGTGGCGGACGGCGTCGCGGACGCCGGTGCGGGGAGGATCGGGTCCATGACGGCGGTGGTCGGGGACTTCGAGCTGACCATGGACGAGCTGCGGGTCGTCGCACGGTTCGTGGCGGAGAGCGCAGAGGGTCTCCTCCCCGTGTTCGAGGACGCCGTCCCGGGCGACGGCCGCCCGCGCGCCGCCGTCGACGCCGCCTGGGAGTTCGTCCACGGCGCGCGGAGGACCAGGCTCCAACGGGTCGCCTCGGTGGACGCCCACCGGGCGGCGAGGGAGGCGGGGACCGAGGTCGCGCGGCTGGCCGCACGCTCCGCTGGGGACGCCGCCTCTGCCGCGTACCTCCACCCGATCGCGCAGGCGGGGCAGGTCGGCCACATCCTGCGTGCTGCCGTGAGTGCCGCGCGGGTCGCCGAGGTGACCGCCGGTGACGATCCCGCGGTCGGGGACGCGCTGATCGAGCAGGCGCGGCAACGCGCCACCCCCGTCCTGGTCGACGTCCTCCGCCGGTACCCCCCGGCGCGAGCCGCTGACCACCGCCTCGGGCAGCTCATGAGCACGCTGGACGCTGCGCTGCGGGCACCCCGCTGAGGGATCGCTCCCGGTCGGCCGCTCGGGGCTCTTGTCCGTGGTCTCCGTGAGGAGAACGCTTCGCGCATGGAGGGGTCCGACGAGCGGGCCGCCGACGGGTGCGAGCCGGGCGAGCGGGCACGCCCGGGGCGCGGTTCCGCCGAGCAGGCCGCCGAGCGCCTCCGGCAGGACGTCCGGCGGCTCCAGGAGCGACTGAGCCGAGGCGCCGAGGCGGTGGCCGTCACCGAGAGCGACGTCGCCGCCACGCACCTCGCCCTGGCCGAGCGGGCCCTGCTGGAGGGCCGCCTCAACGATGCGCGGCTGCTGCTGAGCGAGGCCGCGGCGGCGCTGCGGGCCGTCGAGCACGAGCGTCTGCGCGCCGATCGCTGGCTCGCGAACCCCACGGCCGGGGCTCCGGACGTGGCGAGTGCCGAGCACTGGCGGACCGCCGCCGAGCGGGTGCGGGAGGATGCGGCCCGGCGCACCGAACAGGCCGCCCGTCGGCGGGACGAGGCGGCCCGGCGCCGCGAGCAGGCTGCCCAGCACCGCGACGAGGTGGCCGCCGAACGGGACCAGCAGGCCGTGGCGCGCGCCGTGGTCGCGAGCCGTCGGGAGTCCGCCGCCGACGAGCGCGCGGCCGAACAGGCGCGGTGGGCGGACCGGGCGGCCGCGGCGGCCGGCGAGGGGCCGCTGGAGACGGGCGAGCAGCGGGCCATCGACCGCGAGGTCCAGGCGAGCTACCGGGCATGGGCCGAGGACGACCGGGCGCGGGCCGCGGCCGACCGAGCGGCCGACGCCGCCGACCGGCTGGCCGCGGAGCGGGACCGGGTCGCGGCGGGACAGGACCGGGCGGCAGCCCGCGCCGACCGTGAGCAGGACAGCCGCGACCGAGCCGCGGCGAGAGCGGACCCCGGTCGGGTCCGTGGTGCCGGGCCCCCGCCCCCGTGAGACCGACCGGCGGCGGCCGGATGGTCCCCGCGCCGTCAGGCGGTGCGGACGGCGGAGACGTCGAACTCGATCTGGATGCGGTCGCTGACCAGCACGCCGCCGGTGTCCAGCGGGGTGTTCCAGGTCAGGCCCCAGTCGCTGCGCTTGATGGCCAGGGCGCCCTCGAAGCCCACGCGGGTGTTGCCGAAGGGGTCCTTGGCCGAACCGGTGAGGGTGAAGTCGACCGAGACCGGGCGGGTGACGTCGCGGATCGTGAGGTCGCCGGTGACCGTGTAGACGTCGTCCTCGATCTGCTCGACGTCGGTGGAGGTGAAGACGATCTCCGGGTAGGTCTCGA
Organism: Geodermatophilus sp. SYSU D00697; assembly: GCF_054050175.1. Classification (NCBI taxonomy): domain Bacteria; kingdom Bacillati; phylum Actinomycetota; class Actinomycetes; order Geodermatophilales; family Geodermatophilaceae; genus Geodermatophilus; species Geodermatophilus sp. SYSU D00697. The sequence continues at coordinate 79,987 of NZ_JBJGYV010000007.1, forward strand.
CGTCGAGGAAGTCCGCCGAGCGCAGGTGCGCGTCCCGATCGGGCTGCCCGGTGTCGACGGTCGCCGTCTTGATGCGCAGCGTCACCCAGCTCGCCGGCGGGTTCGCCGCGTCCAGGTGCGCCCGGCCGGAGAACTCGCCGAACGACCCGCGCACCGTGGTGACCATGGCGTGCCGGGCACGGATGCCGATGCGGGTGTGCGCGGCGTCGACCTCGTAGTCGCCGGTGACGTCGACGAGCGCGCTGGTCGCCGCGTCGAAGTCGGTGGGGTCCGCGTCAGGTGCCCGGTGCTTGCCCACGGCCGACCACTCCTCTCCCCCGGTACATCCGCTCCATCCTGACCGATGCCCGACGGGCGGACGACGCGGGGTCCGGTCAGGGCGCCCGGAGGCCGGCGTAGACCCGCAGCGCGTTCTGCCCGAGGACCAGTGGGACGACGTCCTCGGGCAGGCCCAGCGAGGCGACGGCGCGGGCGTTGGCCGCCTGCCCGGGGACGCCGGGCCAGTCGGTGCCGTAGATCCACTTCCGCGCCAGCCGGGCGAGGTCGAACCGGGCGTAGTACTCCGGCAGCCGCTTCGGTGGCAGCCCGGACAGCTCGATCCAGACGTTGGGCCGGGAGACCGCCAGGAACGCGGCGGCGTCGTACCACCAGCCCCGGCCGCCGTGGGCCAGCACCACCTGCAGGTCGGGGAAGTCGCGCAGGACGGCGTCGAGCAGCTGCGGGTCGGCGTAGGCGTTGGTCGACCCCGGGAAGCTGCTGGTGCCGCAGTGCACGACCAGCGGGACGCCGCGCTCCACCAGGACGGCGTAGGCGGGGTACATCGCCGCGTCGTCGGCGCGGAAGCCGCCGTGCACCGGGTGGATCTTCAGCGCGGCCGCCCCGAGGTCGAGCTGGCGGGTGAGCTCCCGGGCGATCGGGAAGTGCAGGTGCGGGTTGACGTTGGCCACCGGCCGGAACCGCCGCGGGTCCTGCTCGACCAGCGGCAGCAGGTCGTCGAAGAGCTGGTAGCCGGTCGCCTTGGGGCTGTACTCGCAGAACAGCAGCGCGACGTCGACCCCCTCCTCGGCGAAGAGCCGGTCCAGGGCCGCGGGGTCGGGGCTGCCGTCGGCGCGCCAGACCTCCTCCAGCAGGCCGGGCCGGCCGAACTGCCGGGCCCAGTCCAGCCACGCCGGGGCCAGCGTGGCCAGGTGGGGCACGTGGACGTGGGCATCCACCAGGACGTGACCGTCGAGCACGTCAGCGATCCTGCCCCGCCGGACGGACGACGACCCGAGGGGGCACCGGGTCCGCGGTGAGCAGCGCGACCAGGTCCGCACGCCGGTCGCGGACGGCGGCCTGGTTGACGTAGCCCTTGTCCGTGACCTCCCCGGCGTCGAGCTGCGCCGGCTCGGTGAGGACCAGCAGCCGCTCCACGCACTGGGAGGACCCGCCACCCCCGGCCGCCAGCCGGGCCAGCGTCGACTCCAGCTCCGCGCGCAGGGACGCCTCGGGCACGCCGTCCGCGTCCACCCGCCCCGCGGAGTCCGGGTGCAGCCACCCCATCGCGGTCACGAACTCGCCGTCCTGGCCGCAGACGACCGCGTCGGTCAGGAGCCCCTGCGACGCGGAGAGCAGCCGGGGTCGCAGCGTGCCGACGCTGACGAAGGTGCCGGTGGAGAGCTTGAAGTCCTCGGCGATCCGGCCGCGGAACACCAGGCCTGCGGCCGGGTCGTCGGGGTCGGCGAGGGCGACGGCGTCCCCGGTGCGGAAGAAGCCGTGCTCGTCGAAGGCGGCGGCGGTGAGGTCCGGACGGCGGTGGTAACCGGGGGTCACGTTGGCGCCGCGCACGCGGACCTCGCTCTTCTCGCCCACGGGCACCAGCGCCAGTTCCACCCCGGGCAGCGGTACGCCGAGGACGTCGCTGCGGGTGATCGGGTAGTGGGCGCTGGTCGCAGCGGGGGCGGTCTCGGTGAGCCCCCACGACGTGGTCATCTGCATCCGCGCGCCGTGCTGGGCGGCCAGCTCCTCGATCCGGTCCCACAGCTGCTGCGGCAGGGCCGCGGCGGCGAAGAAGCCCAGCCGCAGCCGGTCGAAGAAGGCCGCCGCAGCGACCCGGTCCCGCTCCAGGTGCGGGAGGAGGGCGGCGTACCCGGCCGGCACGTTGAAGTAGACCGTGGGACGGGCGTCGGCCAGGTTGCGCACCGTCCGCCCGACCAGCGCCGGGGCCGGGCGGCCGTCGTCGATCCACAGCGTGCCGCCGTTGGTCAGCACCATGTTCAGGTCGTGACTGCCGCCGAAGGTGTGGCTCCAGGGCAGCCAGTCCAGCAACACGGGCGGCTCCTCGGCGAGGAAGGGCCAGACCTGGCGCATCTGCTGCTGGTTGGCCGACAGCATGCCGTGCGGGGTGAGCACGCCCTTGGGACTGCCGGTCGACCCGGAGGTGAACAGGATCTTGGCCACGTCCTCGCGGCGGAGGGCGGCGCAGCGGCGGTCGACCTCGGGCGTGGGCTCGGCACCGAACGCCGCAGCGGACAGTGAACCGGGCAGGTCGCCGTCCCGGCTGAGCACCGGCCGGTCCCCCGCCACCGCGGCCACCGCGGCGGCGAAGGCGGCGTCCTCGGCGACCACCAGGCCGGGGTCGACCAGGTCGGCCATCGCCCGCAGCTCGGCGTGGTCGGCGCTCTGCAGCGAGTAGGCCACGCTGGTCGGGACGACGGGTGCGCCGACCGTCAGCGCGGCGATCGTCACTCCCAGGTGGAACCGGCTGTTGCCCGAGAGGACCAGGACCGGCCGGTCGGCCAGGCCGCGGTCGAGCAGCCCCTGAGCCAGCCGGTCGGCCTGCGCGCGCACCTCGCCCCAGCTCGAGCGCGCCCACTTCTCTCCCGCCCGCTCCGCGACCAGCAGCCGGTCGGGGTGGGCCTCGCTGCCCGCACGGAAGGAGTGCACGACGCTGACCGGGTGGTCGCCGAGCGGCTCGACCGAGCGCACCAGCAGCCGGCCGTCGGGGAGGGCCTCGGACTCGATGCGCGGGACGCTGAAGGTACCGGTCACGGCTGCCCCTCGGGACGACGTCGGCCTGCTCGGGAGTGCCCCGGATGCTCTACGGCTGACCGATCGACGTCAAGGCGCTAGTAGCAGGTCACCGGAACCGTCGGAAGTCCGGCGGCCGCTTCTCGGCGAAGGCGCGCGCGCCCTCCATCCCCTCCTCGCTGACCGAGAACAGCGACAGCCCGTCGAAGGCGAGGTGGGAGATCCCGCCGAGGTGGTCGGTGTCGGCGTTGAACGAGTGCTTGAGGAACCGCAGGGCGGTCGGCGAGTACGAGCCCATCTTCCGGGCCCACTCGCGCGCGGTGTCGAGCAGGCGCTCTCGCGGCACGACCTCGTTGACCAGGCCCCAGCGCTCGGCGGTCGCGGCGTCGTAGCGGTCGAGGAGGAACCAGATCTGGCGGGCCCGCTTCTCGCCCACGACCCGCGCGAGGTAGGCCGAGCCGAACCCCGCGTCGAAGGAGCCCACCCGCGGCCCGGACTGGGCGAACGTGGCCTCCTCGCAGGCGACGGTGAGGTCGCACAGGACGTGCAGCACGTGCCCGCCGCCGATCGCGATGCCGTTGACCGCGGCGATCACGGGTTTCGGGATGTCCCGGATGACCCGGTGCAACCGCTCGATCTCGAACGTGCCCCACTCGGTCTCGCCGTAGCCGCCGGTCTCCGCCCGTTCCTTGACGTCACCCCCGGTGCAGAAGGCCCGCTCGCCGGCGGCGGTGAGGATGACGGCGGCCACGCGGGGGTCGGCCCAGGCGTGCTTGAACGCCGAGATCAACTCGTCGACGGTGCGGCCGCGGAAGCTGTTCATCCGCTCCTGCCGGTCGATGGTGACGACCGCGTGGTTGTCCTCCTCGACCTCGTAGCGGATGTCGGTGAACTCCTCGGGCCGCATGCCCACCACCCCTCCGTGGTCGCCGGCGCGGCCGGGGGCGGACGCCGCCGGAGCCGGTATGTCGTCATGTTGACGGTCGTCACGAGCGGCTGGCAAGCTGCCGCCCGTGGTCCCCCGCCGCTGCCTGGTGACCGGCGCGGGGCGGGGCATCGGCGCCGCCGTCGCCCGTCGGCTGGCCGCCCAGGGGCACCCCGTCGCGCTCACCGCCCGCAGCGCCGACGAGCTGGCCGCGGTGGCCGACGACCTCGGCGGCCCCGCACTCGTCGTGCCCGCCGACCTCGCCGACGCCGGCGCCGCGGAGATCGTCGTCGGCGCCGTGGAGCGGGAGTGGGGCGGCGCGGTGGAGGTCCTGGTGCTCAACGCCGGCGCGGGCACCTCGGCGCCGCTGGCGCGGACCACCGACGAGGAGTGGGCCCGGGCGCTCGACCTCAACCTGACCGCCCCGTTCCGACTCCTGCGCCGCGCCCTCCCGGGCATGGTGGAGGCAGGCTGGGGGCGGGTGGTCGCCGTGGCGTCGACCGCGGCCAAGCGCGGCGACCCCTACGTCGCGGCGTACACCGCCAGCAAGCACGGGCTGCTGGGGCTGGTCCGGTCGGCGGCTGCAGAGACGGCGGGCACCGGGGTCACGGTCAACGCGGTCTGCCCGGGATACGTGGACACGCCGATGACCGACGCCACCGTGGCGACCATCAGCGCCACCACCGGCCGGACGCCCGAGCAGGCCCGGGAGGCCCTCGCCCGCCGCCAGCCGATCGGCCGGCTGGTCGAGCCCGACGAGGTCGCCGACGCGGTGCTGCTGTGCGTGGCCAGCGCCGCGATCACCGGTCAGGGGATCAACGTCGACGGAGGGGCGGTCCAGTCGTGAGCGACGCCACCGTGCTGCCGGCTCCGCCGGGCGGGAGCGAGAGGGAGGCACCATGACGGGGATGCAGCGGGTGGACCCGCCGGAACTGGCCCGGCCCTCGGGGTACAGCCACGCCGTGGTGGCCCCGCCCGGGCGGACGGTCTTCCTCGCCGGGCAGACCGCGATGGACGCCGACGGCCGGATCGTCGGCGCCGACGTCGTCGCGCAGTTCGAGCAGGCACTGGGCAACCTGCTGACCGCGCTGGGGGCCGCCGGTGGCCGGCCGGCACACCTGGCCTCGCTGACCGTGTACGCGGTGGACCTGGCCGACTACCGCGCCCGTGCCCGAGAGATCGGGGCGGTGTGGCGGCGGTTGGTCGGCAGCGACTACCCGGCGATGGCCGGCATCGGCGTGGCCCGGCTGTGGGACGACGAGGCGCTGGTCGAGGTGCAGGGCACCGCCGTCCTGCCCGGCTGAGCGACCCTCACCCGTCGAGCAGCCGGCGGGCGTGGTCGGCGGCGGGACCGGCGAGCCGGCCGGCCAGCTCGGCGAACAGCTCGGCGGCGCGGGTGCCGTTCCAGTCCTCGGGCAGCAGCTCGGGCGGGAGGCCGGGGTCGGCGTAGGGCAACACCCGCCAGTCGGTCACCAGGCGGACGTGGTCGGCGAAGGCCCGGGCCGGGTCGAGCGGCCGGTCCGGGACGGCGCGCTCCCGGGCGGGGGCGTGGCGATCGAGGAACCCGGCGTAGCGCTCGTGCAGCGCGTCCAGGTCCCACCAGCGGGCGACGCCGACCCGGGCCTCCTCCGCCGGCACCCGCGCCTGCGAGAAGAGCTCGACGTACCCGGCCAGGCCGCGCCGTCGCAGCACCTCGCGGACCTCCTCGCCCAGGTGTCCCGGGGCGACCCAGACGCCGGGCGCCACGGTGCCGAAGCCGAGGCGGGTGAGCTCCGAGCGCAGCCGGTGTCGGCGCTCCCGCTCGGACTCGGGCACGGAGAAGACGACGAGCAGCCAGCCGTCCTCCTCGCGGGCGCGGCGGCGGCCGAAGATCCGCGCGTCCCCCTCGGCCAGCACCTCCAGCGCCTCGGGGGTGAGCGCGTAGCCGGCGACCTCGCCCTGCCGCCGGGCGTCGAGCACGCCGCGCCGCTTGAGCCGGGACACCGACGACCGGACGGCCGCCTCCTCCACGCCGAGGTCGGCCATCAGCCGGACGACGGCGGCCACCGACAGCCAGCCCCCGCGCTCCCGGGCGTACAGGCCGTACAGGCTGACGATCAGCTGGCGGGGCTGCAGGACGACGGCGACCGGCGCCGCCGCCTCCTGGACGGCGGTCACGGGCACACGATAGGCCACCCGCACCCCGGCATGCTGCCCCGTTGACTCCCGTCATGACAGCGGCATACTGGCGGGAGGGTGCGGCCCGGCCGGACCCGGCGACCGCAGGGAGGTCCGCCCATGACGCTGAGCGCCCCGCCGCTGTCGGCCTCGGCCCACGTCGATCCCTTCTGCCGCGACCACCTGCCCCCACCCGGTCAGTGGCCGGTCCTCGACCTCGGCGCCCTGCACTACCCCGAGCGGCTCAACTGCGCCTCGGAGCTGCTCGACGGCACGATCGCCCGGTTCGGCCCGGACCGGCCGTGCGTGCGCGCCCCCGGCGGCCCGGCCTGGAGCTACGGCGAGCTGCGCGCGCGGGCCGACCGCATCGCCGGCGTCCTCACCGAGGACCTGGGCGTGGTCCCCGGCAACCGGGTCCTGCTGCGCGGGTTCAACGGCCCGGACCTGGTCGCCTGCTGGTTCGCCGTCCTCAAGGCCGGCGGCGTCGTCGTGACCACGATGCCGGCGCTGCGGGCGGGCGAGCTGGCCACCATCGGGGAGATGTGCCGGCCCACGGTCGCGCTCTGCGACGCGCGGCTGACCGACGACCTCACCCGGGCCGCTGTCCCCGGGCTCACCGTGGTGACCTACGGCGGTGAGGGGCCCGGTGACCTCTCGACCCGGACCGCCGGCCGCCCGGAGGGCTTCACCGACGTCCCGACGGCGGCCGACGACGTGGCGCTCATGGCGTTCACGTCGGGCACCACCGGCCGACCGAAGGCCACGATGCACTTCCACCGCGACGTGCTCGCCATCGCCGACACCTTCTCGGCGCACGTGGTGCGCCCGGAGCCGGACGACGTCTTCGCGGGCAGCCCACCGCTCGCCTTCACCTACGGCCTCGGCGGGCTGCTGGTCTTCCCGCTCCGGGCCGGCGCGAGCGTGCTGCTGCTCGAGCACCCCTCCCCCGACCGGCTCGCCGAGGCCGTCGCCGAGCACGGCGTCACCGTGCTGTTCACCGCCCCGACCGCGTACCGGGCGATCGTGACCGGCGGCCGCGGCGGGCAGCTCGCGGGCCTGCGCCGGGCGGTCTCGGCCGGGGAGCCGCTGCCGGCGTCGGTCTGGCACGGGGTCCACGACGCCAGCGGGGTGCGGGTCATCGACGGCATCGGGTCCACCGAGATGCTGCACGTCTTCATCGCCGCGGCCGACGACGACATCCGACCGGGCTCGACCGGCCGGGCCGTCCCCGGGTACACCGCCGCCGTCCTGGACGACGACGGCCGGCCGGTGCCCGACGGCACCGAGGGCCACCTCGCCGTCCGCGGCCCCACCGGCTGCCGGTACCTCGACGGCGACCGGCAGGAGGTCTACGTCCGGCACGGCTGGAACTACACCGGCGACACCTACGTGCGCGACGCCGACGGCTACTTCCACTACCGGGCTCGCACCGACGACATGATCATCTCGGCCGGGTACAACATCGCCGGGCCCGAGGTGGAGCAGGCGCTGCTGACCCACCCCGCCGTCGTCGAGTGCGCGGTGGTCGGCGCTCCGGACCCCGACCGCGGCACCATCGTCAAGGCCTTCGTCGTCCTGGCCCCGGCGCACGCCGGCGAGGTGACCGCCGAGGAGCTGCGCACGCACTGCGCGCAGGTGATCGCGCCCTACAAGTGCCCCCGCGCCGTCGAGTTCCGCACGGAGCTGCCCCGCACGAGCACGGGCAAGCTGCAGCGGTACAAGCTGCGGTGAGCGGCATGCGGATCGCGGTGGCCGGCGGCGGACCGGGCGGGCTCTACCTGGCCGCCCTGGTCAAGCAGCTCGACCCCGCGCACGAGGTCACCGTGTGGGAGCGCAACGCGCCCGACGACACCTTCGGCTTCGGTGTCGTCTTCTCCGACGAGACCCTCGGGGGCATCGAGCACGCCGACCCGGTGGTCTTTCGCGAGATGGCCCGCCACTTCGCCCGGTGGGACGACATCGACGTCCACCACCGCGGCCGGGTCACCACCTCCGGCGGCCACGGGTTCGCGGCCATGAGCCGCCGGGAACTGCTGCGCGTCCTGCAGCGGCGCTGTGCCGGCCTCGGCGTTCCTGTGCACTTCCGCAGCGAGGTGCCCGACCCCGAGCAGCTGCGCCGGGAGCACGACCTCGTCGTGGCCGCGGACGGCGCCCGCTCGGCCGTGCGCACGCGGTACGCCGACGTCTTCCGGCCCACCGTCGAGACCCGACGCTGCCGGTACATGTGGCTCGGCACCGACCTGGTGTTCGAGGCGTTCGAGTTCTACGTCGAGGAGACGCCGTTCGGCGTCATGCAGATCCACGGCTACCCCTACGACCGCACCGGCAGCACGTTCATCGTCGAGTGTCACGAGGACGTCTGGCAGCGCGCATTCGGCGACGTCGCCGCCCTCGACCTGCCCCCCGGCGAGAGCGACACCAAGTCGATCGCGCTGGTCGAGGAGCTGTTCTCCGGCGTGCTGGGCGGCCACCGGGTGCACGCGAACAACTCCAAGTGGCTGGCCTTCGCGACCCTGCGGAACGAGACCTGGCGGCACGGCAACGTGGTGCTGCTCGGGGACGCCGCGCACACCGCGCACTTCTCGATCGGGTCGGGCACCAAGCTGGCGATGGAGGACGCCCTCGCCCTGGCCGCCTGCCTGCACGAGCAGCCCGACCTCGACGCCGCACTGTCGGCCTACGAGGCCGAGCGGCGGCCGGTCGTGCTGTCCACCCAGCGCGCGGCGCAGGCCAGCCTGGAGTGGTTCGAGGACATCGGCCGCTACGTCCACCAGGAGCCCGAGCAGTTCGCCTTCAACATCATCACGCGCAGCCGGCGGGTCACCCACGACAACCTCCGGCTGCGCGACCCGGAGTTCGTCGCCGAGGTCGACGCCTGGTTCGCCCGCAGCCAGCCCGAGCCGGCCGACCCGCGGCCGCCGATGTTCCACTCGTTCCGGCTCGGCGGCCTGGAGCTGAAGAACCGGGTCGTCGTCTCGGCGATGGACGTGTACTCCGCCGTGGACGGGCTGCCCACCGACTTCCACCTCGTCCACCTGGGCAGCAAGGCGCTGGGCGGGGCCGGCCTGGTGATGACCGAGATGGTCTGCGTCTCCGCCGAGGGCCGGATCACCCCTGGGTGCTCAGGGCTCTACACGCCTGAGCAGGAGGCTGCCTGGGCACGGGTCGTCGACTTCGTGCACGGCGCCACCGACGCCAGGATCGGCGTCCAGCTGGGCCACTCCGGCCGCAAGGGCTCCACCAGGCTCATGTGGGAGGGCATCGACGAGCCGCTGCCCGAGGGCAACTGGGAGGTCGTCGGTCCCTCCGCGGTCCCCTACTCCCCCGCCAACCAGGTGCCTCGCGAGCTGACCGAGACCGACCTGGAGACCATCCGGGAGCAGTTCGTGGACAGCGCCCGCTCCGCGGCCCGGGCCGGCTTCGACGTGCTCGAGCTGCACTGCGCGCACGGCTACCTGCTGTCGTCGTTCATCTCCCCCCTGTCCAACCACCGCACCGACCGCTACGGCGGGCCACTGGCGAACCGGCTGCGCTTCCCGCTGGAGGTGTTCGAGGCCGTGCGCGCCGCGTGGCCGGCGCAGCGGCCGATGACCGTGCGCATCTCGGCGACCGACTGGTTCGAGGGCGGCACCGACGTCGACGACGCCGTCGCGGTCGCGCGGGCCTTCGCCGAGCACGGCGCCGACGGCATCGACGTGTCGACCGGGCAGGTGGTCAAGGAGGAACGGCCGGCGTTCGGCCGCAGCTACCAGACGCCCTACGCCGACCGGATCCGCAACGAGGTCGGTCGGGAGTTCGGCGTCGCGGTCGTCGCCGTCGGGGCCATCTCCAGCTGGGACGACGTCAACTCGATCCTGCTCGCCGGCCGGGCGGACCTGTGCGCGCTGGGCCGGCCGCACCTGTACGACCCGCAGTGGACGCTGCACGCCGCCGCGGACCAGGGCTACCGCGGGCCGGGCGCGGAGTGGCCGGCGCCGTTCCGGGCGGGCAGCCGGCCGCCGCAGACCGGGCGCACCGAGGGCCCGCGGCCGCGGCTGGAACTGGTGCGGACGGGCGCGACGGGCACCCGGCACGCACGCTGGCGGCCGTGAGCCCACCTCCCCGCCTGCTCCGCCTCGGCGGGCCGGCGCTGTTCGTCCTGCTCTGGAGCACCGGCTTCGTGGGGGCCAAGTACGGCCTGCCGTACGCGGAGCCGTTCACCTTCCTCGGCGTCCGGCTGGTCGTCGCCGCCGTCCTGCTGGCCGGGCTGGCCCTCGCCGTGCGGTCCCAGCTGCCGCGCGGGCGGCGCCAGTACCGGCACGCCGCCGTGGCCGGGGTCCTGCTGCACGCCGGCTACCTCGGCGGGGTCTTCTACGGCATCTCGGTGGGCGTCCCGGCCGGCGTGTCGGCGGTCGTGGTCAGCGTGCAGCCGGTGCTGGTCGCCGTCCTGGCCGCGCGGCTGCTCGGCGAGCGGGTCACCGCCCGGCAGTGGGCCGGGTTCGTGTTGGGCCTGACCGGCGTGTGCCTGGTGGTCGGGCCCGGCCTCGCCGACGTCGGCGCCACCGGTCCGCTCCCGCTCTCCGGAGTGCTGGCCTGCGGAGTCGGCCTGGCGGCAGGCACCGCGGGCACCCTCTACCAGAAGCGGCACGGCGACGAGGTGCCGCTGGTGTCGGGCACCGCCGTGCAGTACGCCGCGGCGTCCGTGCTGCTGCTGGCGATCGCCGTGACCACCGAGGACACCACCATCCGCTGGACCGGCGAGTTCGTCGCGGCGTTCGTCTGGCTGGTCGTCGTCCTGTCCCTCGGCGCCGTCCTCCTCCTGCTCCTCCTGCTCCGGCACGGCACGGCGGCCGGGGTGTCCAGCCTCTACTACCTCGTGCCCCCGGCAACCGCGGTGGAGGCGTACCTGCTGTTCGGGGAGCGGCTGTCACCGGTCTCGCTGCTCGGGATCGCCGTCACCACGGTCGGCGTGGCGCTCGTCGTGGCGCCGGGGCGGCGGGCCGCGGCGGCTGCGGAGCCCTTCCCGGAACGGGAGCGCACCTGACCGGCGGACGCGAGGGGCGCGGCGCACGCCGGGTCCGCGTCGCGGACGTCCCGGTCAGCCGTCGACGGCACGGGCCGGCCGGGCGGCGACGTCCCCTTCTTGTCCATCTTGGTCGTCGGCAGCTCGGGGACCACCGCGAGCTGCTCGGGCCACTCGTACCGGGCCACGTCCGCGGCGGCCATCGACCCGCGCACCTCCTCCAGCGTCAGGGACGCGCCAGGGCGGAGGACGGCGACGCCGCTCGCCGTGCACGCACGTCGATCGGGTCCCGGTGCACGCCGTGCTCGGTGAGGGCGGTCCGCAGCACGGGATCGGCGTCGTGGATGCCGGCCAGGGTGGCGTCGGAGAAGACGACGCCGAAGCCGGACGTGTCCTCTGCCCGGTCGCGCTCGAAGACGGTGACCTCGCGGGTGGGGTCGCCCTTCGCAGCAGGACGGACAGGAAGAGGCCGCCGGGGCCGCCACCCACCACCGCGATCCGCATCCGCACCCTCCCGGAGTGAGGCGCGCCACTGGCATGGCCAGGGGCACGGACCGGCACAGCTCCCCCGGGCGCCCCGGCGGGTCCGTCCTCCCGTGGCCCGCGAGGTGACAGCCCGGCACCGCACCCCGCACGATGTGACCCCGGTCACCGGCGGCCGGGTGGACGGTGCAGGAAGGGGAGCGGCCATGACCGACCGACCGGGCATCCCGGCGCGCGAACTGTCCGACGAGGAGCTGGAGCGTCAGGGCGTGCACGCCCACGCGATGCGGCACTGGGTCTTCCTGCACGGCACCGCGGAACAGTTCCGCACCCACACCGAGCGCATGCTCGAGCTGGAGCAGGAGTACCTGCGCCGGCACCCGCAGCGCACCTGGCAGGGCTCGGGCGGCGGCGCGGTCGCCCCCTCCCGTGACGACCGCATCCGCGACCTGGTGCAGACCTTCTCCCGGGCGATCACCGCACTGCTGGACGAGGAGCCGGCCGCGGCCGCCGCGCCCCGGGACCGGGTCGACCCCGAGCAGGCCCAGGCGGCGCTCCTGCGCCGGTTCGCCCAGGCGCCCGGCGGGCGGCTGCACAAGCTGGAGGCACACCAGATCGCCCGGCAGCTGGCCCCCGACAGCCACCTGGTGGCCCGGCTGTACCGCCAGGACCCGCCGCTGCTGCAGGCCGAGCGCGACATGCGGGTGCTCACCGACGCCGGGCGGGCGTGGCTGGAGCGTCACCCCGTCCCCGCGTGAGAGAGAACCCCGTCCTGGGACCCCTCGCACGCTCGGGGACGCCGAGGAGGGGGCCGGACGCGGTGCCGTCCGGGGGGACGACGAGGTCCTCAGCGGTCGGCGGTGAGCTCCGTCCAGGCCCGCTGCGCGCGCGGCGCCCAGGAGGCGTGCCGCTCGCGGAAGACCTCCGCCGCCCGGCTGCCGCTCCAGCGCGGCGGCAGCAGCTCCCGGGGCAGCCCGGGGTCGAGCAGCGGGAACCGGCGCCACTCCTGCACGAGCCGGACCTGCGCCACCAGCGCCTGCCGGTCCGTGCGCGGCCGTCGTCGGCCGACCAGCTCGAGGAAGTCCTCGTAGCGGCGCTCGATGGCGTCGAGGTCCCAGGCGGTGCGGGCCAGCGAGCGTTCGTCCCCGACCACGCCGGCGGTGGCGACGAAGGACCAGCTGACGGCGAGCAGGTCGAGCTCCCCGAGCACCCGGCGGGCCTCCTGCTCGCGGTCGACCCGCGGCGTCACCCAGGTGGCCGCGTCCAGCGAGCCCAGCCCGGCCCAGCCGAGCTGGGTGCGCAGCCGCTGGCGCACCGCCCGGTTGTTCTCCGGGACGCCGACCGAGAGCACCAGCCAGCGGCCGTCCCAGGCGCGGTCGTCGGCGGCGAAACCGTAGATGCGCTCCGTGCCCTCCCGGAGCAGCCGGGTGCCGGCCGCGGTCAACGACCAGCGCGTCTCCCGACCGATCCGGCTGGCCTCGATCCAGCCGCTGTCCGCGGTGCGCATGATGGCCTGCCGCGCCGCCTTCTCGGCGACGTCGAGGTCGGCGAGCAGGTCGATGAGGCTGGCGGTCCACACCGGTCGGCCGCTGGGCAGCACGAACTCGCCCAGCACCGTGAGCAGCAGGCTGCGCGCGCTGGCGGCTCCCAGCTCCTGCCGGCGGGTGACGAACGGTCCCTCGACGACCTCCACGCTGCTCATCGTGACACCCCGTGTCGCCGGGCTCGCACGGTCGGCCCCGGGTCGACCACGCAGGTCACAGATCGACACCAGCCCGGCCGGAACAGCTGTGTGACCCTTGACACACCTGCGGAGCGCACTACAGGGTTCGGCAGCACAAGGCGTGCGATGTAGCACGTCGCGACCTCCGGAGTGTGCCCGTGGTGCAACACCTGTCCGGTCGGCGTCTGCTCGGCGGCCTCGGCGTCGGAGTCCTCACCCTGGCCATGGCGGCGTGCGGAGGCGGCAGCCTCGGCGAGGACGACGGGGGCGGCGGCGAGGGCGGCGAGGGCGGCGGCACCGTGCGTGTCGGCCTGGTGATCCCCCAGGCCGGGGTCTACACGCCGCTGGGCGAGGACATGCAGCAGGGCTGGGACCTGTGGCTGGAGCAGAACGGCGGGGAGATGGGCGGGTTCACGGTGGAGACCGTGACCGCCGACGAGGGCGAGGGCCCGGACACCGGCGTCCCCGCCGTCCAGCGGCTGCTGACCGAGGGTGACGTCGACGCGCTCGTCGGGATCGTCAACTCGGCCACCGCGCTCGGCGTGGCCGAGCAGGTCACCGAGTCCCAGGTGCCGCTGATCGTGGCCAACGCCGGCGCGGAGGCGATCACCAAGGACGCCGCCAGCCCGTACGTCTGGCGCTCGTCGTTCACCAACGCCCAGATCGCGGCCGCGATGGGTGAGCACCTGGCCGCTCAGGGCATCGGCCCGGTGTACGTCATGGCCCCCGACTACGCCGCCGGCCAGGAGGTGGTCGCCGGGTTCACCGAGGCCTACACCGCCGGAGGCGGCACGGTGGCCGGCCAGGCGCTGACGCCGTTCGGCACCACGCAGGACTTCCAGCCGTTCCTCTCCGGGATCCAGTCCTCCGGCGCGGCGGCGACCTTCGTCTTCTACGCCGGCGGCGAGGCGGTCAGCTTCGTCCAGCAGTACGCCGACTTCGGCCTCAAGGACACCATCCCGCTGTACGGGTCCGGCTTCCTCACCGAGGGGAGCGTCCTCGACGCCCAGGGCCCCGCGGCCGTCGGCGTCCGGACGACGCTGCACTACTCCACCGAGATCGACAACCAGACCAACGCCGAGTTCGTGCAGGCCTACCAGGAGGCCTACGACGAACTGCCGACGACCTACGCCGTCCAGGCCTACGACGCCGCCAACGTGCTGGCCCGGGCGCTGACGGAGGCCGGCGAGACCGGCGGCCAGGCGGTCACCGACGCCCTCGGCGGCCTGGGCGAGATCGACGACAGCCCCCGGGGGCCGTGGAGCTTCAGCAACCAGACGCCGGAGCAGGCGGTCTACCTCCGCGAGGTGGTCGACGAGAACGGCACCCTGGTCAACTCCGTCGTCGAGGAGCTCGGCGTCTTCCCCCAGCCCTGACCGGCGCGGACGCCGGGTGCGCGGACGTCGCCGCGCACCCGGCGACCGGAGAGGAGCAACCCCCCGTGCTCGGCTGGTTCGACGCGAACCTCGTCAGCATCCTCAACGGCTTCGCCATCGGCGCGCTGTTGTTCGTCCTCGCCGTCGGGCTGTCCATCGTCTTCGGGATGATGGACGTGCTGAACCTGGCCCACGGTGCGTTCTTCCTCATCGGCTCCTACCTGTCGGTCAGCTTCCTCGCCGGGGACTCGTGGGGCGGCTTCCTCGCCGCGCTCGGTGTCGCCGCCGTCATCGGCCTGCTGGCCGGCGGCGCGCTGTCGGGGATGACCGAGCCGCTGGCCCGGCGGCCGATCCTGGACCAGGCGCTGCTCACCCTCGGCATCTCGCTGGTCGTCGCCGAGGTGCTCTCGATCGTGTACGGCAACGACGTCCGCTCGGTCTCCCCGCCCCCGGGCCTCGACGGCAGCGTGGACGTCGCGGGCAGCGCCTACCCGGCCTACCGGCTGCTGGTCATCGGGGTCGGCCTGGTGCTCGCCCTGGTCGTCTGGCTGGTCGTGGAGCGGACCTCGGTGGGCGCGCTGGTGCGGGCCAGCGTGGCCGACCGGGAGATGGTCTCGGCGATGGGCATCGACAACCGCAAGGTGAAGGTCGCCGTCCTCGGCATCGGGTCGATGCTCGCGACCGTCGCCGGGGTCCTCGCCGCTCCGGTGTACGGCGCCCGCCCGGGGCTGGACGAGACGATCCTGCTGCTCGCGCTCGTCGTCGTGGTCATCGGCGGCCTCGGCTCGATCCGCGGGGCGCTCATCGGGGCGCTGGTCATCGGCCAGGTGGAGTCGCTGGGCCGTGCGCTGCTGCCCGACCTGGCCTCGTTCATCCTCTTCGGCACCCTCGCCCTGGTGCTCATCGTCCGACCCCGTGGACTCTTCGCCGGGAAGGTGGCCCACTCATGACCGTGGAGAGTCCCCCGGTCGTCAGCACCGCGGACGGCGCCCCGGCCGCGGTGCCCCCGTCGCGCCGACGCAGCCGGTCGCTGGCCGCCGTCCTGGGCCTGGCCCTGCTGGCGGTGCTCGCCGCGGTGCCGCTGTTCGTCGACCCGTTCGGGACCACCACGGTCTCGCGCATCCTGGTGTTCGCGCTGTTCGCGATGAGCCTCGACCTCCTGGTGGGGATCACCGGGCTGCCCTCGCTGGGGCACGCCGCCTGGTTCGGGATCGGCGCCTACACCGCGGGCCTGGTGGCCATCCACTGGACCAGCGAGGGGCTGGTCACCGTGCTGGCGGCCGCGGCGGCCGGCGCGGTCGCGGCCGCGGCGACCGGGTGGCTCGCGGTGCGCAGCGGCGGGGTCTTCTTCCTGATGCTCACGCTGGCGATCGGCGAGCTGGTCCACCAGCTGGCGCAGTCGCTGTCCTCGGTGACCGGCGGCTCCAACGGCCTGTTCGGCATCCCGTCGGTCCGGGTCGCCGGCACGCCGCTGACCCTGGCCGGGTACGTGTACTGGTTCGTCCTGGCCGTGGTCCTGCTCGGCGCCGTCGGCCTGTGGCTGGTCGCCCGCTCGCCGTTCGGCGCCACGTTGCGCGGCATCCGCGACAACGAGCCCCGCATGCGCTCGCTGGGCTACTCGCCGTTCCGCTACAAGTACGCAGCCTTCGCCCTCGCGGGCGGCTTCGCGGGACTGGCCGGCGGGCTGTTCGCCGGCCTGGTGCGGATCGTCAACCCCAGCGACGCCGGCTTCACGACGAGCGCGCTGATGCTGCTGGCGGTGGTCCTGGGCGGAGCGGGGTCGCTGTGGGGCCCGGCGCTCGGCGCGGCCGTCGTCGTCCTCGTCCGCGACACCTTCGGCCCGACGCTCGACGGACACGGCCCGCTGCTGCTGGGCGTGGTCTTCGTCGTCGCGGTGTACGTGCTGCCCCGCGGCGTGGCCGGGCTCGCCGGACTGGCCGGCCGCCGGCGCGACAGGGAGGCCCCCGCATGAGCACCCCCCTGTTGTCCCTCGACGGCGTCAGCCGCTCCTTCGGCGCGCTCGCCGCCGTGGACGACGTCTCGCTGGAGGTCCCGGCCGGTGCCCGGCACGCGCTGATCGGCCCCAACGGTGCCGGGAAGAGCACGCTGTTCCGGCTGGTCACCGGCGCCATGCGGGTCTCGTCGGGCACGGTGGCCCTCGCCGGCGAGGACGTCACCCGGCTGTCGGAACCACAGCGCGCCCGGCGCGGCGTGAGCCAGACCCTGCAGCACTCCAGCCTGTTCCTCAGCCAGACGGCGGAGCAGAACGTGCTGCTGGCCGCCCAGCGGCAGCACCGGAGCCGGCACTCGCTGGTGCCCCGCCGGCAGGCCGCGGCCCGGGAGCGCTCGCGGGCGCTGCTGGCCGACGTCGGCCTGGCCGGCCGGGCCGCGACGCCGGTGGCGGCACTGTCCCACGGCGAGCGGCGCCAGCTCGAGGTCGCCGTGGCACTCGCCTGCGAGCCGACGCTGCTGCTGCTCGACGAGCCCGCCGCCGGGATGTCCCCCGCGGAGAGCACCCGGCTGGTCGGGCTGCTCCAGGCGCTGCCCGACTCGATCACCCTGGTGATCGTCGAGCACGACCTCGACGTCGTGTTCGCCCTGGCCACCTCCGTGACCGTGCTCCACCTGGGCCGGGTGCTGCTGACCGGCAGCCCCGACGAGGTGCGGGCCAGCGCCGCGGTGCAGGAGGCCTACCTCGGCACCGGGCGGGAGTCGCTGTTCCTGGACGGCTCCGGGCCGGCCCGGCTGGAGGTGAGCTGAGTGCTCGAGGTCCGTGACGTACGCGCGGGCTACAAGCGCAGCACCGTCCTGCAGGGCGTCGACCTCGACGTGCCGGCCGGCCGGGTGCTGGGGCTGCTCGGCCGCAACGGGGTCGGCAAGACCACGCTGGTGCACACCCTCATGGGGCTGGTGACGCCGTCGGCCGGGAGCGTGCGGGTGGACGGCACCGACCTGACCGGCCGCCGTCCCGACGTCGTCGCGCGGGCCGGGGTGGCGATCGTGCCGCAGGGCCGGCGCGTCTGGGCCCCGCTCACCGTGACCGAGCACCTCGACCTCGCCGCGCGGCGCGGCCGGGGCCGCGGCCCGTGGGACGTGGCCCGGGTGCTCGAGCTGCTCCCCCGCCTCGGCGAGCGCCGCCGGCACGCGGCCGGGCAGCTCTCCGGCGGCGAGCAGCAGATGCTCGCGATCGCCCGCGCGCTGCTCACCAACCCGCGGCTGGTGCTCATGGACGAGCCCTCGGACGGGCTGGCCCCGGCAGTGGTCGACCTCATCGGCGCCGCGATCGCCGGCATGAAGGCGGAGGGCACGACGCTGCTCGTGGTGGAGCAGGACCTGCACCTGGCCTTCGCCGTGGCCGACGAGATCGCGGTGATGGACAAGGGGCGCGTCGTGCACCGCTCCCCCACCCTCGACTTCCGCCGCGACAGCTCGGTCGCGCACGCCCTCCTCGGCGTCTCCTGACGGGGAGGGCACCTGGCCGCAGGGCCGTGCGGAGCGGGGCCCGGAGGGTCCCCGACGAACGGCCGGAGGGGCTCAGCGGCGGTCGGGGACGGCACCTGGCCGCGGTGCCGTGCGGAGCGGGGCCCGGAGGGTCCCCGACGAACGGCCGGAGGGGTTCAGCGGCGGTCGGGGACGGCACCTGGCCGCGGGGCCGCGCGGAGCGGGGCCCGGAGGGTCCCCGACGAACGGCCGGAGGGGCTCAGCGGCGGTCGGGGACGGCACCTGGCCGCGGTGTCGTCCGGTAGGACGACATCAGAAACGGTGGTGCTCCGGGTCGACGTAGCCGCCGCTCTCCTCGTGCCCCGGGCCCATGTCGCCGGTGGGACCGGGCGGATCGTAGGTGTGCCCCCGCGCCGCGGCCCGCTCCCGTGCGGAGGCATAGCGCTCCTGCCGCCCGCGGTCGACGGACCCACCAGCAGACCCGCCGACGGCGGGCGACCGGCCGGCCACCCGCTTGCGCAGCCGCCCCTCCTCGTCGGCGCGGAACCCGTGGGCCAGGAACCAGGCGGTCACCGCCTCGCGGTCGGGGTGTGCCGGCCGGACGACGTTGACGACGTAGTTCAGCCCGCGGGCGGCCGCCTCCTCCTCCAGCCGGGCCAGCGCGAACGCGCCGGCACCGGTGCCCCGGGCGCCCTCCTCGACGGCCAGCAGGATCTCCGCGTCCCCCCAGACGTCGTCCAGCCACCCGTAGCCGACCACCCGGCCGGCGTCCTCGACCCGCCACCAGGTCGCCGCGAGCCGCTCGCCCGGCGTGCGGGACACGGTGGGGAACACCACCTCTGCGATGGTGGCGAACACCCGCTCGCGGTCGGCGTCCCACCGCGGGTCCGGGTCGTGCACCCAGCTCCTCGTGCCCGTGCGCGCACCCGTCGTGGTCATGCCGGCACCCTCCCTCGTCCTGGGACTCCCCCAGCCTGACACCGGATCCTGCGACCGGCGCCACCCCGGCGGGTCCTCTACAGACATATCGCTGCTTGCGCATCGTCGTGTAGCACGTCAGGATGGGGCCACGGCCGTGTGGTCCGCACCACACCACCTGCCCGCACCCCCTGGAGGTCCCGTGACGACCCTCGAAGACCACTCGGCCACGACCGAGGGCCCGGCTCCGGTCGCCGAGCCGGGCGCGACCACCGAGGTCTCCTTCGACACCTCGCCGGAGCAGTACAGGCACTGGACGCTGTCGGTGGACGGCGAGGTCGCGACGCTGACCCTCGACGTCGCCGAGGACGGCGGGATCGTCCCCGGCTACGAGCTGAAGATGAACAGCTACGACCTCGGGGTGGACATCGAGCTGCACGACGCGGTGCAGCGGATCCGGTTCGAGCACCCCGAGGTCAAGGCGGTGGTCGTCGCCAGCGCCAAGGAGCGGATGTTCTGCGCCGGCGCGAACATCAAGATGCTCGCGGCCTCCCCGCACAGCTGGAAGGTGAACTTCTGCAAGTTCACCAACGAGACCCGCAACGGCTTCGAGGACGCCTCCGCGCACTCCGGCCTGCCCTTCCTCGCCGCGGTCAACGGCACCGCGGCCGGCGGCGGGTACGAGCTCGCGCTGGCCTGCGACGAGATCGTGCTGGTCGACGACAACTCCTCGGCCGTCTCGCTGCCGGAGGTGCCCCTACTCGGCGTCCTCCCTGGCACGGGCGGGCTCACCCGGGTGGTCGACAAGCGCGGCGTGCGCCGCGACCTGGCCGACGTCTTCTCCACCACCGCCGAGGGGATCCGCGGGGAGCGCGCCGTCCAGTGGCGGCTGGTGGACGCCACGGTCAAGGCCCGCGACTTCGACGCCGAGGTCGCCCGCCGCGCTGCCGGGCTGGCCGCCCGCTCCCACCGCCCCGGCGCCGGCGCCGTCGGCGTGCAGCTGACCCCGCTGCGGCGTGAGGTCGACGGCGACACCACCCGCTACGAGCACGTCCGCGTCGTCCTCGACCGCGGCTCGGGCACGGCAGCGATCACCGTCCTCGGCCCGACCGCGGTCCCGGCCGGCGTCGAGGAGCTGCAGGAGCAGGGTGACGGCGCCTGGCTGCTGGCCACCACCCGGGAGCTCGACGACGCCATCCTGCGGCTGCGCACCAACGAGCTGGCGGTCGGCACCTGGCTGCTGCGCACCGAGGGCGACGTGGCCACCACTGCCGCCTACGAC
This sequence comes from Geodermatophilus sp. SYSU D00697, assembly GCF_054050175.1. Lineage (NCBI taxonomy): Bacteria > Bacillati > Actinomycetota > Actinomycetes > Geodermatophilales > Geodermatophilaceae > Geodermatophilus > Geodermatophilus sp. SYSU D00697. The sequence goes on from NZ_JBJGYV010000007.1 coordinate 100,303, forward strand.
GAGTTCCTGCTGGCCCACCGCGAGCACTGGCTGGTCAACGAGACCATCGGCTTCTACCGCCGCACGGTGAAGCGGCTGGACACCACCAGCCGCAGCCTGTTCGCGCTCATCGAGCCCGGCTCGTGCTTCGTCGGCACACTGGCCGAGATCGCCTTCGCCGCCGACCGGCAGTTCATGCTCGACGGGCAGTTCGAGGACGACGAGGACCCGCTGCCGCCCGCCGTGATCCGGCTCGACGAGTTCAACACCGGGCTGCTGCCGATGAGCAACGACCTCTCCCGGCTCCAGGTCCGCTTCCTGGGCAGCGCCGACGAGCTCGCCGCCGCGGAGGCCGCCGTCGGCCGGGACCTGCTCGCCGCGGACGCCGCCGAGCTGGGCCTGGTGACCAGCACCCCGGACGACATCGACTGGGAGGACGAGATCCGGCTGGTCATCGAGGAGCGCGCGAGCTTCTCCCCCGACGCGCTCACCGGCATGGAGGCCAACCTCCGCTTCGCCGGCCGGGAGACCCCCGAGACCAAGGTCTTCGGCCGGCTCACCGCCTGGCAGAACTGGATCTTCCAGCGGCCCAACGCCGCTGGCCCGGAAGGAGCGCTGCGCCGGTACGGCACCGGCAAGCGGGCCGACTACGACAGGAAGCGGGTCTGAGCATGACTGCATCGACTTCCCCCACCCGACCCGGCCCCACGACCGAGTCCACCCCCCAGAGCGGCACGGTCACCGGTGACGCCCCCCAGCCCACCGGACCGCTGTCGAAGATCGACTACAGCGAGCGCATCCCCAACAACGTGAACCTGGCCGGTGACCGCAAGCTGCAGCGGGCGCTGGAGGGCTGGCAGCCGAAGTTCCTCGACTGGTGGAAGAACCTCGGCCCGTCGATCCCCACCCACGACGTCTACCTGCGCACCGCGATCGCGGTCGGTCGCGACGGCTGGGCGCACTTCGACCGGGTGCCGATGGAGCAGTACCGGTGGGGCATCTTCCTCGCCGAGCGCGACCCCGACCGGAAGGTCAACTTCGGGCAGCACAAGGGCGAGCCGGCCTGGCAGGAGGTGCCCGGCGAGTACCGCTCGGACCTGCGCCGGCTGATCGTCATCCAGGGCGACACCGAGCCCGCCTCGGTCGAGCAGCAGCGGCACCTGGGCATGACCGCACCGTCGCTGTACGACATGCGCAACCTCTTCCAGGTCAACGTGGAGGAGGGCCGCCACCTGTGGGCGATGGTCTACCTGCTCCAGGCCTACTTCGGGAAGGACGGCCGCGAGGAGGCCGAGGAGCTGCTCAAGCGCAACTCCGGCGACTACGACTCCCCGCGCATCCTCGGCGCCTTCAACGAGGAGACGACCGACTGGCTGTCGTTCTTCATGTTCACCTACTTCACCGACCGGGACGGCAAGTACCAGCTCGGGACGCTGAAGGAGAGCGGCTTCGACCCGCTGGCGCGCACCTGCGAGTTCATGCTCAAGGAGGAGGCGCACCACATGTTCGTCGGGACGACGGGGGTGCAGCGCACCGTCCAGCGGACCGCCGAGCTGATGAAGCAGCACGGGACCGACGACATCTGGCAGTACGGGGGCATCCCGCTGTCGGTCATCCAGAAGTACCTGAACTTCCACTACTCGGTGTCGATGGACCTCTTCGGCTCCGAGACCTCCTCCAACGTGGCGTCCTACTACACCGCCGGGCTCAAGGGCCGCTGGATGGAGACCCGACGCAAGGACGACCACGTCCTCACCGACCTCACGATGGACATCCCGGTGGTCGAGGACGGGCAGATCACCACCCGCACCGTCCCGATGCTCACCGCGCTCAACTACGACCTGCGCTCCGAGTACGCCGAGGACTGCAAGAACGGCGTCAAGCGGTGGAACCAGGAGCTCGAGGAGGCCGGGCTCGAGGAGCGGCTGTACCTGCCCCACCAGGGCTTCAACCGCAAGGTCGGCGCGTTCTCCGGGCACCACGTCTCGCCCACCGGCGAGATCCTCGACGACGCCACCTGGGAGCGCGCGGTCGGCGAGTGGCTGCCGTCGGCGGAGGACCACGCCCGGGTCGCCGAGCTGATGGTCCCGCACTACGAGCCCGGTGAGTTCGCCGGCTGGATCTCCCCTCCGTCGGTCGGCATCAACTCGCTGCCGGTCGAGTACGACTACGTCCGCTTCTGATCCCCCTCCCCCGACGATCATGGAGTCGCGGAGGCGACACGCCGGTCCCGGTCGGCGGGTCGCCTCCCGCGCTCCATGATCGCCGGGGATCACCCTCCGAAGGGCTGAGCAGCGTGGCCACCCTCGACACCGCCCCACCCGACCTCCCGCTCCCGGCCGCGCCGCCGCCCGGCCCCGAACCGTTCAACGCCGCCGAGTGGCTGGTCACCCGGCACGCCCGGGCCACGCCCGGCCGGCGGGCGATCACCGCGATCGACCTCGACGGCAGCGTGCGGACGCTGACCTACGCCGAGCTCGACGAGGCGGTCACGCGGTTCGCCGCGGCGCTGGTGGGCTCCGGCGTCCGGCCCGAGGAGCGGCTGCTGCTGTGCATGGGCGACACCCCGGAGCTGCTCACCGCCTTCCTGGCCGGCCTGCGCATCGGCGCCGTCCCCGTGCCGGTCAGCACCATGCTCACGCCCAAGGACATCGCCCTGCTGGCCACCGACTGCCGGGCCCGGCTGGTCGCGCTCAGCTCCGAGTTCACCGAGCTGGCCCCCGCCCTCGGCGGCCTGCGCGACCTCGCCGACGTCGTCGTGCTGGGTGAGGGGTCCCTCCCGGACGTCGCCGGTGCCCGTGTGCGGTCCTGGGAGTCCTTCGTCGCCGCCGGTGGCGACTTCCTCGAGCAGGTCGCCGAGCCCTACCCGACGGTCGCCGACTCCCCCGCCTTCTGGCTCTACACCTCGGGGACCACCGGCACGCCGAAGGGCGCCATGCACCGGCACGGCTCGCTGCGGGACACCGCCGAGACCTACGCCCGCGACGTGCTGGCCATCGGCCCGGACGACGTGACCTTCTCCGTGGCGAAGTTCTTCTTCGCCTACGGCCTGGGCAACACGATGACCTTCCCGTTCGCCGTGGGGGCGAGCACGGTGCTCGACCGGGCCCGGCCCAGCCCGGCCAGCACGCTGCGCATCCTGCAGGAGCACCGGCCCACCCTGTTCTTCGGCGGGCCCACCTACTACGCGGCGCTGCTGGCCGCGGGGCTGCCCGCTGACGCCTTCACCAGCGTGCGGGCCTGCGTCTCCGCCGGGGAGGCCTTCCCGGCGGCCCTGTTCGAGCGCTTCACCGGCGCCTTCGGCGTGGAGATGCTCGACGGCATCGGTTCGACGGAGATGCTGCACATCTTCATCAGCGGCCGGCCCGGACGGACGCGCGCCGGCTCGACCGGGGAGATCGTCGCCGGCTACGAGGCCAAGATCGTCGACGACGAAGGCGCCCCGGTGGCCGACGGCACTCCCGGCCACCTCTACGTCCGCGGCAGCTCCGCGGCCACGGGCTACTGGCAGCGGACCGAGGTCACCCGGCGGGTGTTCCAGGGTCCGTGGGTGCGCACCGGTGACACCTACGTGCGCAGCGCCGACGGCTACTACACCTCCCTCGGCCGCACCGACGACATCATCAAGGCCGGCGGCATCTGGGTGTCCCCGACCGAGGTCGAGGAGCGGCTGCGCCAGCACCCGGCGGTCAACCAGGTGGTGGTGGTCTCCCTCCCGGACGCCGACGGGCTGGACAAGCCGGTCGCCTGTGTCGTCCTGCTGCCCGGCCAGGCGGTGCCCGAGGACGACCTGGTCGACTTCTGCCGCGCGGGGCTGGCCGCCTTCAAGCGGCCCCGGCACGTGCTCGTCTTCCCCGAACTGCCGACCACCGCCACCGGCAAGCTGCAGCGCTTCCGAATCCGCGAGCTCGCCCTGGAGCGGCTCAGCGGCGCCGTCCGGCCCGACAACCTCGGGCCGGCACCCACGACGGGAGGACCCGCATGACCGTGACGGACACGGCGCTCCCGGCCTCCGCCACCGGCAGCGGACGGGACGTCGACGTCGACCTGCTCGTGGTGGGCGCGGGCCCGGCCGGCTTGTACGCCGCCTACTACGCCGGGTTCCGCGGCCTGCGGACAGCGCTCGTCGACAGCCTCGCCGAACCCGGCGGCCAGGTCACGGCGCTGTACCCGGAGAAGATGATCTACGACGTCGCGGGCTTCCCCGGGATCAAGGGCCGCGACCTCGTCGCCGGGCTGGTGCAGCAGGCCGCCCGCTTCGACCCGGTGTACGTGCTCGGCGAGCGGGCCGAGACGCTGACCGACGAGGCCGGGCACCGCCCGCGGCCCGGCGACCGGCTCGTCGTCACCACCGACAAGGGCACCCGCATCGCCTGCGGCGCCGTCGTGGTCACGGGGGGGATCGGCACCTTCACGCCACGACCGCTGCCCGGCGGTGCGGAGTGGGAGGGCCGCGGCCTGACCTACGTGGTGAAGGAGCTGGCCGCGCACGCCGGTCAGGACGTCGTCATCGTCGGCGGCGGGGACAGCGCCGTCGACTGGGCCCTGGCCCTGGAGCCCATCGCCGCCTCGGTGACCCTGGTGCACCGCCGGAAGCACTTCCGCGCGCACGCGGCCAGCGTCGCCGACATGGAGCGCGGCCGGACCGTGGTCGTCACCGACGCCCAGGTGGACCACCTCGAGGGGGACCGCGTCGACGGCGACGGCGCGCTGCACACCGTGCACGTGCGGACCAAGGACGGCACCGTGACGCCGTACAAGGCGCAGGCGGTCATCGCCGCGCTCGGCTTCACCGCCGACATCGGACCGCTCGAGACGTGGGGCATCGACATCGTCGACCGCAAGATCCTCGTCGACACCGCGATGCGCACCTCCGTCGCGGGCGTCTACTCGGCCGGGGACATCACCGAGTACGCCGGCAAGGTCCGGTTGATCTCCGTCGGTTTCGGGGAGGCTGCGACCGCGGTGAACAACGCCGCCACCTACCTCGACCCCGACCAGCCCCTCTTCCCCGGCCACAGCAGCGACGACCCCGCCGGCCTGGGCGCGACCGCGCACGCCTGAACCGGCCCACACCCAGGGAGACAGCCCCGTGCCCTACGTCATCGGCGCCGAGTGCATCGACACCACGGACATGTCCTGCGTCGAGGAGTGCCCGGTCGACTGCATCTACGAGGGCGACCGCAAGCTCTACATCAACCCCAAGGAGTGCATCGACTGCGGCGCCTGCGAGCCGGTGTGCCCGGTGGAGGCCATCGCCCAGGACCGCCGGGTCACCGACGAGAACGAGCCGCACATCGACGACAACCGGCGGTTCTTCGTCGAGCCCCTGCCCGGCCGCGACGCGCCGCTGGGCAGTCCCGGCGGCGCCTCGAAGGTCGGCCGGATCGGCGTGGACACCGAGCTGGTCGCCGAGCACGGCTGATGCGCGTCGTCCTGACCCTCGGCGGCGACCAGACCGCCGTCGCTGCCGAGGCCCGGGCCGCCGAGGACGCCGGCTACGACGGCGTGGCCACCGGTGAGCACCTCTTCTTCCACGGCCCGGTCGCCAACGGCTTCGTCGTGCTGGCCGCGGCGGCCGGCGCGACCAGCCGCATCCGGCTGCTCAGCTCGCTCACCGTGCTGCCGCTCTACCCCGCGGCGCTGGCGGCGAAGCTGGCCACCACCCTCGACCGGGTCAGCGGCGGCCGCTTCGACCTCGGCGTGGGCGTGGGCGGTGAGCACCCGCCGGAGTTCGAGGCCGCCGGCACCGACGTGGCGCAGCGGGGGGCGCGGGCCGACGAGGCGCTGGAGCTGCTCCGCGCGCTGTGGGCCGGCGGCCCGGTCGACTTCACCGGACGGTTCACCCGCGTGCCCGGCCTCGCCCTCGACCCCGGGCCGGTGCAGCCCGGCGGCCCACCGGTCTGGCTGGGCGGACGGCGGCCGGCGGCCATCCGCAGGGCCGGCCGGTCCGGGGACGTGTGGATGCCGTACATGTACACGCCGGACCAGCTCGCCCGCAGCCTCGCCGAGGTCCGGCAGGCGGCGGAGGCCGCGGGCCGGGACCCGGCCGCGGTGCGCGGCGCGGTGTTCTGCTGGGGCGGCGTCGGCGAGGACCCGGCCCGGTCCCGGCAGCAGGTGGTCGACACCGTCAGCGCGGTCTACCAGCAGGACTTCGCCCCGCTGGCCGACCGCTACCTGCTGCACGGCGACCCCGACCGGGTCGCGGCACGGGCCCGCGAGTACGCCGACGCCGGCGCCGAGACGCTGGTCTTCTCACCCGTCGGCGAGGGCGCTGCGCGGCAGGAGGTCGTCGACCTGTTCACCGCGCGGGTCCTGCCCCGGCTGCAGGGGGCACCGGCCACCTAGCCGCGCGCCGACGCCTGTGCGACACGCCCGGGCCGGGTGGAGGATCGGGCCATGGACGTCGACGACCCCGGGCGTCGCGCGGCCATCCGGGCCGCGGAGGCGGCACGGCGCGCCCGGGAGCTGGGCGACCGGCTGGCCCGCATGGACCCCGCGCGCCCGTCCTCCGACGACGACGTCCGGTCCGCGAGGGAGCGGGCCGAGGAGGCCGCCCAGCACGCCGAGCGGGCCCTGCACCGCGCCGCCTCCGGCCACGAGCGAGCCGCACGGAGCCACGAGGCGGCCGCCGAGGCGCACGAGAAGGCCGCGGAGCGCGGCGCGGGGGACCCCGAGGAACACCGCCGTCGCGCGGCCGAGCACCGGCGGGAGGCGGCGGAGGACCACGCCAGCGCCGCCGAACACGGCATCCATCCGCCGGCCGGCCACCGCGCGCCCCCGGCCGACCGCGGGCGGTGAGTCCTCGCGCGCCCCCCCCCCGGACCCGAGGAGGCTCCTGTGAGCCGCACCGCTGACGACGGGTCGCGCCGCACGGAGGCGCTGCGCGCCGACGAGGCCCTCAGCAGCCTGGCCGACCTGCAGGTCGCGCACGAGGAGCTGCGGGTGGCCGAGGAGGAGCTGCGTGTCCAGCAGGAGCAGATCGAGCACCTGCTGACCCGCTACGAGTCCGAGCGGCGCTGGCGCAGCCACCTCTCCGGGCTGGTCCCCGTCGCGCTGTGCACCACCGACGGTGCCGGCGCGCTGGTCGACGTCAACTCGGCGCTCGCGGCCCACGTGCAGGTGCCGCCGCAGCGGCTGCGCGGCAAGCCGCTGAGCCTCTACCTCGACCCCGGTGACAGCACCGCCTTCCGGTCCGCAGTGCGGACCCTCTCGTCCGGGACGGCGACCGAGCAGCGCCTGCGGGTCCGGGTCCGCGGCCGCCGGGACTCCCGCACCCCGGCCGACCTCTTCGGCTTCACCGACACCGCGGCCGGGCAGACCGAGCAGACCCGGCTGCAGTGGGTGCTCGTCCCCGTGCAGGACCCCACCGCGGGGTCCCGCGCCGGCGGCTCCACGCCGGAGCTGACCGCCACGGAGTCCCTGGGGCTGGCGGCCGCACTCTCCGAGCTGTCCACCCTCCCGATCGGCGACGACGACCGGCAACGCCTCCTCGGCCGCATGGCCGTCCTCGTGCGCAGCGCCGTCCCGGCCGCGGACTCGGTGAGCATCACGGTGGGGTCGCCGCTGGACCCGCAGCAGCTGAGCAGCGACTCGGCGACCGCGCAGGCCTTCGACGGGCTGCAGATGCAGGCCGGGGAGGGCCCGTGCTGGGAGGCCCACCTCACCGGCACGGTGGTGCTGTGTCCCGACGTCACCACCGACGAGCGGTGGCCCACCCTGGCCCGCCTGGCGCCGGGCGACGTCCGCAGCGTCGTGGCCCTCCCCCTCCGGGAGGGCGAGCAGCCGGTGGGTGTGGTGAACGTGTACTCGTCCACGGCCGGCGCGTTCGGTCCCGACAGCCGCCGGATCGCCGAGCTCGTGGCCGCCGCCGTCGGCGGCGTCCTGCAGAGCGTCGCCGAGCGCGAGGCGCTGCGGGACCTGGCCGCCAACCTGGAGAAGGCGCTGACCTCCCGGGCGGTCATCGACCAGGCCAAGGGGGTCCTCATGGCCCGCTTCGGGGTGGACGCCGACGAGGCCTTCGCCCGCCTGGTGACCCTGAGCAACCGGCTCAACGTCAAGCTGCGCGACCTCGCCCAGCTGGTCGTCGAGGGCCACGCCGGCGAGGTGATCGCCGCCCTCGAGCGCTGAGGGCGTCGATCAGGCGATCGGGTCCATGAGGACCACGGCGCCGCGGCGCTCCCCCGGCGTCTCGCTGAACGGGGTGACGGTCACCCGGACCCGCACCGGCCGGCCGCGCCGGTTCACCGCGTCGACCTCCACCGTGTCGTGCCCGCCCGCCTGGTCGGACACCTGCCGGCGGAGCAACGGGTGCAGCGGCGCCATGGGCAGGCCCGTGTCCAGGTTGAGCAGGTACCGGCCCCGCACCTCGTCCTCGCGCAGACCCCAGAGGTCCTCGGCGGCGACGTTCCACACCAGGACGCGCAGGTCGGTGTCGACCACGGCCACCCCCGCCCGGAAGCTGCTCAGCACGCCGTTCATGAACCGGTTGACCGCCCCCACCTCGTCGGTGCTGGCCCGCAGCTCCTCGTTGGTGGAGTGGAGCTCGTCGTTCATCGACTGGAGCTCCTCGTTCATCGTCTCCAGTTCCTCGTTGGTCGACTGGAGCTCCTCGTTGGTCGTCTCCAGCTCCTCGACCGTCGACTGGAGCTCCTCGTTGGTCGTCTCCAGCTCCTCGTTGGCCGACTGCAGCTCCTCGTAGGCGGTCTCCAGCTGCCGGTTGGCGAACTCCAGCTCCCGCTGCAGCCGCCGGTACCGGGTGACGTCCTCGAAGACGACCGTCGTCCCCAGCAGCCCGCCGTCCTCCCGGAGGACGGGGACGACCTGGACGTCGAACACCACCGGCTCCTGACCCGGCCGCCGCCGCTCCACCCCGCGGACCCACATCGGACGGCGCTGCTGCACCGCCTCCGCGATCGAGGAGCGCAGCTCCACCGGCCGGTAGGAGATCTCCAGGTCCTGGAAGGGTCGGCCGACGTCGCGCTGGTCGATGCCGAACGCCCGCTCCGCCTGCCGGTTGACCATGGCCAGCCGACCCTCGGCGTCGATGGCCAGCTGGGCAGCCGGCCCGGAGAGCATCGCCTCCCGCCGGAGCCGTGCCAGGTCCTCACCGGCGGGGTCGGGGACCGCCCGGATTGTCGGGACCTGGGGACGCCGTTCCGGCGGGAGGCCCCCGTCGCGCTTGCGGAAGAACCGGCGGGTGAGGTCGACCGGGCTGAACAGCTGGTTGTGCGACAGGAGCATCTCGGCCTTGCCGAGGAACAGCAGGCCGGTGGGGTTGAGCGCGTAGTGCAGCCGGCCCAGGATCCGCGCCTGCGTCTCGGCGGTGAAGTACATCAGGGTGTTCCGGCACAGCAGCAGGTCGATGTGCGAGATCGGTGCGTCCTGCACGAGGTCGTTGCGGCCGAAGATCACCGAGCGCCGCAGGTCCTTGCGGAAGGCGTACCGGCTGCCCTCGACGGTGAAGTACCCCCGGACCTGGGCCGGGGTGAGGCCGGTCATCTCCCGTTCGGTGAACAGGGCCTGGCGGGCGGCGGCGAGCGCGTCGTCGTCGATGTCGGTGGCGTAGATCTTCACCCGCTCGCGGAACCGCTCGACCCCCAGCGCGTCGGCGAGCAGGATCGCCAGGCTGTAGGCCTCCTGCCCCGAGGCGCAGCCGGCGCTCCACACCCGGATCCTGGGCCCGCACGAGGCCAGCAGCCCGGGCAGCAGGTCCTCCCGGAGGTGGTCCCAGGCCGCCCGGTCGCGGAAGAAGCTCGTGACGTTGATCAGGATGGTGTTGAACAGCGGCGTGAACTCGTCCGGGTGGACCTCGAGGTGGTCCTGGTACTCGGGGAAGGAGTCGATGCCCACCTCGGCCATGCGCCGCCGGACCCTCCGCACCAGGCTCGGGCGCTTGTAGCCGGTGAAGTCGAAGCCCCGGCGCTCGCGCAGGTGGGCCAGGAGCGCCTCGAACTCCGGATCGGATCCCGCGGTCGCATCACCGAGCGACTCCTCCAGCGCGCCGTCGTCCAGTGCGCCCTCGTCCAGTACGCCGTCGTCCAGTGCGCCGTCGTCCAGTGCGCCGTCGTCCAGTGCGCCGTCGTCCAGTGCGCCGTCGCCGGAGGGTCCGGCGCTCGAGGGGCCGGTGGCGTCCTCCGCCGGGTGCCGCCCACCGGTCCGTGCGTCCATGTGGTCAGGCCTCGCTGATCTCGTCGGGCAGCGTCGATGCGCTCAACTCGCCCCGGTGCAGCAGCCCCCGCAGCAGCGCCGCGGCGTCCTGTGCCTCGTCGTGCCGCTGCCGGAAGCGCCGTTCGCTGTGGCTGTGGCCGCGCTCCGCGGCGCGCCGGCCCATGTGCAGGCTGAGCGCGGCCCGCTCCTCCAGGCCGCGCAACGCCATCCACAGCGCGCCCTCCAGCGCCTGCGACTGCTCCTGGGCCAGCGCCTCCGGCGACCAGGCGTGGCCCACCCGGCAGCGGTAGCGCTCCATCGCGCCCTCGGTGATCGAGAAGAGCGCCCCGTGGCAGCTGGGGCAGCCGAAGCCGGAGGGGACGCCGGGTCGCTCCGCGTCCTCGAAGGCGTCGCCGTCGAGTTCGGCCATCGCGGTCTCCGTCTCCATGAGCTCGGTCGGTGGCTGCACGTCGTCCACCTCCACCTCCTCGGTCACCAGCCGGCCGAGCAGCGCCCCCATCTCCGCGACCGGCACCGCGTACTCGGCTCCGGCGACCTCCAGCGCGTGCTGGGGCATGCTGGCGTACATCGCGTCGGCGGGGTGCTGCACCACGCCCACGCCGCCGCGCGCCCGGATGGACACCATGCCCGCCGTCCCGTCGTCGAGGGCGCCGGAGAGCACCACCCCCACCACGCGGGGCCCGGCCGTCCGGGCCGTGGAGCGGAACAGGACGTCCACCGCGGGGCGGTGCCCGTTCTCCCGCGGCCCCCGGGTCAGCGCGACCCGGCCGTCGACCACCATCAGGTGGTGGTCGGGCACGCAGACGGTGACCGTCCCGCGCTCGAGGGGAGCGTCCTGGCGGGCCGCGCGGACCGGCAGCGTGGCCACCCGGTCGAGGATCTCCGGCAGGGCGCTGCGGGAGCTCGGGGGCATGTGCAGCACCACAAGCACGGCGGCGGGCAGGCCGGCGGGGAGGCCGGCCAGCAGTTCGCGCAGTGCCTCCACCCCACCCGCCGAGGCCCCGATCACCACGAGGTCACGCCGTGTCGTCACCACCTGGCCACCATCCCGTCGTTCCGCCGACCGGCTTCCTGCAGTCCGCGGCATCGTCCCCGCAACGGTAGTGGCCCACCACCGGGGAACGGGACCGCTCTCGGCGGCGCGCGGGCGCGGGGTCCCGAGTTCTGATACCGACCGGCTCCGGTCGAAGGTCCGGCCGGAGTTGCGCACACAGCGAGGTGCCGCGGCGTCCGGAGCTGCCGCCGCCCGGCGCCCTCGCGCGGGGGGGACGTCTCGCGCAGGCAGCCGCACCCCCGGTCCGATGGCTTCCCACGCTCCCTGCTGGTCTCGGTGGACCTGCGCGCCGGGCGCGTGCGCCTCGAGGGCGACCTCGGCCGCACCTGCGCCCACCACCTGCACGACGCCCTGGCGGCGCTCGGCCTGTCACCGCACCCGGGGTGGCGCGTCGACGCGGCTCAGGTCCCCTCCTGCGACGTGGCCGGCGTGCGGGCGCTGGCCCGAGCCGCCGTCCTGGCGTCCGGCCGCGGTCGGACGGTGCGGGTCGAGGGTCCCTCCCCCCTCCTGGCCCACCTCCTCGACCTCACCGGACTGGCGCACCCGGTGGCTGCGGACGGCGCCCGGCACCCCGTCGCCGCCGAGGAGCGGCGTGTCGCCCGCCGGCGCTGCGGCACGTCGGCCCGAACCGGGCGTGTACGTCCCCCGTCGGGGTGGCCCCGACCGGCGGAACGGCGCGGACGGGCACGCGCTCCCGCTCCCGTCGATATCGTCGGCCCGTCCTGCGTCGACGCGGAGGGGGAGCCGATGGCCGGACGGGGTACCGGGCCGGACTTCGTTGAGGCCCTCGCACGGGGTCTCGACGTCATCGCCGCGTTCAGCGCGGACCGCCCCACCATGACGCTCACCGAGGTCGCCACCGCCACCGGGCTGGCCCGGCCGACAGCGCGCCGGCTGCTGCTGACCCTCGAGGAGATGGGCTTCGTCCGCACCTCCGGCGGCGCCTTCCAGCTCACGCCACGCGTGCTGAGCCTCGGCATGGCCTACGTCAGCTCGCTGGGCCTCTGGGACATCGCACGGCCGCACCTCGAGGCGCTGGTCGCGAGGACGGGCGAGTCGTCGTCCATGGCCCAGCTCGACGGCTCCGACATCGTCTACGTCGCCCGGGTGTCGGTGCCGAGGATCATCACCCTGCGGGTCGAGATCGGCACCCGCTTCCCCGCCGTCCGCACCTCGCAGGGCAAGGTGCTGCTCGCCGCGCTGTCCCCCGACGAACTCGACGCCGCGCTCGCCGAGCCCAGCCGCGCCGGGCTCCCGCCGGCCGCGGACCCCTCCCCCGAGCAGCTGCGCGACGAGCTGGTCCGCGTCCGTGCCCGCGGCTGGGCACTGGCCGACGAGGAGCTGGCGCCCGGCATCCGCTCGGTGGCCGTCCCGGTCCGGGACCGCACCGGCGCGGTCCGCGCGGCCATGAACGTCACCGTGCACGCCGCCGAGACCTCCACCGAGCGGCTGGTGCAGGAACACCTGCCCCTGCTGCTCCGCACGGCCGGCGAGATCAGCGCCGAGTGGGCGCTGTGGCAGTCCCGGCCGCACGTCGAGATCGCCCGGCCACAGGAGGGTCCGGCGACCGCCTGAGCGGGGGCGCGGCAGGCGTGCGTCGCTCAGTCGGTCTCGAGCGCGGCGTGGGTCCCGAAGACCCGGCCGTGGTAGGTCAGCGGCCGGCCCTCGGTCGTCTCGGCCGCCACCACGGCGCCCAGGGCGACGACGTGGTCGCCGCCGTCCACCAGGGCGGCCACCTCGCAGGCCAGCCACCCGGGCGCGCCGGGCAGCCGGGGCAGGTCGGAGTCGATCTCCCACCGGACGCCGGAGAACTTGCCGGTGCCGCCCTTCTTGGCGAACGCCAGCGCGAGGTGCGACTGGTGCGCGCCGAGCACGTTCACCCCGAAGCGCCCGGACTCCCGGACGACGGCCAGCAGGTCCGACCCGCGGTCGAGGGAGACCAGGACCATCGGCGGGTCCATCGACAGGGAGGCGAACGCGCTCACGGTCGTGCCGTGCGGCAGCCCGCCGGTCGTGCTGGTGATCACCGAGACCGGGGTGGGGACCCCGGCCATCACCTCGCGGAAACGCGCCTGCAGCTCCGGGTCGACCGGCGGCTCGGCCGGCGGGGTGACCGTCTCCACGTGCGCGGCGGCGGACTCGGTGGACTGGGTCATCAAGAGGACCTCCGGGTGTCGTCGACGGCGGGGCCGCGGAGGGACCGGCCGGCTCACAGCCGTCCCCGTCCAGCGACGCCCACCGGAAGGCGGTGCGGGCGACGTCCACGCCGGCTCCGTGCTCGGTGATCCCCGGCCGGGCCGGTCCGCGGTCCACGGGGCACCGAGCGGCCGCGGCCGGGCCGGGCGTCGTGGTCCCCGGAAGGGTGACAGCGGCCACACGCCGTGTCAACCGCAGGCCGTACACCTGTCCGTGGATGCCGGCGAACGGCCGGCCGGGCCTCCTGTGGCCGGTGGGATGGACGATCGACCCTCCGCTGCGTGGACAGCCCGTTGACAGCCGGACTTGTCTTGCGTCACGGTCGCGGGCGAGGCGGACGACTGTCCGTTGCGGTTCTCGAGGAGGAGTTGAGCGTGAGCGTTCCGGGTGCTGGACCGACCCCGACCAGGCTGCCGATGGGCTCGGGGGAGATCAGCCTCTTCCGCCAGGGGTCGGGCCGCCCGGTCCTGTTCCTGCACGCCGCCGGCGGCGCAGGCAACTGGGAGCCGTTCCACGAGCGGATGGCGCAGGCGGTCGACCTGATCGCCCCCGACCACCCCGGCTTCGGCCGCAGCGACGAGCTCCCCGAGGTCGCCACCATGGCCGACCTGGTGCAGCACTACATCCGCCTGCTGGACGAGCTCGGCATCGACCGGCTCGACGTCGTCGGGGCATCGTTCGGTGGCTGGACGGCCGCCGAGCTGGTGAGCACCATCCCCGACCGGGTCGAGCACCTGGTGCTGATGGCACCGGCCGGCCTCGAGGTCCCGGAGGCGCCTCCGGCCGACCTGTTCTCCATGGCCCCGCCGGACCTGGTCCGCGCGCTGTTCTACGACGACGCGATGGTCGAGGCGGCACTCTCCGCCCCGCCCACCCCGGAGCAGATCGCGCAGACGGAGAAGGACATGGCGGCCTTCGCCCGGTTCGCCCGCGACCCGTACCTGCACGACCCGGAGCTGCCCGCCCGACTGCCGCGCATCACCTGCCCCACGCTGGTCATCGCCGCGGAGATCGACGTGATCATCCCGCGGGAGCACAGCGAGGCCTACGCGAAGGCGATCCCCGGCGCGGTGCTCCGCGACCTGCCGCGCACCCGGCACGGCCTGCACCACGAGCGGCCGGACGAGGTCGCCGAGGAGGTCCTGGGCTTCCTCCTGGGCTCGGACGCCGCCGGCCGGTGAGGTCCGCGGCCGGCGTCGGCTGACCTCTCGCACACGAGGGCGGGGCGGGATCCGATCCCACCCCGCCCTCGTCGCGTCGCCGCCCCGGACGACGACGGCCGGACCGGGAGGGAGCCTCCCGGTCCGGCCGTCGTCGGTGCGGCTCAGCCCTGCGGCACGAGGTTCATGTACAGCCAGGTGTGGTCCGGCGCCAGGCCGGCCAGGTACTTCCCGCACCCCTCGAGGACGTGCGGCGCCGACGTGACGTGCTGGGTGCCGGCGTGCATGTCGCGGAAGAACTGCTGCATCGGCCCGGTGCGCAGCGCAGCGGTGCCGGCGGCCTTGTAGACCTCGACGCTGATGGCCTCGGCCGTCCAGGTGGCGTTGTACAGCGCCAGCCGCAGCCTGGTGCGCTGGTCGACGTCGAGCTCGCCGCCGTTCTCCAGGGTCTCGGTGGCGTCCCGCCACACCTCGTACACGAAGGCCCGGGCGGCGTGGTACTTGGCCTCGAGCTCGCCGTAGATCGCGTGGAAGCGGGGGTTCTCGGCCATCGACCCGGCACGGCCGGCCTTGGCGCGCACCGAGTCGGCGAGGTCGTCGAGCATGCGCCGCGCCAGGCCCAGCGCCCAGCCGGAGTGCCCGATGAGCGCGAAGTGCATGATGCCGAGCTTGAAGATCCAGCCACCGCGCTCCGGCGTCTCGACCGGGCCCAGGTGGGTGAAGGTCTCCGGCACGAACACGTCGCGGATCTTGTAGTCGATGCTGCCGGTCGCCTTGAGACCCATGACGTCCCAGGTCTCGATCAGCTCGGCCTTCTCGACGGGCAGGACGAAGATCCGCGGCTGGCCGGTCTCCTCGATGATGCCCAGCGTGTGGATCCACTGGGAGTGCTTGATGCCGGAGGCGAAGCTCCAGTCACCGGAGAGCCGGAAGCCGTCGCCGTCGGTGACGGCCTTCCCGGGACGGGTGCCCTGACCGGCCACGACGGGGAGGCGCTCGCCGGAGAACATCTCCTTGACCGCCTCGTCGGAGAGGTAGGCGCCACCCGTGCCGATGGCCAGGGAGGCGGCCATCTGCACCCACGCGGTGGAGGGGTCGGCCGAGGCGAGCGCCTGGACGATCTCGAGGGAGGAGATCGGGTCGCACTCGGCGCCCCCCAGCTCGCGCGGGGTCCACATCCCGTAGAGGCCCGCCTCGTGCAGCGCGTCGTCGACGGCGTCGACGAGCTTGCCCGCGGCCTCGTTGGCGGGGGCGTTCTCCCGGATCAGCGACTGCATCGCGCGCGCCGCCGCCACGAGGTCGGCGGGCTCCCGGCCGGCGGAGCGGCCGGTCGCCGTGTCGGATGCGGTCGTCGTCATGGTGGCTCCTGTTCTGCCGAGTCGGGCTCGGGCGGGTCGAGGGGGAGCGGCGCGTCAGGTGGCGCCCCGCTCGGCGCGACGTACATCTGTCCGTCTACCGGACAACCATCCGTGGACAAGTCTTTGCTGGAACCTCCGCCTGTGTCAAGGGACACATCCTCGGGGTGGAAGGCGGGACCGAGCGGGCAGACTGGAGCCGTGACACTCCTCCCGGCGGCTGCGGCTCGCCCCGCCGTCGGCATACGGACTCCTGGACGGACGGCCTCGCGATGACCCTGACCTCCCCGGCCGACACGGTGTCCCTGGCCTACGGCCGCGGCACCGTCGAGGTGCCCCTCGCGCCCGGCGCCCTGGTCGTCACGCCGCACGACGACCCCGCCCTGGCCGACGCCCCCGGGGCGCTGCGGGCCGCGCTGCGCGCGCCCCTCGGCGCTCCTCCGCTGGCCGCGCTGGTCCGCGACGGCATGTCCATCGCGGTGTCGGTCTGCGACGGCACCCGCGCCCAGCCGCGGGAGCCGGTGCTGCGCGCCCTGCTGGAGGAGATCGACGGGGCGGCCCGCGGCTGCGAGATCACCGTCCTCGTCGCCACGGGGACCCACCGGGGCAACACCCCCGAGGAGCTCCGGGAGATGCTGGGCGACGAGGTCGTCGCCCGCTGCGAGGTCGTCAACCACGACGCGCGGGACCGGGACTCCCTGACCTTCGTCGGCACGGTGGGGGACGGCGTGCCGCTCTGGCTGAACTCCCGGTGGCTCGAGGCCGACCTGCGGATCACCACCGGCTTCGTCGAACCGCACTTCTTCGCGGGCTTCAGCGGTGGCCCGAAGATGGTCGCCCCGGGGCTGGCCGGCCTGGACACGGTGATGGTGCTGCACGACGCCGCGCGCATCGGCAGCCCGCTGGCGACCTGGGGCGTGGTCGAGGACAACCCGGTGCACCGCGACATCCGGGCGTGCGCGGCCGTCGCACCGCCGGACCTGGCCCTCGACGTGCTGCTGGACCGCGCCAAGCGGATCACCCACGTGGTCTGCGGCGAGCTGACCGCGATGCACGCGCAGGCCTGCGAGCTGGCCCGCGCCGCCGCCATGCGCGCGGTCCCCGAACCGATGGACGTCGTCGTGACGACCAACTCCGGCTTCCCCCTCGACCAGAACCTCTACCAGGCGGTGAAGGGCATGGCCGCCGCCGAGCGGGTGGTCCGCCCCGGCGGGACGGTCGTGGTCGCGGCCGAGTGCGCCGACGGGCTGCCCGCCCACGGCTCCTTCGCCGAGGTCCTGGGCTCGGCCCCCGACCCGGCCGGGCTGCTGGAGCTGATCGGCTCCCCCGGGTTCAGCGTGCCCGACCAGTGGCAGGTGCAGGTGCTGGCCCGGATCCTCGCCAAGGCGCAGGTGCAGCTGTTCTGCTCGGGGCTGCCGCCGGAGGAGGTCCGGGCCGCCCACCTGGTCCCGGTGAGCGACCTGTCCGGGGCGGTCACCGAGGCCGTGGAGCGGCACGGCCCCCGCGCCCGGGTCTGCTACCTCCCCGAGGGGCCGCAGACGATCCCCTACCTCGTCGGGTGACCCCCGTGGCCCGGATCGTGCTGGCGCCCGACAAGTTCAAGGGCTCGCTGAGCGCTCCCCAGGTCGCCGCGGCACTGACCCGGGGGCTGCGTGCGACCCTGCCGGACGCCGAGATCGTCGAGCAGCCGATCGCCGACGGTGGCGAGGGCACCGTGGACATGGTGCTCTCCGCCGGGTTCACGGCGCGCAGCTGCGTCGTCCCCGGGCCGCTCGGGGACCCGGTGACCGCCCGGTACGCGGTGCGCGGGGACACCGCGGTGCTGGAGATGTCCGCCGCTGCCGGCCTGGCGCTGCTCCCGCCGGGCGGCCCGACCGAGGAGACGGCGGTGTCCGCCTCGACGCTCGGCGTCGGCCGGCTGGTCGCCGACGCGCTCGACGCCGGCGCCCGGCGGGTGGTCCTCGGCGTCGGGGGCAGCGCCACCACCGACGGCGGCGCGGGCGCCCTGGTCGGTCTCGGGGCGCGGGTGCTCACCGCCGAGGGGGACGACGTCCCGCCCGGGGCCGCCGGCCTGGCGCAGGCGGCGCGGCTGGACCTCGCCGGCCTGGACCCGCGGCTGGCCGACGCGGAGGTCGTCGTCGCCTGCGACGTGGACAACCCGCTCACCGGCCCCTCGGGCGCGGCCGCGGTCTACGGCCCGCAGAAGGGCGCGACACCCGCGGCGGTGGCGCGGCTGGACGCCGCCCTGGGCCGCTGGGCCGACGTCGTCGCCGCGGCCACCGGTGCCGACCGGCGGGACGACCCCGGCGCGGGTGCTGCCGGCGGGATCGCGTTCGGGCTGTCGAGCGTGCTCGGGGCGCGGCTGACCCCCGGCGTCGGGCTGCTGCTGCAGCTGACCGGGTTCGCCGACGTCGTCCACGGCGCCGCGCTGGTGGTCGTCGGTGAGGGGTCGCTGGACGCGCAGAGCCTGCGCGGCAAGGGCCCGATCGGGCTGGCCGCGCTCGCCCGCGCGGCCGGGACGCCGGTGGTGGCGGTGGCCGGGCGCAGTCTCATCAGCCCCGAGGAGGCGCGGGCGGCCGGCCTGGCCGCCGTCCACGCGCTCACCGACCTCGAGCCCGACCCGGCGCGCTGCATGACCGACGCCGCCGCCCTGCTGGAGACCGTGGGCCGGCGGATCGGCGAGGAGCTGCGGGCAGCCCGCTGACCCCGGTGCCCCGCATCCGGGTCCCGGGGCACCGGGAGGGGCTCAGGCGCGGTCGACGGTGACGTCGACCCGCCCGAAGGCGCGGATGAGGTTGTTCAGCGCGCGCTCGGTGCCCTGCAGGTGGAAGCGGGCGACGCGCGGGGCCAGTGCTCGCAGCAGCGACTCGGTCTCCATCCGGGCCAGGCCCGCACCGGCGCAGCCGTGCTCGCCCATGCCGAACCCGAGCTGGTGGACGGCGTTGGCGCGGGTGACGTCGAACTCGTCGGGCCGCTCGAACTTGCGCTCGTCGCGGTTGGCCGAGGCGTAGATGACCAGGACGCGGGAGCCCTCGGGGACCTCGACGTCGCCGATGCGGGTGTCCCGGCTGGTGATCCGGCCGAAGGCGCGGATCGGGGACTCGATGCGGACCACCTCGTTGACCGCGTTCGGGATGAGCTTCGGGTCCTCGCGCACGAGGTCCCACTGGCCGGGGTGCTGCGCGAACAGCCAGATGGCGCTGCCGACGGCGCTGATCGTCGTGTCCAGCGACGGGGCGAGGTAGTCGAGCATCAGCATCATCGCCTGCTCGGTGGAGATCTCCCCCTTGTCGACCGACTCCAGGACGCCGGCCCCGAGGCTGCCCGGCGAGACGTTGCGGGTGCGGACGATCTCGGCGCCGAACGCGGCCATCTCGCCGCACTGGGGCAGCGCGCGCTGGGCCCGGTCGTTGAGCGGGCCGAACGAGTCGAAGTTGGCGCCGGCCCAGCGCAGCAGGTGCTCGCGGCCCTCCTGGGGCCAGCCGATGAAGTCCGGGACGATCGACAGCGGCAGCGCCCGCGCCAGGTCGGCGACCGCGTCGAAGGAGCCCTTCTCGACCAGGCCGGCGACGAGCTCCTCGGCCTTGTCCGAGACGACGTCCTTCATCGGCCGCAGCGCGCGCGGGGTGAGCCGGTTGGCCACCACCTGGCGCAGGTGGGCGTGCAGGTCGCCGTCACTGGCCAGCGTGCACCCGAGGATCGCCTGGTTGGCCGGCTCGTTGAGCGCGATGCCGTTGGCCGAGCGGAAGGTGTCGGAGTCCATCAGGACCGCGCGGGCCTCGTCGTACCGCGCGACGGCGTAGGCGCCGTGCTGCGACAGCCAGACCGCCGGGCCCAGTTCGCGCAGGGCGCGGTAGTCCTCGTACGGCTCGAGCAGCGCCTCGTCGGTGTAGATGTCCCCGTCGTACGCGGGGGCGGCGGTCGGCGCGGTCGTGGTCATGGGGCGAGAGGTCCTTCCAAGGCGCGGAATCCCGAGTGAGCGGGAGTGGACAACTGTCCGCGTCGCGGACAGCCCGACCTTGCCCGGCGCCGCAGGCCTGTGTCAAGGGACACATCCGCCGGGCGGACGGCGCGGTGCCGTCGTCCCGCGGCGGCCGCGCGGCCTCAGCCGACCGGGGCCTCGGGCACGAGGACGACCCGGCGCCCGGCCCCCTGGGCCGTGAGCGCCCAGCCGCGTTCGACCTCCTCGAGCGGGAGGACGACGTGGTCGAGGCCCAGGGCGCCGCGCTCGGCATGACCGAGGACGGCGGTCAGCGCCTGGGCCCGCTGCTGCCCCGTGAGCGCGTTGTTGGTGTAACCCAGCACCTCGGCGCTGCGGCTGCGCAGCACCGAGGAGGAGAAGGCGGCGCTGTCACCGGAGGCGCCGCCGAGGTTGACCAGCCGCCCGAACGGCGCGAGCACCCGCGAGGCCGCCGTCGCCGCGGCGCCGAAGACCGGGTCGACGACGACGTCGACGTCCCCGCCGCAGGCCTCGGCCAGCCGCGCGGTCAGCGCGTCCACGTCGCCCGACAGCCGGACCACCGCGTCGGCACCGGCCCGCTGCGCGCGCTGCTCGGCCTCGGCCGACCGGCAGACGCCGACCACCCGGCCCGCGCCGAGCAACCGCGCCGCACCGACGGCGACCTGGCCGACCGCGCCGCCGGCGCCCAGGACCAGGACCCGCTCCCCCGGCTGCATGCGCCCTCGCCAGGTCAGCGCCATCCACGCGGCGACCGCGGACAGCCCGAGGGCGGCCACGAGGGCGTCGGGCACCGCCGCGGTCACCGGGACGACGTCGGCGTCGGGCACCGAGCACCGCTCGGCCAGGCTCCCGTCGCCGGGGGCCATGCCGGCCGACGTCGCGAACCACACCCGCGTCCCGGGCGCGTGCGTCCCGGACTCGACCACCTCGCCGACGCCCTGCACGCCGGGGACGTAGGGCGTCGCCGGCGTGCCGAAGTAGGAGGTGCCCGAGGCGCACAGCTGGTCGAGCGGGACCACCGGCGCCGCGGTCACCCGGACCAGCGTGCGCCCCTCCCCCGCCCGCGGGTCGGGGTGGGCACCGAACGTCGGCGGCGCACCGGGGGTGTGCAGGACGGCGGCGCGCATCGGGCTCCTCCTCGGGATGCGGGACCGCCCCCGCCCCGGGGGACCGGGACGGGGGCGGCGGGCTCGGGGTCCTCCTCAGGTGGCGATGTCCGGGTAGGGCATCGAGACGTGCTCCATCGCCTTGCCGTAGGCCTTCTGGTACTCCAGCGGGCCGTGGTCACGCTCGAACATCGCGATGAAGAGCGTGAGGGTGAGGAACGGGTGGGCGCCCATCTGGAACAGCGTGACGTGGTCGTGCTCGCGCAGCGCCGTCCGCTCCTCCTCGGTGAACGCCAGCCAGGTCGACTTCTCGGCGTCGATGCAGTTGAGCAGCTTGTTGGCCATCTCGGCCTCCCACCACTCGACCGTGCCGGCCGGGTCCTCCCGGTAGCGCTCGACCAGCTCGGGGTCGCGGTCGACGGTGTAGAGGAACTTGTCGAGCAGGTACTTGCTCATGCGGGGATCTCCGTTCCGGTCGTCCGCGGGCTCAGGCCGGCGCGCCGTTGGGGTACCAGGTGAAGTAGGCCTCCATCGTGTGGAACAGGTCGAGGCTGTCCACGTGCGCGGCCTTCTGCCCCTCGCCGGCGACGCCCATCATCAGCATGAAGTCCATGAACCCGTGGGTGGCGTTGCCCGGGTGGTGCAGGCTCTCCAGGGTCACCTCGGCCAGGCAGCCCTCGATGTCGCCGCTGGCGATCCACTCGATGGCCTTGCGGTCGAACTCGGGGTCGGGCCCGTGCTCACCGAACTGGCGCGGACCGCCGAGCTCCAGCGACAGGTGGCCGGTGCCGATGATCGCGACCCGCTTGTCGCTCTCCCAGGACTCCACCATCTCCCGGATCGCCCGGCCCAGCTGCACGAACCGCCGCGGCTGCGGCAGCGGCGGCGCGAAGATGTTGGTGTAGATCGGCACGATCGGCAGATCGGCCTCCGGGCGCAGCGCGATGATCGGGCACGTGATGCTGTGGTCGATCCGCAGCTCGTTGCTGAACGCCAGGTCGAAGTCGCGGTCGAGCCCGTCGCGCAGGATGTGCGCCGCGAGGTCCTCCTCGCCGCGCAGCTTCAACCGGGGCAGGCCGAACTCGCGCTCCTCGTTGTACCAGTTGGCGTCGAACCAGGGCGCCTTGCCGACGAGGAACTGGGGCATGTTGTCCAGCCACAGCTGGTGGAAGTGGTCGCTGCCCACCATCACCAGGACGTCGGGCTCGGCCCGGTTGAGCGTCTCGGCGAAGGCCGCCTGCTTGGCGACCCACTCGTCCGCGAACGGCGGCCGGTCGGCGCCGGTCGAGGTCTTGGCGCGGTAGAAGAACGGGTGGTGCGTGGATGCGATGACCGCGGCTACTTCAGCCACGACGACCTCCGTTGGTGTCGGTGTCCGAGTGGGTGCCCGGCAGCGGGTCCGGGACGTAGGGGTCGGGGGCGACGGACCGGTTGTTGAGGTCCACCGACAGGAAGACCTCGTTGCCGACCGGGTGCCGCAGCTCCTCGGCCAGCTGGCCGATCAGCCCGGCGGTGCGGGCCAGCAGCGCGAACCCGCGCAGCAGCTCCAGGGGCAGCCCCAGGTCGGCCAGCGCGGCTCCGCACACGCCGGCGCCGTTGAGCGGCAGGGTCTTGCCGAGCACCTGGGAGTGCACGCGCCCGATCGCGGCGAACAGCGACAGGTGCGGACCGTAGAGGCCCTCTTCCTCGGCGATCGCGAACAGCCGTGGGGTCCGCGGGTCGCCGTTCTTGTGCACGTGGTGGCCCAGACCCGGGACGAAGCGCCGGGCCGCGCGCTGGGCGGTGACCGTCTCCAGCGCCAGGGCGTCCCAGCCGGCGTCGTCGGTGGGCAGCTCGCCCTCCACCGAGGTGAGGACGTCGTGCAGGAAGCGGCCGCAGTCCTCCGTCACGCCGAGGAACCGGGAGCCCCCGCCGAGCAGGCCCGCGGCCAGCGCGCCCTGCACCGAGTCCGGCGCGGACAGGTAGGTCAGCCGGGTGACGATCGCAGTCGGGGTGAAGCCGTGGTCGGCCAGCGCCGCCAGGACCGCCTCGAAGACGCGGGTCTCGCCCTTCGACGGGCGCCGCTGCGTGGCCAGCCAGAAGGCCAGCTCACCGAAGCCGACCTCGCCCATGACGTCGCGGGCCAGGTCCGACCCCAGCAGGGTGATGCTCTCCAGGCTGGAGGCACCCAGCGCCGTCGGGTAGACGGGACGGCCGTCGTCGCTCACGCCTGGACCTCCTCCCCGTCGGCGGTGCGGGCGGCCGGCGCGGCCAGCCACTCGCGGATCTCCGCACCGTGCTCGTCGAGCCGGGGTGGGGGCAAGCGGTAGTCGGCCGGGGTGGAAGAGAACCTGATCGGGTTGCGCACCGACGGCACCGCGGCGTCCCCCTCCCCCACGGTGACCACGGGGTCCAGGCCCACCTCCTCGGCGAAGGCGACGCCCTGGTCGACGGTGTTGATCGGCCCGCACGGCACGCCGGCGGCGATGATGTCGCGGAACCACTCGTGCTTGCTGCGGCTGCGCAGCCGCTCGACGAGCAGCGGCCGCAGCTGGTCGCGGTTGGCAGTGCGGTCCTCGTTGCGCAGGAACCGGGGGTCGTCGGCGAGCTCGGGCACGCCCAGGACCTCGACCAGCTTGCGGAACTGCCCGCTGTTGCCGGCGGTGATGATCAGGTCGCCGTCGGCGCAGGGCAGCGGCTCGTACGGGAACAGGCTGGGGTGGCTGTTGCCCATCCGGAACGGGACGACGCCGCCGGCGACGTAGGCGCTGGAGTGGTTGACCAGCCCGGACAGCGCCGAGGACATCAGGTTGACCTCGACGTGCTGCCCCCGGCCGCTCTCGTGCCGGGCGTTGAGCGCACTCAGCACGCCGATCGTCGCGTGCAGCCCGGCCATCACGTCGAAGACAGAGATCCCGGCGCGGTAGGGCTCGCCGTCCGGGTCGCCGGTGAGGCTCATCAGGCCGGAGATGGCCTGCACGATGAGGTCGTAGCCGGGCAGCTTCCGGCCCTCCGGGCCGCTGCCGAAGCCGCTGATCGAGGCGTAGACGACCCCGGGGTTGTCCTCGGCGACGGTCTCGTAGTCCAGGCCGAAGCGGGCCAGGCCGCCGGGCTTGAAGTTCTCGACCAGCACGTCCGCGCGGCGGGCCAGCTCCCGGGCCGCGGCCGCGTCGTCGGGGTCCTTGAGGTCCAGTGCGATGGACCGCTTGTTGCGGTTGACGCCGAGGTAGTAGGTGGAGACGCCGTCGCGGACCGGCGGGGCCCAGCTGCGGGTGTCGTCACCGGCAGGGCTCTCGACCTTGACGACCTCGGCGCCCAGGTCGGCGAGCAGCATGGTCGCGTACGGCCCGGCGAGGACGCGGGAGAAGTCGGCGACCAGCAGACCCGCGAGGGGTCCCCGCCCCGGTGTCGCGCCCGGGACGGGTCGCTGTGCGGTCATTCGTCAGTGCACCTCTCATCACTGGTCGACCGGCATACGGACGATGGTCCGCTGTCCGTGCCGGGAAGTCTTGAGGCGTTACCCACGGGTGTCAAGACGCACTCCCGCCGCGCGGACCCGGCGCCACGCGCGAGCGCGTCTTGACAGTCTCGTCACACCCCGACCAAGGTGGCCAGGTCCGATGTACTGACCGGTATACGGACGCAGGTCCGCTGACGGTCGCCTGTCTCGAGGAGGAGACGCATGACCAGTTCCGACGACGGGGCCGTCCCCCAGCCCGGCCGGCCCCTGCTCCTGCGCGGCGGCACGGTGCTCACGATGGACGACGCCTGCACGGTGCTCCCCGACGCCGACGTCCTCGTCGTCGACGACCGGATCGCCGCGGTGGGCCCGGGCCTGGAGGCCCCCGAGGGCGCCCAGGTGATCGACGCCAGCGACGGCATCGTCATGCCCGGCATGATCGACACCCACCGGCACATGTGGCAGACCGCCATGCGGGGGTACGGCGCGGACTGGACACTCACCCAGTACTTCGTCTGGTACTACCTCGAGCACGGCAAGAAGTTCCGGCCCGAGGACATCGCCGCCGGCAACCGGCTGGCCGCCATCGAGTCCCTCGACGCCGGCGTCACCACGACCGTCGACTGGTCCCACGGCCTGCAGTCGGTGGAGCACGGCGAGGCCGCGCTGGAGGCGCTGCGCTCGGTCCCCGGCCGGTTCGTGCTGGCCTACGGCAACATCCAGCAGGGCCCGTGGGAGTGGACCACCGACCCCGCCGTCCGGTCGTTCCTGGAGCGGCTGCGCGACGCGGGCGACGACATGATGGGCGTGCAGATCGCCTTCGACGTCACCGGCGACCCGGCCTTCCCCGAGAAGGCCGCCTTCGAGGCCGCCCGCGACATGGGCATCCCGGTCACCACGCACGCCGGCGTCTGGGCCGCCACCAACGACACCGGCATCCAGCAGATGCACGAGCACGGGTTCATGACGCCCGAGACGACCTACGTGCACGCCGCCACCCTCACCGCCGACAGCTACCAGCGGATCGCCGCGACCGGGGGCTCGATCTCGGTCGCCACCGAGTCCGAGTGCAGTGCCGGGCAGGGCCACGCCCCCACGGCCCAGGTGATGCAGTACGGCATCCCGGTGTCGCTCTCGATGGACACCAGCGTCTGGTGGAGCGGCGACATGTTCTCCGCCATGCGGGCCACGCTCAACGCCGACCGCATGGCCGAGCACATGGACGCCCACCTCAAGGGCGAGACCATCACCCACCTGCGGCTGCGGGCCCAGCAGGTGGTCGAGTGGACCACCCGCGGCGGCGCGCACACCATCGGCCGGGACGCCGACCTCGGCAGCCTCGAGGTGGGCAAGAAGGCCGACGTCGTCCTGATCAAGAACGACCGGTCGCCGGTGTCCTTCCCGCTGCTCAACCCGCTCGGCCACGTCGCCTTCCAGGCCCAGCGCGCGGACGTGCACACGGTCGTCGTCGACGGCCGGGTCGTGAAGCACGCCCACGAGCTGGTCGGCGTCGACCTGGCGGCGGTCCGGCGCGAGGTCGAGGCCACCGTCGACCACCTGCGCGCCGAGCTCGGCGAGGAGGCGTGGAACGCGGGCATGTTCCCGGACAAGCCCGCCGCAGAGCAGGAGATCCTCGAGAACCCGTACCGGTACACCGACTTCAAGGACGAGTCGAAGCGGTCGGGGTCCGAGGACCGGGTGCTCGGCCGCTGACCGAAGACCCCCTGCCCCGCCACGCACGGCGGGGGCCCTACAGGGGTCCACGGGGGAGGTCCGGTCACCCGGGCCTCCCCCGCCGCACACCGGCCGGACGACGCGCCGGCGCCAGGACGACAGGAGGACGCCGCATGGCGGGGCGAGGTACCGGGCCGGACTTCGTCGAGGCCCTGGCCCGGGGGCTCGACGTGCTGGCCTGCTTCGACGCGGACCACCCCAGCATGACCCTCTCCGAGGTGGCGACGGCGGCGGGCCTGGCCCGGCCCACCGCCCGGCGGCTGCTGCTCACCCTGGAGGAGCTGGGCTTCGTCCGCTCGACCGGCAACGCGTTCTCGCTGACGCCGCGCGTGCTCACCCTGGGCATGGCCTACGTCGGTGCGCTCGGGCTGTGGGACATCGCCCGCCCACACCTGGCCCGCCTGGTCGCCAGCACCGGGGAGTCCTCGTCGATGACCCAGCTCGACGGGTCCGACGTCGTCTACGTCGCCCGGGTGTCGGTGCCCAAGCTGATCACCCTCCGGGTGGAGATCGGCACCCGCTTCCCGGCCCGGCAGACCTCCCAGGGCAAGGTGCTCCTCGCGGCCCTCTCCCCCGCCGAGCTCGACGCGGCGCTGGCCCGGCCGAGCCGCTCGGGCCTGCCGTCCTCCCCCGGCCGGGACGACGACCGGCTGCGCGCGGAGCTCACCGAGGTGCGGGCACGCGGCTGGGCGCTGGCCGACGAGGAGCTCGCCCCCGGCATCCGGTCGGTCGCCGTCCCGGTGCGCGACGGGTCCGGCGCGGTCCGGGCGGCCATGAACGTCACCGTGCACGCTGCGGAGACCCCCACCGAGCACCTCCTCTCCGCGCACCTGCCCCGGCTGCTCCGCACGGCCGGCGAGATCAGCGCCGAGTGGGCGCTGTGGCAGTCCCGGCCGCACCTCGACGTGGCCCGGGCCGCGGAGGCGACCGGCTGAGCGTCAACCTGGTGTTGACACCCCGGACGGCGTCAACCTACGGTTGACGCATGACGCCTCCTGTGCAACTGCGGTCCACCGTCCGTCTCGACGACCTCATCGCGGCCATCCAGCGGGCCGACGACGACGTCCTCCGGCAGCTCACCAGCGCGGTGGTCCTGGCCGACCACATCGGCGAGGTCGCCGACTCCCTCATCGGCCACTTCGTGGACCAGGCCCGCCGGTCGGGTGCCTCGTGGTCCGACATCGGGCGGAGCATGGGCGTGACCCGGCAGGCGGCGCAGAAGCGGTTCGTCGGCCGGGACCCCGGCCGCTCGTCGGCGCTGGACCCCGAGGAGGGCTTCGGCCGGTTCACCGACCGGGCCCGCGGCGCGGTGGTGGCGGCCCAGAACGAGGCCCGGGCGGCCGGCAGCCCGGAGATCGGCACCGCCCACCTGGTCCTGGGGCTGCTCGCCGACCCCGACGGCGTCGCGGCTCGGGCGCTGCTCGCCGACGGCCGCACGGCCGAGGCCGTGCGGGCCGCCGCGGCGGGCTCGTTCTCCCCGCCGGCCGCCGACGTGCCCGACTTCGTGCCCTTCGACGCCGCGGCCCGCTCGGCCCTGGAGCTCACCTTCGCGATCGCCTCGCGCCGCGACGACGACGCGGTCGACACCGAGCACCTGCTGCTGGCGCTGCTCGAGGCGGAGGGCGGCGCCGGGCTGCTCGCCGGCCTGGGCGTCACCGAGCGGGCCGTCGAGGCCGCCGCAGCGGCGGATCCGCAGGGCTGACGCGGGGGCCCCCGCGCGGGCGGGCCGGGGAGTCCCTACGGTCGCTAGCGGAGCGTCCGCACGGCCCGACTGGAGGTCCTGATGACCGCGAACGAACTGGCCGCCCCCTCGGCCCGCGCCCGGGAGCTGTACGACCTCATGCTCGCCTTCATGCGGGAGGAGGTGCTGCCCGCCGAGGCCGAGTACCAGGCGCACCGCCGCGCGGCCGGGCCCGACGGCCACGAGGTGCCGCCGGTGGTCGAGGAGCTCAAGCGCAAGGCCCGCGAGCGCGGCCTGTGGAACCTGTTCCTGCCCGCGGAGTCCGGCCTCACCCAGCTCGAGTACGCGCCGATCGCCGAGCTGTCGGGCTGGAGCCTGGACCTCGCGCCCGAGGCGATCAACTCGGCCGCCCCCGACACCGGCAACATGGAGCTGCTGCACCTGCTGGGCACCGAGCAGCAGAAGAAGGAGTGGCTCGAGCCGCTGCTGAACGGGGAGATCCGCTCGGCGTTCGCCATGACCGAGCCCGACGTCGCCAGCAGCGACGCGACCAACATCGGCACCCGCGTCGAGCGCGACGGTGACGAGTACGTCATCAACGGCCGCAAGTGGTGGACCAGCGGCGCGATGGACCCGCGCTGCGCGCTGTTCATCCTCATGGGCAAGACCGACCCGTCGGCGCCGACGCACCGGCAGCAGACGATGGTGATCGTGCCGCGGGACACCCCCGGCCTCACCGTCGTCCGCGACTACCCGGTGTTGGGGCACCACGACCAGCACGGGCACGCCCAGGTCCGCTTCGAGGACGTGCGGGTGCCGGTGTCCAACGTCGTCGGCGAGGAGGGCGGCGGGTTCGCCGCGGCCCAGGCGCGCCTGGGGCCGGGCCGGATCCACCACTGCATGCGGGCCCTCGGCGCGGCCGAGCGCGCCCTGGCGCTGCTGGTGCAGCGGGCCCAGCAGCGGGTGGCCTTCGGGGGGCCGCTGGCCGACCAGGGCGTCGTCCAGCAGCAGGTCGCCGAGTCGCGGCTGGAGATCGAGCAGGCCCGGCTGCTGTGCCACCGCGCGTGCCAGGTGATCGACACCGAGGGCAACAAGGCCGCCAAGGACCTCGTGGCCATGGCCAAGGTCGCCGTCCCCCGGGCGGCCACCCGGGTCATCGACCGGGCGATCCAGGTGCACGGCGGCGCGGGGATGACCGACGTGACGCCGCTGGCGGCCATGTACGCCTGGCACCGCGCGATGCGGCTGTTCGACGGTCCCGACGAGGTGCACCTGCGCTCGGTGGCCCGCACCGAGCTCCGGCGTGAGCCCCTGCTCCCGCCCGGCCGGGTGGTCGTGGACTGAGGGACCCTCGTGGACGCGCAGGCGGCGACGGCGATCGTGCGGCGGTACTGGGACGGGCTGTGGAACCGGCGGGACCTCGGCGTGATCGAGGAGCTGATCGCCGAGCCCTACGTCCGGCACTCGTCCGCCGGCACGCGCTCGCTGAGCCGCGCCGACTTCTCGCGCGAGGTCAGCGCCTCCTGGCAGCTGCTGCACGACGCGGCGACCACGATCGACGACCAGGTGGCCGCTGACGACCGGGTGTGGACCCGCGCCACGACGACGGGGGTCAACCTCGACACCGGGGAGACGTCGGTGGTCACCTGGCTGGTGGTGCACCGGGTGGAGGGCGGCCGGATCGCGGAGTCCTGGAGCGCGACGATCCCCGGGGTCGACTGGCGCGGCTGAGCCGGCCTCAGCCCAGGTCGCGCAGGCGGGTGGCCGCGGCCACCCGCCTGCGGCTGACCAGTGCGAACAGCAGCACGAACAGCAGCACGCCACCGCCCATCGCGGCCAGCGTGACGCGCAGGCCGACGAGGTCGGCGAGCAGCCCGAGGGGCAGGGCGGCGATGCCGAAGGCGCCGAAGCTCAACATGATCAGCCCCTGCACGCGCCCGTGGTACTCCATGTCCGAGAGGCTCAGCAGCTGGGACTGGTTGGTCGTCTGGAAGGCCAGCATCGCCCCGCCCAGCAGGAGCAGGACGACGACGGCGACCCAGGCGCTGGGCGCCACGGCCAGCCCGCAGATCGCCAGGCCGAACAGGGCACCCGACAGCGCGAACACCCGCGTCTCCCCCGTCCGCGAGGAGCGGCGGCCCAGCAGCAGCCCGGCGCTGACCCCGCCGACGGCCGACGTGGCGGACAGGACGCCGTAGCCGACCGAGCCCAGCCCGAACAGGTCGCTGGCGATGGTCGGCATGAAGGCCAGGTAGGGCATCCCGCACATCGTCACGCCGATGCCGCACCAGGTCAGCGCGGACAGCTCCGGGTGCCGGCGGACGTAGCGCACCCCGTCGGCCAGCTCCCCGAGCGGTGAGCGGTCCGGCGCCTCCCCGCGACGGCGGCCCGGCGGCAGCGCCGCCGTGAGCAGGACGCCGATCGTGGCGAGGACCGCGCTGGCCAGGAAGATCGCCGCGGTCCCCCACGTCACCGCGCCGATCACCACCCCGGCCAGCGCCGGGCCGACCACCCGGCTGACCTCGGTGTTGACCAGCAGCAGCGAGACCGCCTGCGGCAGCGAGCCGCGCGGCACCAGCTCGGCGAGGAACGCCATCCGGGCGGGGTTGAACAGCGCGAACCCGACGGCCTGGAGCACGCCGGCGCCGAGCAGCATCCAGTAGGCGATGACGTCGAAGACGATGGCCAGGCCGATCCAGGCGCTGGAGGTGGCCAGGAGCAGGACCGAGGCCTGCAGCACGAGGCGTTTGGGCAGCCGGTCGGCGGCCACCCCGCCCCACGGCGTGGCGACGAGCAGCGCGACGCCGAAGGAGAGCAGCACCCCGCCGAGTGCGGCGTTGGAGCCGGTGAGCTGGAAGGCCAGCCAGCTGCGGGCGATGGCCTGGGCCATGACGCCGATGAACACCGCCGCGGCGTTGAGGTAGAGCACCAGGAAGCCGCCGATGCGCAGGATGCCCAGCGCGCCGAGCGGTGCCGGGGCCGCCGCCGGCCCGGGGACGGCCCCGGCGTCCGGCGTGGTCTCCGCGCTCATGGTCCCCCTCGTCCGGCGCGCCGGACCTCCGGACGCGGAACTGCTCCGGACCGGTCTACCACCGCGCGCCCGGGTCCTCCGAGCGGGCTCCCGGCAGGCGGAGGACCACCCGCTCAGCGCCCCCGCCAGACCGGCGGGCGCTTCTCCGCGAAGGCGGCCGAGCCCTCCCGGGCGTCCTCGCTGGTGAACACCGGGGCGACCAGCTCGTCCTGCCGCGCCCAGCCCTCCTCGGAGGTCCAGTCGGCGCTGCCCCGGGCGATCTGCTTGGTCGCGGCCACGGCGAGGGGCCCGTTCGCCGCGATGGTCGCGGCCAGCGCGAGCGCCCCGTCGAGCGCGCCGCCCTCCTGGGTCAGCCGGTTGACCAGGCCGACGGCGGCGGCGCGGGCCGCGTCGATCGGGTCGCCGGTCAGGAGCATCTCCAGCGCCAGGGGCAGCGGCAGCCGCTTTGGCAGCTGCAGCGCGGCGCCCCCGGCGGCCACCAGCGAGCGCTTCACCTCCGGGACGCCGAAGCGCGCGGTCTCGGCGGCGACCACGAGGTCGCAGGCGAGCAGCAGCTCGAAGCCCCCGGCCAGCGCCCAGCCCTCGACCGCACCGATCAGCGGCTTGCGCGGCGGGGTCCGGGTGATGCCGCACAACCCGCGGCCCTCGATCGCCGGGGTCTCCCCGCGCAGGAACGCCTTGAGGTCCATACCGGCCGAGAAGGTGCCCCCGGCGCCGGTCAGCACGCCGACCCGCAGCTCGTCGGACGCGTCGAGCTCGTCGACGGCCGCGGCCACCGCCTCCGCGACGGCCCGGGTCAGCGCGTTGCGCGCCTCCGGCCGGTTGAGAGTGATCACCTGCACGGCCTCGCGCCGCTCGACCAGTACCTCGTCCGTCACCGGGGCTCCTCGTGCTCGGGGTTCTCGGTCAGTCGGCCTGGACCACCGCGCCGGCCTCCAGCAGCCGGTCGACCTCGTCCGCCGAGAAGCCCCACGCCGCCAGCGCCGTCCGGGTGTCCTGCCCCGGTGCCCGAGGGGCGCCGCGGACCGCGCCCGGCGTCCGGGAGAAGCGCGGGGCGGGGGCCGGCTGCGGGGAGCCGTCGCGGTCGGTGAAGGTGCCGCGGGCGGCCAGGTGCGGGTGCGCCGGGGCCTCGGTGAGCCCGAGGACCGGGGTGACGCAGGCGTCGGTGCCCTCGAAGACCGCCGTCCACTCGTCGCGGGTCCGGGTGGCGAAGACCTCGGCGATCCGCTGCCGCTGCTCGGGCCACCGGTCGACGTCGTACTGGCCGCCGGGCAGGTCGCCGTCGAAGCCGAGGCCGTGCAGGAACTGGGCGTAGAACTGCGGCTCGATGGCGCCGACCGCCACGTGCCGGCCGTCGGCGCAGGCGTAGGTGTCGTAGAACGGCGCCCCGCCGTCGAGCAGGTTGACCGCGCGCCGGTCCTGCCACAGGCCGGCGCCGAGCATCCCGTAGACCATCGTGACCAGCGCGCTGGCGCCGTCCACCATCGCGGCGTCGACGACCTGCCCCCGCCCGCTCGTCCCGCGCTCCAGCAGCGCGGCGAGGACACCGACGACCAGGAACATGGCGCCGCCGCCGAAGTCCGCGCCGATGTTGAGCGGCGGGACCGGCTTGTCCGCCGGCCCGATGGCGTGCAGGGCGCCGGTGAGGCCGAGGTAGTTGATGTCGTGGCCGGCGCGGGCGGCGAGCGGCCCGTCCTGGCCCCAGCCGGTCATGCGCGCGTAGACCAGCCGCGGGTTGCGCGCGGCGCAGTCGTCGGGGCCGACGCCGAGCCGCTCGGTGACGCCGGGCCGCAGCCCCTCGACCAGCACGTCGGCGGACTCGACGAGCCGGAGGACGACGTCGCGGCCGGCCGGGCTCTTCAGGTCGACGGCGATCGACGGCCGGCTGCGGTGCAGCGCCTCCTTGGCCGGGGAGACCAGCTGCGTGCCGCCACCGGGCCGGTCCACCCGCACGACGTCGGCACCGAGCTCGGCCAGCAGCATGCAGGCGAAGGGCGCCGGCCCCAGCCCGGCCAGCTCGACGACGCGGATGCCGGCGAGGGGGCCGGGAGGGGGCTGCACGCCGGTCACGCTAGCAACCTGTGACGACGACCACCGGGCACTACGTTCGGGCCGGTGAGCAGCCCACACCGGACCGGCGAGCACTGGTTCGAGGACTACGTGCCCGGGACGACGGCGGAGTTCGGCCCGCTGCGGGTGGAGGAGGCCGACGTCGTCGACTTCGGCCGGCGCTTCGACCCGCAGCCCTTCCACGTCGACGCGACTGCCGCCGCGGCCGGCCCGTTCGGCGGGCTGATCGCCAGCGGCTGGCACACCTGCGCGCTGATGATGCGGCTGTTCGCCGACGAGTACCTCTCCCCCGTCTCCAGCCTGGGCTCCCCCGGCGTCGACGAGCTGCGCTGGATCGCGCCGGTGCGCCCCGGCGACGAGCTGACCCTGCGGGTCACCGTCGAGGAGGCCCGGCTGTCGCGGTCCAAGCCCGACCGGGGCCTGGTGCGCACGCGGATCGAGCTGGCCAACCAGGACGGCGTGGTCGCGCTGAGCATGGTGGCGATGAACCTGATCCGGACCCGGCCGCCGAGCTGAGTCAGACGCAGGCGGAGAGGGTCTGCCAGAACTCGACCGGCTCGTCGTCGGGGCCGCCGTAGAGGCGCTGGGTGAGCAGGACCCCGACCAGGTCCCGCGCCGGGTCGGCCCAGGCGCTGGTGCCCGTGCCGCCGTCCCAGCCCCACCGCCCGGGCGTCTGCCAGGGGCGGGCGGCCTCGACGCAGACCCCGACCTGCAACCCCCAGGAGATGCCGGGGCCGAGGAAGTCCGCAGCCGCCGCCCGCTGCGGGCCGCTCAGCGCGTCGGCGGTCATCGCGGCGACCGCAGCGGCGGGCAGCACCGGGGCGCCGCCGTCGGCCAGCGCGGCGTAGAAGGCCACGACCTCCGGCGCCGTCGACACCAGGCCGGCGGCCAGACCCTCGAACGCCGGCGGCCGGCCGAACCCGCCGGGCGCGTCGAGCACCTCGAGGCCGTCCTCGGTGGGCAGGTAGCAGGTGGCCAGCCGGTCGGGGTCCGGCGTCCAGAAGGCGGTGTCGGCCAGGCCGAGGGGCCCGGTGACCCGCTCGGCCAGCAGGTCGGTCACCGGACGCCCGGTCGCACGGGACAGCAGGACGCCGAGCACGTCGCTGGCCAGGTGGTAGAGCCAGACCTCGCCGGGGTGGGCGGCCAGGGGCAGCTCGGCGAGCCGGCGCAGGTACTCGTCCGGCGCCACGGGCGGCGACCAGGGCCCCGGGCCGATCTCGCGCTCCTCGATGGCGCGGTCCAGCGGGCTGCCGTCCCAGAGGCCGCCGAACCCGGGGGTGTTGGTGAGCAGGTGCCGCACGGTGATCGGCCGCTCGGCGGGCACGGTGTCCGACAGGGGGCCGGAGCGGTCGCGCAGCACCCGCGGCGACGCGAGCTCGGGCAGCCAGCGCTCCACCGGGTCGTCGAGGCCGAGGACGCCGTCCTCGACCAGGGCGAGGGTCAGGGCCCCGGCGAAGGGCTTGGTCACCGAGGCCAGCCGGAACAGGGTGTCCTCCCGCATCGGCGCCGCCCCGCCGACCGCGGTCGTCCCGCCGGTGAGCAC
This sequence comes from Geodermatophilus sp. SYSU D00697, assembly GCF_054050175.1. Lineage (NCBI taxonomy): Bacteria > Bacillati > Actinomycetota > Actinomycetes > Geodermatophilales > Geodermatophilaceae > Geodermatophilus > Geodermatophilus sp. SYSU D00697. The sequence goes on from NZ_JBJGYV010000007.1 coordinate 134,782, forward strand.
CTCGGTCTCGCCGCGGTGGCGCACCGCGGCGACGAAGCCGGGCAGCCGGCCGCTGCCGACCTGCCGCTGCAGCACGGCGCGGACGGGCTCGAGATCCATGTCAGGGAGACCCTCACCGGCCGCGGGACTCATCGGCACCCGGATGCCGTCTGCTCGGGGTCGGGCGCGCCGTTGCGGATGGCTACGCCGGCGCCGGACGCCGTCCAGGCCGTGACCGGTGGTCGCCGATACCGTCAGGGGGATGGAGAGGGCGGAGGCGTCTCGGCGGTGGCGCACCCGACTCGTCTTCTCCCTGCTCTTCGTGCTGCTCAGCGCAGGCGTGGCGATGACCCACCTCCGCCGCGGCGACACGGTCCTGGGTTGGGTGTGGGTCGCCCTGGCAGCCGTGAGCGCGGCCCTCGCCCTCGTCAGCTGGGTGAGGCTGCGACGGGGACACTCCCTCCGGTAGCAGACCGCCCAGGGGCGTTCGACCGACCGCCGGGAACGTGGTGAGGAACGACCGAGGTCGATTCCGGCACCAGTTGAGGAGGTGTCCCAGAAGGCGGCTCCAGGCACAGAGCGTCGTCGAAGTCGCTCATCCCTTCGGGCGGGGATTGCCACGACCGGCGAACCCCGACTGGCATCCCTGGTACGACCTCCACATGGGGTCGCTCAGGGAGTGGTGGACTGCCACCTTGCGGCTGCGGCGCGGGACGGGGCGACCTCGCCCTGAGGGTGACACCAACGGGACGGATGGAGTCTTGTAGCAGCGGCGTCCCACAGCGGGCGGCTCAGGGCGACGGGAGCTCCGGCCCAGTCTCAGGTCGACCGGCGGGGCACTTCCAGCACCGCCCGTCGCGACTGACGACGCTGACCTCGCCACTGTCGGTGCCGCACATGCCTTCGGCGCCCTGACGCTGGCCATCCGGCGGCCGATCAGGAGGCTGCCACGACACCAGGATCTCGTCGTCGCCGATGCGGACCCTCACCTGCTCCATGTCCAGACCCAGCTGCTGGAACGTGGGACGTTGCAGCGTCATGGGTCTCCTCGTCACCCCACAGCGCGGCCAATGAGTTCGTGGCTGCCGGCCGGTCCAAGCTCGTGACACCCGAGGAAAGGAGACCGCCATGTCGGAGCTTCTCGTCGACTTCATCACCTCCCTCGACGGCTACGCATCGGGAGAGGGATGGCCCGGGTTCTGGGGCCTCGAGGGCCCGGAGTACCTCGCATGGCTCGGCGAGCAGCCCGAGGCCACCTACCTGATGGGAGCGAACACCTACCGCCTGATGTCGGGCTTCGCCGCCGGCGAGCTCCCGGATGGCCAAGACGAGTTCAGGCCCGAAGAAGAGGCGTCCGTCGACGAGCTCACGCGAGCGTCCAAGGTGGTGTTCTCCTCCTCACTCGAGGAGCCACTGACGTGGGCCAACTCCACGCTCGTCCGCGACGACGCCGTCGAGGTGGTCCGCGCCATGAAGTCGAGTGGCTCGGGGCTCCTCAGCACGATCGGCAGCCTCAGCCTGTGCCGGTCCCTGCTACGAGCCGGACTCGTCGACCGCTTCCGGGTCGGGATGTTCCCGGTGATCACCGGGGCCACGGGCGCAGAACGCATCTACGACGGCTATCCGGACGTCGCCCTCGAGATGATCGAGCACCGCACCTTCGACGGCCGCATCCAGCTGGTCGAGTACAAGCCCCGCGTGCTCGAGCACCCGCCGCTCGGCGCCCCTGCGTGACGTCGCCTCGTCCGCCGGTCTGGACGGCCGCCCGAGAGTGCAGACCGCGGTCGACCGGCTGGTCACGAGACAGCCCAGCGTCTGACCATCTTGCTCGGCGGTGATGGCGACTGTCTCGTCCGCGAGCTCGCGGGAGGTCGAGGCGGCTGTCTCTCGGAAGGCGCCCGACTCAGAGCGAAAGGCGCTGTCAGCACCCCGTGCACTCCCGCATCGGTCCTGATCGTGAGCCGGCAGATGCAGCCGCTCCACGGCACCTGGGCCTCGCCACCACCTGTCGCCCAGCCGCTTGCGCCCCGCAACTCCCTCAGCCTCGAAGCGTGTCCCCCGGTGAGCCGCTCAAGGACAGCGTCGTCAACTCGCCCTGAGGGCGGCTTCGGAGACACTGGCGCCGTGGTCGCCTTCCAGGCCGAGGGGTCGCCGGGCAGCGGGGACGCCGATGACGCGCACGTGATCGGTGGGCTCCGAACCGCCGGGGCTCGGGATCGGGCTCGACTGCGAGCGGCCGTGGAGGCCGTCCGGCATGCGCCTCCACCCTTGGCCGAGTGGCACGGCGGAGCGCCGAACGCCGACGGTGTCATCCAGCTGCCGTTCCCCGTCCACCACCCCGCGGTGGACGAGCTCGTCACGGCGCTCGGTCGAGCACACGCCGTCACCAGGTTCGACCGGATGCACTGGCAGGGCGGTCGCCGGTACCCGGACGCCGCGGCGGTGCGACGCGCGCCGGTAGCGGATGCCGTCCGTCTGGTCACCATGTTCGTCCGTGGCGAGCGGTTCGCCGATGGGACCATCGCAGCGGCCGTCGAGGACGGCCGGCTACTGGCCGCGGCACAGCGCATCCTCGACGAATGGTGACCTCCCGAGTTCCTCGTGCACGTCCGTGGACGGGCCCCTCGCGGACGTGCAACTGTCGGGCTCCTGCGCCACCTGCGTGCTGACGTTCCCGCGGGAACGTCGTCAAGCCGCCCCTTGCACGCTCCACGGGAACGCGGCCCTGAGCAGGTGCCCGGAGGAGGACGGCATCGCGGCCGTTGCGGGCGATCGAGCGGTGGTGTCGCGGCGGCGCACGTGGCGGCGGTCCGTGGGACGTCGCAGCCCTCCGTCGGCGTGCAGCGAGAGCGACCGCCGGCGCCGGCTGTGCCCTCGAGCGATGACTCTCGGGAGCCTGTCGGGTCGGTACTGAGGCAGCCCGATCCGTCCCGAGGGGGCATGGTGGAACTCGACCGCGCAACCGTGTGCCTGCCCATTCGCGATCGATCGGTGTCACACGCCTTCTACAGCGCCCTCGGGTTCGTGGCAGTCGGTGAGCCGGGGGACGACGGCCTCCCCGAGCCCCTGCAGTTCGAGATCAGCGTCGGCCTGCGCGTGATGCTGATCCCGGCGGTCGGCTTCGGCTGGGTGATCGGTCGTCGGCGCCGATCACCCCGGAGTGCGCACGAGTGCCTGGTCGTGATCGGGCTGGCCACCGATGCCCAGGTCGACGAGCTGATGCGCCGCGCGCAGGACGCCGGCGGCGACATCGTCTACGCCGCCGAGAGCCAGACGTGGGGCCCCGCCCCTGCGGATGACGACTCCGCGGCTGTTCGGAGTCCGGACGCCTACGCCGGCGCGTTCACCGATCCCGACGGCCACATGTGGCAGGTCAGCCGCGCGGACGGCGTCCTCATCCGATGAGCCGGTCGCCCACCCAGCCTCCGCCGCGATGCGGGTCGAGCGCAGCGCGGGCGCCGACATCGGCGCGGTCCGGTCCGTCGGGACGACGGAGCCATCGAGGGAGCAGCCGCGACCTCGCAATTCATCACCCCACGTCCGTCCCCGTCGACGGAGTGGTGCAAGGGGGTCGGTGCGCCGGGCGAGGACCGCAGCGGCGGATCCGAGCGCGGCGGATGGCCCCCCGAACGACTGGACGACTACGCGGCCGCCCGTTCGGCGCGGCCGTCCCGAGCCGAGGAGGAGCCCCATGGTCGTCCGCACCGCCCGTACCGCCTGGAACGGCACCCTGCAGGAGGGGTCCGGCCAGGTCGAGCTCAGCAGCTCCGAGGTGGGCACCTTCGACGTCTCCTTGCCCAGGCGCACGGCCGACGACGCCGACGGCACCACGAGTCCCGAGGAGCTGGTCGCGGCAGCTCACTCGTCGTGCTTGTCGATGGCGCTGGCCCACGAGATCGCCAGAGCCGGTGGCACGCCTCAGTCGCTGGAGGTCTCCGCCGACGTGACCCTCGGTCAGAGGGACGGCGCGCCGACCATCACGAGAATCGCCCTGACCGTCCGCGGCGAGGTCGAGGGCCTCGACGCCACGGGGTTCGAGCAGGCCGCTCGGGCCGCCAAGGCCGGGTGTGCGGTCAGCCGGGCGCTCGCCGGGGTGGACGACATCACCCTCGACGCGGCCCTGGAGAGCTGCCGAGTCGCCACCGCCCGCGCGCTCGCGGCGGTCCCGCGATCGCCCCCACAGCACAGCCGCAGACAGGGAGCGCCGGCCCGTGACACTCGGCTCCCGGGCCCGCGACTGAGTCCACCGCCACGTCCCTCCGCGTCCCGAGAGGGCACCTCCGTGCGGCTCGAACGGGAGACAGCGATCGTCCACGGCGGGGGCCGACCGACCGGCTCGGCCGTGGCCCAGCCTTCGCCGCCGTAGGCGCCCGCGGCCACCTCGCCGGCCGCACCGCCACCCGCCTGCAGCCGGTCGCCGACCGCATCACAAGCACCGGCGACCGGGCGACCGTCGCGCAACTCGACGTGCTCGACCCGGCGCAGGTCGAGCAGCACGCCCGCGGCGTGGCCGAGTCCGTGGCATCGACATCTGCCCGGACGGGACCGCGCACCGCGTGGACGTCCCCACGGGGACGTCGTGCGAGCGGCGCCGCCTCCGATGCGGACACGGCGCGACCGTCAGCCGCGGATCGCCGCCGACAGCCGCGCGCGGGCGGGGCCGAGGGACGGGCCGTACCAGGTGAGGTCGCGGCCGGAGACCAGCGCGCACCGCGTGCCGGGGAACGCCTCCGGGCCGTCGTCCGCGGTGAAGAGGTAGGGCTCGTCGGGGAGGACGACGACGCGGGGCGCCGCGCCGGCGATCTCGTCGACCGTCACCTTCGGGTAGCGGTCGGCCGCGTCGGCGAAGACGTTGACCAGGCCGAGCCGGGCGAGGACGTCGCCGGTGAAGGTGCGCGGGCCGACGACCATCCACGGGTCCCGCCAGACCGGGACGGCGACCCGCAGCCGGCTCCCCGGCGCCGGCTCGGCCCAGACCGCGGCGGCCTCGGCCAGCCAGCCCGGCTCACCGGCGTCGAGGACCTCGGCGAACAGCCGGCGCATCGAGGCCAGCGCCTGGTCGACCGACTCGATGACGGTGACCCACACCGGGACGCCGGCCGCGCGCAGCCGGTCCACGTCGAGCCGGCGGTTCTCCTCGCGATTGGCCACCACCAGGTCGGGGCCCAGCGCCACGATCGCGGCCCGCTCGGGGTTCTTGGTGCCCCGCACCCGGGTCACGTCGAGGCCGGCGGGGTGGGTGCACCAGTCGGTGGCGCCCACCAGCCGCTCGGGCACGGTCGCCGCCAGCGCCTCGGTGAGCGAGGGCACCAGCGAGACCACCCGCCGCGGCGGCCGCGGCAGGTCGACCGGCGTCCCGAGGTCATCTGTCAGCACATCCGCTCCTCCGGCCCCGTCCCGAGGCTCACCCCGAGCGTGCGAGGGGTGAGGAGGACGGGGTCCTTCTACACGTTGCGGCGGTACTGCCCGCCCACCTCGAAGAAGGCGTCGGAGATCTGACCCAGCGAGCACACCCGGACGGCGTCCATCAGCGCGGCGAAGACGTTGCCGCCCTCCATCGCCACCTGCTGCAGGCGGGCCAGCGCGGCGGGCGCCTCGTCGGCGTGCCGGGCGTGGAAGTCGGCGAGCCGGGCGAGCTGCGACTGCTTCTCCGCCTCGGTCGCCCGCGCCAGCTCCAGCGGCTTGGGCGGGGTCTCGTCGCGGTGCGGGTCGAGGAAGGTGTTGACCCCGACGATCGGCAGGCTGCCGTCGTGCTTGCGGTGCTCGTAGAGCATCGACTCGTCCTGGATCTTGCCGCGCTGGTAGCCGGTCTCCATGGCGCCGAGCACTCCCCCGCGCTCGGCGATCCGGTCGAACTCGGCCAGCACCGCCTCCTCGACCAGGTCGGTGAGCTCGTCGATGACGAACGAGCCCTGCAGCGGGTTCTCGTTGCCGGCCAGCCCCCACTCCTTGTCGATGATCATCTGGATGGCCAGGGCGCGGCGCACCGAGTGCTCCGACGGTGTGGTCACCGCCTCGTCGTAGGCGTTGGTGTGCAGGCTGTTGGCGTTGTCGTAGATCGCGCAGAGGGCCTGCAACGTCGTCCGGATGTCGTTGAAGTCCATCTCCTGGGCGTGCAGCGACCGGCCCGAGGTCTGCACGTGGTACTTCAGCTGCTGCGACCGGCTGTTCGCCCCGTAGCGCTCCTTCATGGCGACCGCCCAGATGCGGCGGGCGACCCTGCCGATGACCGAGTACTCGGCGTCCATGCCGTTGGAGAAGAAGAACGACAGGTTCGGTGCGAAGTCGTCGATGGCCATCCCGCGGGCCAGGTAGGACTCCACGTAGGTGAACCCGTTGGCGAGGGTGAAGGCCAGCTGGCTGATGGGGTTCGCCCCGGCCTCGGCGATGTGGTATCCGGAGATCGACACCGAGTAGAAGTTGCGCACCCCGTGCTCGATGAACCACTCCTGGATGTCGGCCATGCACCGCAGCGAGAACTCGGTGGAGAAGATGCAGGTGTTCTGGCCCTGGTCCTCCTTGAGGATGTCGGCCTGCACCGTGCCACGGACGGTGGCCAGCACCCAGGCCCGGATCTCCTCGGCCTCGGCCGCGTCCGGCTCGCGGCCCTCCTCGGCGCGGAAGGCGTCCAGCCGCTGGTCGATCGCGGTGTTGAGGAACATCGCGAGGATGGTCGGCGCCGGGCCGTTGATCGTCATCGACACCGACGTCGTCGGCGCGCAGAGGTCGAAGCCGGAGTAGAGGACCTCCATGTCGTCCAGCGTGGCGATGGAGACCCCGGAGGTGCCGACCTTGCCGTAGACGTCCGGCCGCGGGTCCGGGTCACGCCCGTAGAGGGTGACCGAGTCGAACGCCGTCGACAGCCGGGTGGCCTGGTTGCCCGCCGACAGGAGCTGGAACCGGCGGTTGGTGCGGAACGCGTCGCCCTCGCCGGCGAACATCCGCGCCGGCGCCTCGCCGGCCCGCTTGAACGGGAAGACGCCGGCGGTGAACGGGTAGAACCCGGGCAGGTTCTCCCGCCGCAGGAAGCGCAGCAGGTCGGCCTCGTCGGTGGTGCGGGGCAGCGCCACCCGGCGCACCGGGTTGCCCGACAGCGTCTCGCGGGTCAGCGGTGTGCGGATCTCCCGGCCGCGCACGGTGTAGACGTACTCGTCGCCGGAGTAGTCCTCGACGCGGGATGGCCACTCCTCCAGCAGCGACCGGACCTCGGGGAGCAGCTCGGCGTCGGCGGCCTCCAGCAGCTCCCGCACCCGCTGCGCGGCCGGGTCCTCCCCCAGCAGGTCCGCGGTGGTCCGCAGCGACTGCCGCCGCCGGACGACGTCGGCCTGCTCCTCGGTGCGCCCGTGGTGGGCGCGCACGGCCTCGGCCACCTCGGCCAGGTACCGCGACCGCTGGGCCGGCACCACGCTGGACAGGCCGCTCGACGCCATGACGTCGACCCGCGGCAGCACGCCGGACCCGACCGGCAGGCCCTTCTCCGCGAGCAGGCCGAGCAGGTGCTGGTAGAGCGCCGTCACCCCGTCGTCGTTGAACCGGGCGGCACTGGTGCCGAAGACCGGCATCTGCTCCCACGGCTGGCCGAAGGCCTCCCGGTTGCGCAGCATCTGCCGGGCCACGTCGCGGCGGGCGTCCTCGGCTCCCCGCCGCTCGAACTTGTTGATGGCCACGGCGTCGGCGAAGTCGAGCATGTCGATCTTCTCCAGCTGCGAGGCGGCGCCGAACTCCGGCGTCATCACGTACAGCGCCACGTCGGAGAACGGGACGATCCCGGCGTCGCCCTGACCGATGCCCGGCGTCTCGACGACGACCAGGTCGAACCCGGCCGCCTTGACGGCGCACAGCACGTCGTCGAGGTGCTCGGGCGTCTCCGCCCCGGCCGACCGGGTGGCCAGCGAGCGGAAGAAGGTGTGCGCCCCCTCGCCGGTCTCCAGGGCGTTCATCCGGATCCGGTCCCCGAGCAGCGCACCGCCGCCGCGGCGCCGCGTCGGGTCGATGGCGAGGACGGCGACCCGCAGCTTGTCCTCCTGGTCCAGCCGCAGCCGGCGCAGCAGCTCGTCGGTGAGCGAGGACTTGCCCGACCCACCGGTGCCGGTGATGCCCAGCACCGGCACGGTCCGCGCCGCGGCGGCCTCCCGCACCCGCCCGGCCAGCTCCGGGTCGCGCCCGGCCTCGAGCACGGTGATCGCCCGGGCCAGCGCCGCCGGCTCGCCGGTGAGCAGCGCGTCGACGTCGGGGCGGTGCGCCGTGAGGTCGACGTCGCACGCGCGGACCAGCTCGTTGACCATCCCGGGCAGGCCCAGCCGGGCGCCGTCCTCCGGGGAGAAGATGCGCACCCCGCGCTCGCGGAGCAGCGCGATCTCCTCGGGCACGATCACGCCCCCGCCGCCGCCGAACACCTGGACGTGCCCCGCACCGGCCTCGGCCAGCCGCTCGACCAGGTAGGTGAAGTACTCGACGTGGCCGCCCTGGTAGGAGGAGATCGCCACCCCCTGCACGTCCTCCTCCAGCGCCGCCCGGACGGCGCTGTCGACGCTGCGGTCGTGGCCGAGGTGGACCACCTCCGCCCCCTGGCTCTGCAGCAGCCGCCGCATCACGTTGATCGCCGCGTCGTGCCCGTCGAAGAGGCTGGCCGCGGTCACGAACCGGACCGGGTGGACGGGGACGTGCAGGTCGGACGGCTGGGCGGGCATGCCACTCCCTGGTCTCCGGCGGGGCGACGTCGCCCCGCCGAATTAGTTGGACGTCCTAGTATCCGCGCCCGCACCGGCCGGTGTCCACCGGCGACGAAGGGCCCTTGACGCCCTGCGCGGGGAGCGCGACGGTCGGTCCCGCGGCGCAGCGCGAGGAGGCGCCATGGTGTCCACCCGGTTCACCGAGCTGACCGGCTGCTCCGTCCCGGTGCAGCAGGCGCCGATGGGTGCGGTGGCCGGGCCCGCCCTGGTCGCGGCGGTGGCCGAGGCCGGCGCCGTCGGCACGCTCGGCGCGCTCGGCATGACCGCCGACCAGGTCCTCCGCGCGATCGAGGAGGTGCGCGCCCGCACCTCCGGCGTCCTCTCGGTCAACCTCCCGACCGAGGACGTCGACGAGGACGTCGTCGCGGCCGCCGCCGAACGCGTCCGGTTGGTCGACTTCTTCTGGCTGGCGCCGCGCCCGCGGCTGGTGGAGCAGGTGCACGCCGCCGGAGCGCTCGTCGGCTGGCAGGTCGGCTCGCTGGACGAGGCGCGGGCCGCCGAGGACGCGGGGTGCGACGTGGTCACCGTCCAGGGCGTCGAGGCGGGCGGGCACATCCGCGGCGACCGGCCGCTGCGGCCCCTCCTCGAGGACGTCCTCGAGGCCGTCGCGGTCCCGGTCCTGGCCGCCGGCGGCATCGCGACCGGGCGTGCGCTGGCGGCGGTGCTGGCCGCGGGGGCGGACGGCGCCCGGATCGGCACGCTCTTCCTCGCCACCGAGGAGTCGGCCGCCCACCGCGACTACAAGCGGGCGGTGCTCGGCGCCGGCCCGGGCTCGACCGTGGTGACCGGCGCCTTCGCCACGCAGTGCCCGCTGTGCGCGACCAGTCCCCGCGCCCGGGTGCTGCGCACCGCCGTGGAGCGGGTCGGCCGGTTCCCCGGTGACGTCGTCGGCACCGTCCGGGTCCGCGGTGAGGAGGTGCCGCTCCCCCGCGGCGCGGGCCTGCCACCCGTCACCGCGGTCTCCGGGACGGTCGAGGCGATGGCGCTGTACGCCGGCGAGGGCGTGGGCGAGGTGACCGCCGTCCGGCCGGCCGGGGAGGTGGTCGCCGAGCTGGCGGCCGCCGCCGACCGCGCGCTCGGACCCGGCGCCGGGCGCTCCGCCGCACGCTGAGCGCGGCGACCCCGACCGCCGTCAGCGCGGCGGCTCGGGCTCGCCGTCGTCGTCCGCCCCGTCGCGGAGGGGCCGTTGGCTCCAGGCGACGTCGTGCCAGCGGCCGAGTTTCCAGCCGACCCGGCGGTAGGTGCCGCACGGCGTGAACCCCAGCGCGGCGTGCAGGCCGGCGCTGGCGTCGTTGGGCAGCACGATGCCGGCGAGGGCCATCCGGAGGCCGCGGGCGGCGAGCCGGTCGAACAGGGCGGTGTAGAGCGCCCGCCCGGCGCCCGGTCGGCGGCGCCCTCGCTCGGTGTAGACGCTCACCGACGTCGACCAGCGGTAGGCCGGTCGGGTCATGAACGGGCCGCCGTAGGCGTAACCGGTGACCCGGCCGGCGTCCTCGAGCACCACCCAGGCGTGCGTGCGCAGGGCGGCCGCGATGCGCGAGCCCATCTCCGCGGCGTCGGGCGGCTCGGTCTCGAAGGAGATGGCGGTGTCCCGCACGTAGGGCGCGTAGACCTCGGCGCACCCGCCCGCGTCCGCCTGCGTGGCCTCCCTGACCAGCCAGCCCTCCGCCACGGACCCATCCAACCGGCCCGAGGGTGCGCGGCCGCACGGAGGGCGTCGCCGTAGCGTTATGGCATGAGCCACGCGCACCCGGACCTACGCACGCCCCCGCCGCTGCCCGACGGCGGCCTGCGGGTGGTGGCCCTCGGCGGCCTGGGCGAGATCGGCCGCAACATGACCGTCTTCGAGCACGGGGGCCGGCTGCTGATCGTCGACTGCGGCGTGCTGTTCCCCGAGGAGCACCAGCCGGGGGTCGACGTGATCCTCCCGGACTTCACCTCGATCCGGGACCGGATGGACGACGTCGAGGCGATCGTCCTCACCCACGGGCACGAGGACCACATCGGCGGGGTGCCCTACCTGCTGCGCGAGCGGCGTGACATCCCGCTGATCGGCTCCCGGCTCACGCTGGCCTTCGTCGACGCCAAGCTCAAGGAGCACCGCATCCGGCCGACGACCCGCCAGGTGAGCGAGGGCGACCGGCTGTCGTTCGGTCCGTTCGACTGCGAGTTCGTCGCGGTGAACCACTCGATCCCCGACGCGCTCGCCGTGGCGATCCGCACGCCCGCCGGGATGGTGCTGCACACCGGCGACTTCAAGATGGACCAGTTCCCCCTCGACCGGCGGATCACCGACCTGCGCGCCTTCGCCCGGCTCGGCGAGGAGGGGGTCTCGCTGTTCCTGACCGACTCGACCAACGCCGAGGTCCCCGGGTTCACCACGTCCGAGGGTGAGCTGGTGCCGGCGATCGAGACGGTGTTCCGGACCGCGCCCAAGCGGGTCATCGTGTCCAGCTTCGCCAGCCACGTGCACCGCATCCAGCAGATCCTCGACGTCGCGCACGCGCACGGCCGCAAGGTGGCGTTCGTGGGACGCTCCATGGTGCGCAACATGGGCATCGCGCGGGACCTGGGCTACCTGTCGGTGCCGCCCGGGCTGCTCGTTGACATGCGAGAGCTGGAGAAGCTGCCCGCCGACCAGGTGTGCCTGATCTGCACCGGGTCGCAGGGCGAGCCGATGGCGGCGCTGTCGCGGATGGCCAACCGCGACCACGTCATCCGCATCACCGAGGGCGACACCGTCCTGCTGGCCAGCTCGCTCATCCCCGGCAACGAGAACGCCGTCTACCGGGTGATCAACGAGCTCACCCGGTGGGGCGCGAACGTCGTCCACAAGGGCAACGCCAAGGTGCACGTCTCCGGCCACGCCAGCGCCGGCGAGCTGGCCTACTGCTACAACGTCGTCCGGCCGCGCAACGTCATGCCGGTGCACGGCGAGTGGCGGCACCTGCGGGCCAACGGCGACATCGCGGTCAAGACCGGCGTGCACCCGCGCGGGGTGGTCATCGCCGAGGACGGTGTCGTGGTCGACCTGGTCGACGGCAAGGTGCGGATCACCGGCAAGGTCCCGGCCGGCAACGTCTACGTCGACGGCACCACCGTCGGCGGCGCCACCGAGGCGCACCTGCGCGACCGGCGCACGCTGGCCCAGGAGGGTGTCATCACCGTGGTGGCGATCGTGGACGCCGACACCGGGCAGCTGGCCGAGGAGCCGGACTTCCTCGCCCGCGGGTTCGTGCACGACGAGGCGACGTTCGAGACGGCGATCCCGGTCATCGAGAAGGCGCTGGCGAGGGCGGCCGAGGAGGGGGTCGGCGGCGGGGTCCAGCTCGAGCAGCTGATCGGCCGCGCCGTCTCGGGCTGGGCGGACAAGACCTACCGGCGCCGCCCGATGGTCATCCCGATCGTCGTGGACGCCTGACGCTCACCCCGCATGCACGTCAGCCGGCTTCCGCGCCCCCGTCCGCTCCTCGCTCGTACCTCGCTGCGATGCTCCCGGGGCTGTCAGCCGGCATGGCGGTAGGCCGTGACCCAGAGCCCCGGCAGCACCTCCCGCTCCCCGGTCGGGACGAACCCGAGCCGCTCGTAGAGCGCCCGGGCGGGGGCGTTGGCCCGGCCGGTGGCGACGACGGCGGGACGCCCGTCTGCCCGGGCGAGCAGGGCCCGCACCAGCGCCGTCCCGATCCCGCGCCGGGCGGCGGCGGGGGCGACGACCAGCCGCTCGACGTCGAGGAGGGCACCGTCCTCGGTCCAGGCGACGGCCCCGGCGAGCCGGCCGTCGCCGTCGAGCGCGCCGAGCCAGGACAGGCCCGCGCTGCGGAGGCCGACGAGGTCCTCGCGCAGCGGCGGGATCCGGTCGTCGCCGATCAGCGCGGCCTCGACGGCGTAGGCGGCGACCTGGACGGCGAGCAGCTCCCGGGCACGGGCCTCGTCGGTGACGGGGTCGATCCGCTCGATGCGCACGGCGGGCAGCCTGCCAGCGGCCGGCGGCGGCTCGTCGTCCTGGGGCTGGTGCTGGCCGGCGCCGTCGTCCTCGCGCTGACCGTCGACCGGCCCGGCGTCCCGGCGCTGCGCGGCTGGCTGCACGACGCGGGGCCGCTCGGGTGGGCCGCCGTCGTCCTGGGCTGCGCCGGGGCGCTGATGACGCCGGTGCCGCGGACGGCGCTGTCGGTGCTGCTCGGCGCCGCGGCCGGCTTCCCGGCGGGGCTGGCGGTGGCGGTCGCCGCCGGCTGGCTCGGCGGCCTGGGCGGGTTCACGGTGGCCCGCCACCTGGGCCGGGACGCCGTCGCCCGGTTCACCGGCCGGCGGCTGGCGCGCGCCGACCGGCTGTTCCGCGACCGCGGCTTCCTCGCCGTGCTCGCCGCGCGGGTCAGCCCGGTGCCGTTCTGGATCGTCAGCTACGCGGCCGGGCTGTCCAGCGTGCGCCGGTGGCCGCACGCGCTCGGCACGGCCGTCGGGGTGGTGCCCGGCGCGGTGCTGCACGTCGGCATCGGCGCCTCGGTGCTGGGCTGGCTGTAGCGCTCAGCGCAGGCGCCGGGCGAGGAACGCGCGCACGTCGGCGAGCAGCCGCGGGTGGTGGGGCGCGGTCGGACCCGGGCGGGTGCACCGACGACGGCAGCGACAGGCCGACCAGGTGCGCCGGTCCCTCCCGTGGGCGCCGGCCGGAACACGCCGCCCCGGGCACACCCCGTCCGAGCGGTTCCGATAACGAAAAGGTCACGTTTCCCCTGTCGGGGATGACGTGTACCGCTGCGGGACAGAAGGTGAACAACAGGTGAACGAGAGGTGGCTGAGATGCGTACTGACTGTCCGCAGTGCCGTTGGGTGTCCGTGGTGGACGGCTCCGGTCGTCGACACATGGAGATGCGGTGGATCTCGCCGGCACCGACGAGCCAGCCGGTGCAGCGCGCCGCCTGAACCCGCGCAGAACAGCGAACAGCCCGTCCGGACGACGTCCGGACGGGCTGTTCCCTGTTCCCAGGCCGATCGGGGACCTGCTACTTCCAGCGGTCGATGAACTCGGCCGTCGCCGCGTTCACGGCGTCGGGGTCCGAGGCGCTCAGGAAGTGCCGGCCGCCCTCGACGACCCGGAGCTCGGCCGCGGGGCTGTTGACGAAGAGCCTGATCTCGTCCTCGGCGTTGGCGACGGAGTAGACCGGGTCCGCGGTGCCGTGCATCCAGAGGACCGGACACCGCACACCGTCCAGCCGGCCGTGGAGGCCGTCACGGTCCCGCAGGTTGATGCTGCTGATCCGCAGACGCGCACGCCCCGCGTCGCCGGTGTAGTTCTGCTGGTGCTGCGCGTGCCAGAACGCGCGCTCCTCCGGCGGGACGTCCTCGCCGAGCCCCTCCGCGAGGACCGCGTCCACGAGCTCGACGGGGATCACCCAGTCCTCGCCGACGCTCTCGGCCAGTGCGTCGATCGCCGGGGTGCAGAAGCCGATCCCGTCCCAGCACCCCAGGTCCCGGCTGCGCTGGCTCTCCGCGTCCATCGAGGTGCCGAGCGGGATGATGCCCCTCACCGCGCCGGGGGCGAGCACCGCCATGCGGGCCGCCACCCATCCGCCCTGCGACGTGCCCAGGACGAACGCCTCGGGGATGCCGAGTGCGTCGAGCACCTGCAGGTCGGCGATGGCCGAGTCCCAGTAGGTGAACTGCTCGTACGAGGCGCGGGTGCGGCCGTGCCCGTACGGCTCCAGGGCCAGCAGGTTGGCCGTCGCGGCGAGCCTCTCGTCCGCGAACTGGGGGCGGTACAGCTCGACGGACGTGCTGAACGAGTTGACCAGGACCAGCGTCGGGAGCGACGGGTCGTAGTCCTTGCCGAACCGGTAGCCGATGGTCGAGGTGCCGAGGTGGGGCACCGTGATCGTTCCCGTGTCGCTCATGGTCTCCCCGTCCTCAGGGACCGGCGCGCTGCGGATCGGCCCGAGCCGTGGTGGGCCCGGCCATCGTGATCGCGTCCCCGCGACCGGTCAACCGCCCGGTGCGACGGCTCCGCCCCGCTCCCCGCCACGAACCCGGGACGCGGACCGGCCGGCCACGCCCCCGGGGGAGCGTGGCCGGCCGGGGACCGGAGACCGGAGCCGTCAGTGGGCGAGCGCCGGGTCCGCGGCCGCGGTCGGCCGGGCCACGCGCACACCGACCGCCGCGACGACGGAGAGGGCGCCGATCACCATCAACGCCGAGCCCAGCCCGCTGATCGCCCCGCTGAGCCCCAGCACGACGAGCGGGCAGACGAACTGGCCGATGAACATCGCCGACGTCCAGACGCCAGTGCCGCGGCCGCGCTGCTCGAAGCCCAGAGACCCGAGCGCCCAGCTGAGCATCGAGGGCAGCAGCAGCCCGTTGCCGAACCCGGTGACCACGGCGAACGCGACCACCATCGGCACCGAGCCGGCGAGGCCCAGCCCGACGAGCCCGACCCCGGAGAGGGCGAAGGCCGCCGGCACGGTGACCGCGGGGCCCAGGGGGGCGAACCGAGCGAACAGGAACCCGCCGACCGCCGTGCCCAGCGAGGCGATGGCGCTCACCGCGCCGATGGTCCCGGTGGACTCGACCCCGATGCCGTCCAGGACGAACGACAGCTCGACGATGAGCACGTAGAAGACCAGGCCGCCGAAGAGGGTGACGCCGACCGGCGCCGCGAGCCGGCGCCACGGCATGGGCGGCAGCTGCTCGGTCCGGGCGACGGGCGTCGGCTGCCACACGTACCTGGCGGCGAGCACCGCCAGGGGCAGGCTGACCGCGTACAGCCAGAACGGCGTGCGCCAGTCCTGGGCGCCGAGGGCGCCGCCGAGGCCGAAGAAGACGGTCGCCGCGACCGTGGTGAACACGACCTGCAGGCCGAAGTAGCGCTCCCGCTGCGACCCGTGGAAGTAGTCCCCGAGCAGCGTGGTGCAGCAGGTCATGATCGCGGCTTCGGTGAGCCCCACCAGCACGCGGCTGGCCACGATGAGCTGGAGGGAGTCGAGCCACAGGGGCGCGGTGCCGGCCACGGCGTAGGCGACCAGGGCGCCGACGAGCAGCCGCTTGCGGCCGACCCGGTCCACGATCCGCCCGGCGACCATCGCGGTCAGGCCGATGACCAGCGCCGGCGCGGTGAGCACGATCGGGGTCAGGGCCTCGACGCCCGGCGTGCCGGCGAAGGCGTCCTGGATGCGCGGCAGCACAGGGGCCAGCAGCACCGACCCCAGCACGCCGAGGCAGCTGGACAGCAGCAGGACCAGGGCCTGCGGGAGGCCGGCCGGGCGCCCGGTGGCGGGGTCGACGGCGACCTCGCCGGCCAGCGGCTCCGCGACGACCTGGGCAGGGGTCGTGACCTGTTCCGACACGGGCACTCCTCGATCGGGCGCCGGTCCCGTGACCGGCGTCACTGGGCGAGGAGTGTGCGCACCGTGACGGGCATCAGGGAACGACGAAGTCCTGATGCGCACTATCGGCGCGGCTGATGCCTCACTCGACCGGGTCGGTCGCCTGCCGGGCGGCGCGCGACACCAGGCCCCGGAAGAACTGGTGCTCCGGGTCCCGGTCGTACACCGGGTGCCACCACATCGCCTCCAGCAGCGGCCCGACGTCGAACGGCGGCGGCAGCGCCCGGACGCCGGCGTCCAGCGGCAGCAGCTGGACCAGCCGCTCCTGCAGCAGCGCGATCCGGCCGCTGCCGGCCACCAGCCCGGGCACGGTCAGGAAGCTCTCGGTCACCACCTGGACGCGGGGCTCGATGCCGAGCATCCGCATCTGCCGCGCGGCCGGGGTGGACGCTGTCGGCCCGTGGTAGGTGACCACCCACGGCATCGTCTGCAGGTGCTCGACGGTGAGCGACTCCCCCACCTCGGCATTGTCGGAGGAGACGACGAGCACCCACCGGTCGCGGTGGAGGTCGGCGTAGGGAAGGTCCGAGAGGAAGCCGCGCGGCAGCACCATCAGGTCGGTGTTGAGCAGCGTCTGCTGGGCCTGGTCGACCGCGTCCGGGGTGTTGTGCGCCAGCCGCAGCCGCGCCCCCGGCGCCTCCTCCTCCAGCAACTGGGCCAGCGTGTCCCCGAGGACGGCGCAGCCGTAGTCGCTGATCAGCACGGAGAACTCACGGGTCGACTCGGCGGGGTCGAAGTCCGGCTGGGCGGTGAACACCCGCTCCACCCCGTCGAGGGCCAGTCGCACCCGCGGCTTGAGCTGCGCAGCCAGCGGCGTCAGCAGGTAGGAGTTGCCGACCCTCGAGAGCAGCTCGTCGCCGAAGTGCCGGCGCAGTCGCGCCAGGGACGCCGACAGCGCCGGCTGGCTGAGCCCCAGCTGCTGGGCCGCCCGCGTGACGCTGCGCTGGTCGAGCAGCGCGTCCAGCGAGACCAGCAGGTTGAGGTCGAGGTTGGCCAGGTTCACGGTCGCGCAGCCTATAGACGTCGTTGATGACCGGCATCACCCTTTCGGTCTTCCCTGATACCCCGATGAGCCCGGACCGTGGACGGCGTGACCCGCACCACCGCCGACGTCCCGCCGCCGGACCGCACCGACCCCGAGGGCGCCATCGCCGCCGCCGCGAAGCGCTGCTTGAACTGGGGCCGCTGGGGTGCCGACGACGTCCTCGGCACGCTGAACTTCCTCGACGAGGCCAAGCGCGTCGAGGGCGCCCGCCTCGTCCGCCGCGGGACGAGCTTCTCGCTGGCCCAGTCCTTCGACACGGACGGCCCGCAGAAGGGCTGGCGGCGCCGCACCAACCCGGTGCACACCATGACCGACACCGGCGTGGACGCCGAGCGCGGCACCCAGGGCTTCCCGCACGGCATCGGCGGCGCCGACGACGTCATCTTCATGCCACTGCAGTGCTCGACCCAGTGGGACGGCCTCGGCCACATCTTCGACCACGGGATGGCCTGGAACGGCCGCCGCGCGGGCGACGTCGTCACCAGCGAGGGCGACGCGGTCACCGGTATCGAGACCGTCGCCTCGCTCATCGCCGGCCGCGGGGTCCTGCTCGACGTCGGGCGCGCCATCGGCACCGACGGCGAACTGCCCGACGGGTTCGCCATCACACCGGCGCACCTGGAGGCGACGATCGCCGCCCAGGGCGAGAGCGCCCGGGTCGGCCGCGGCGACCTCCTGCTCGTGCGCACCGGCCGGCTCGCGCGAGCCCGCCGCGACATCGCCGAGGGACGCGGCTGGGGTGACTACGCCGGCGGTGCCTCCCCCGGCCTGTCGTTCACCACCGCCGACTGGCTGCACGCCTCCGAGATCGCCGGCGTCGCCACCGACACCTGGGGCTTCGAGGTGCGGCCCAACGAGTTCGACGTCGCCTTCCAGCCGCTGCACCAGGTCGCCATCCCGAACATGGGCCTGTTCATCGGCGAGATGTGGGACCTCGACGCGCTCGCGGCCGACTGCGCCGCCGACGGCCGGTGGGACTTCTTCCTCACCGCCGCCCCCCTGCCCGTGACCGGCGCCGTCGGGGCCCCGGTCAACCCGATCGCCGTCAAGTGAGGGAGCCGACCGTGCCCGCCGTGAACTCGGTCCTCGTGGTCGGTGCCGGCCTGGCCGGCACCGCCACCGCCATCCGCCTCGCCGAGGCCGGCGTCGCCGTCGACCTGGTCGAGATCAAGCCCGAGACCACCGCGCTGGGCTCCGGCATCACGCTGCAGGGCAACGCGCTGCGCGAGCTGCGCACACTCGGCGTCTGGGACCGGGTGCGTGCCAGCGGCTACGCCTTCGACGTCACCGGCATCCGCGCCCCCGACCCGGCCGGCACGGTGGTCGCCGAGATCCCCGACGCCAAGACCGGCGGCCCCGACCTCCCGGCCGCCATGGGCATGTCCCGCCCCGAGCTGGCCCGGATCCTCGTCGACCGCGCCGCCGAGGTCGGGGTCAAGGTCCGCTTCGGGACGACCCACACCGAGCTGCGCCAGGACGCGGAGGGCGTCGACGTCTCCTTCGCCGACGGCTCGGAGACCGGGGCGATCGGAGATCGGCGGGCCCGCTACGAGCTGGTCGTCGGTGCCGACGGCGTCCGCTCCTGGACCCGGCGAGCGCTGGGCATCGACCTGGAGACCCGGTCGGTCGGCATGGGCATCTGGCGGGTGTTCGGCCCTCGGCCGGCGAGCGTCAGCCGCACCGACCTCTTCTACGGCGGGCCCTCCTTCATCGCCGGCTACTGCCCCACCGGCGAGGACAGCCTCTACGCCTACATCGTCGAACCCGCCCAGGACCGCTCGACGCTGACGCCCGAGCAGCAGCTGGCCACGATGAGGGAGCTCTCGGAGGCCTACCACGGCCCCTGGGACGAGATCCGGGAGACGCTCACCGACCCGACCCGGGTCAACTACACCTGGTTCGAGACCCACGTGCTCCCCGCGCCCTGGAACCGCGGCCGGGTCGTGCTCATCGGCGACGCCGCGCACACCTGCCCGCCCACCATCGCCCAGGGCGGCGCGCAGGCGCTCGAGGACGCCTACGCCCTCACCGACCTGCTGCTCACCCGCGACGCGGTCGACGACGACCTGTGGAACGCCTTCACCGCCCGCCGGTTCGAGCGCGCCACGACCGTCGTCGAGGCCTCCAACCAGGTCGCCCAGTGGCAGCTCGACCACGTGCAGGGCGACATCCCCGCGGTGATGCGGCGCATCGCCCAGCTCACCAGCCGGCCCGCGTGAACCCCCACCCCGCCCGCCAGATCTGCACGGTGGTCGCCATCAGAGGGGTGACGGTGACCACTGTGCAGATCTCGCGCCGAACCGAGGACCAGACATGACCCAGCGCCTGATCACCCACCTGCGGCACGTCGACCTGGCCGTGCCCGACCTCGCCGTCCAGCGCGAGTTCTTCACCAACACCTGGGGCCTGAAGGAGGAGCACACCGACTCCGGCATCACCTTCCTCGCCGCCGAGGGCAGCCCCGAGCAGTACGTCGTCCGGCTGCGGGAGTCCGCCGACAAGCGGATCGACCTGATCTCCTTCGGGGCGGAGGACGCCGCCGACGTCGACGCCCTCGCCGGCCGGCTGGCGGCCGACGGCGTGCAGCTGGTCACCGAGCCGGGGACGCTGCAGACCCCCGGCGGCGGCTACGGCTTCCGGTTCTTCGACAACGAGGGCCGCACGATCGAGATCAGCTCCGACGTCGCCGTGCGGCAGCACCGGCCGATCGAGGAGGGCGAGTCGGTCCCGGTGCGCCTGTCGCACGTGGTGGTCAACTCCGCCGACCCCGAGGCCACCGTCGCCTTCTACGACCGGCACCTGGGCTTCTCGCTGTCGGACACGCTGATGCACCCACGCATGGGCTCGATGATGTGGTTCCTGCGCACCAACGCCTGGCACCACTCGATGGCGATCGCCCGCGGTCCGCACCCGTCGCTGCACCACGCGAGCTTCGAGCTGCGCGGCATCGACGAGTACATGCGCGGCACCGGCCGCCTGCTGCGCGCGGGCGTGGAGAAGATCTGGGGCCCCGGTCGGCACATGGCCGGCAACAACACCTTCAGCTACTTCCTCGACCCGCACGGCAACACCGTCGAGTACACGACCGAGCTCGAGGTCCTCGACGAGGACACCTGGCACCCGCACGTCTACGACTTCACCCGGCCCGAGGTCTCCGACCAGTGGGGCACGGCCAACGCGATGAACGAGTTCGTCGCCGCCAAGTCGTTCAACGACCCGGACAAGGGCCTGTTCGTGGCCCCGCCGGTGTGATGCGGTTCGCCACCTGGGAGGCGGACGGCCAGGTCCGCGCCGGCGTCGTGAGTGACGCCGGACTGCACGAGCTCCCCGCGCGGACGACGGTGCTCGACCTCGTCCGCGCGGGGCTCCCCGCCGCGCTCGACCTCGGCACGATCGCCCTGGACCGGCCGGCCGTGCCGATCGACGACGTCCGGCTGCTGCCGCCGCTGGCGGCGCCGACGGTGCGCGACTTCGTCGCGTTCGAGGAGCACGTCGAGGGGATGGTCGCGCCCAGCGGCGAGGCGGTCGCGCCGGAGTGGTACCAGGCGCCGACCTTCTACTTCACCAACCCGTACGCGCTCGTCGGCGCGTTCGACGACGTCGCCGTCCCGCCCGGCTCGCAGCGCTTCGACTTCGAGCTCGAGGTGGCCGTCGTCGTCGGCCGGGACGGCGCGTCGCTGACGCCGGAGCAGGCCCGCGACCACGTCTTCGGCTACACGGTGCTCAACGACTGGTCGGCCCGCGACCTGCAGTTCCGGGAGATGGCGGTCAAGCTCGGCCCGGCCAAGGGCAAGGACTCCGCCACCACCCTCGGCCCGTGGCTGGTCACCGCCGACGAGCTCGAGCCCTACCGGGACGACGACGGCTTCCTCGCCCTCGACCTGCGGGTCTCGGTGAACGACGAGGAGGTCGGCCAGGACCTGCTGAGCAACATGGGCTGGCCGTTCGAGGAGCTGATCAGCTACGCCTCCCGCGGCACCGAGGTCCGCGCCGGCGATGTGCTGGGCTCGGGCACCTGCGGCAACGGCGGCTGCCTGGCCGAGCTGTGGGGCCGCCGCGGCGAGGCCGCCCCTCCCCCGCTGCGGCCGGGCGACGTCGTGGAGATGAGCGTCGAGGGCATCGGCACCATCCGCAACCGCGTCGTCGAGGGCCTCGAACTGCCCCCGGTGCGCCCCGCCCGGCCGCGGCCGCGGCTGCGCAGGCGACCGGCATGAGGCTGCGGGGTGAGGTCGTCGTCGTCACGGGCGCCGGCCAGGGACAGGGCGCCGCGGAGGCCCGGCTGCTCGCGGCCGAGGGCGCGACGGTCATCGGCTGCGACGTGGAGCCCGAGCCGGCCGAGGAGCTGCCGGGCGTGGAGTACCGGCAGCTCGACGTCACGGACGCCGACGGCTGGGCCGCGCTCGCCGACGACCTGCGGGCCCGGTACGGCGTCGTCCACGGGCTGGTCGCCAACGCCGGGGTCACCTGGCGGGCCCGGCTGGCCGACCTCGACCCGGCCGACCTCACCCGCGTCGCCGACGTCAACGTCACCGGCACCCTGCTGGGAATCCAGGCGCTCACCCCGCTGATGACCGCCGGCGGGTCGGTGGTCGTCGTCGGCTCGGTCGCCGCGCTGACCGGCCACTTCCCGGTCGCCTACACCGCGTCGAAGTGGGCGCTGCGCGGCCTGGCCAAGGCCGCGTGCCTGGAGCTCGGCCCCCACGGCATCCGGGTCAACACCGTGCACCCCGGCTACATCGAGACGCCGATGACCGCCTCGGCGGCCCCGGCGTTCCGCGCCGCCAACGTCGCCGAGACACCGCTCGGCCGCACCGGCACCGTCGACGAGGTCGCCCCGCTGGTCGCCTTCCTCCTCAGCGACGAGGCCTCCTTCATCACCGGTGCCGAGATCCCCGTCGACGGCGGGATGACCGCCCACGGCGGCGTGAAGAGCATCAGCGACGCCGTCCGCGCCGCCTCCTGAACCACCCGAGAGGAACCGCACCGTGTTCGAGTACTTCCCCACCGGCCCCTACACCTGGAACCTCAGCGTCGTCGCGACGCTGAACTCCGGCGGCCTGATCGACGAGGTCGACCGCGCGTGCCGGCCGATCAAGGACGCCGCCAACGCCGGCGAGGACGCCGGGACGCCGGACTTCCTGCGCGCGTGGACGGCGCTGACCGACCAGCTCGTCGCCCAGGCCGAGGAGGCCGAGAAGGCCGGGCACACCCGCACCGCCGGGCAGCTGTACTCCCGCGCCACGAACTACCTGGCCCAGGCCGAGCGGATGCTGGCGCACTCCGACCCGAACCGGGTGCCCACCTACACGCGGCTGCTGGAGCTGGCACAGAAGGCGTTCGAGCTGCACAGCCCGCGCGTCTCCCGCGTCGAGATCCCGTACGAGGGCACCACGCTGCCGGCCTACTTCAGCGCCGCCCCGGCCACCGAGGACGGACCGGCGCCGGTGATGGTGCTGGTCAACGGCCTGGACTCCACCAAGGAGCACATGTACTCCTCGAACCACTGGGAGGAGCTGGCCGCCCGCGGCATCTCCTGCCTGATGCTCGACCAGCCCGGGACCGGTGAGGCGCTGCGGCTGCAGGGCCTGACCGCGTGCATCGACACCGAGGTCTGGGCCGGCGCGGCCGTCGACTGGCTGGAGACCCGCGCCGACGTCGACCCCGCCCGGATCGGCATCGTCGGCTGGTCGCTCGGCGGCTACTACGCCCCCCGCGCCGCCGCGTTCGAGAAGCGCTTCGCCCTCTGCGTCGCCTGGGGCGCCAACCACGACTGGGGCGCGGTCCAGCGCCGCCGCAAGGAGCGTGAGGGCGAGCGGCCGGTCCCCCACTACTGGGAGCACGTGCTCTGGGTGTGGGGCAAGGACGGCGACGAGCACTCCCTCGACGCCTTCCTCGACTTCGCCGACGCCGTCCACCTCGACGGCGTCGTCGAGCACATCACCGTGCCGTTCCTCATCGCCCACGGCGCGGGCGACCGGCAGATCCCGCTGGAGATGGCGCACCGCTCCTACGAGCAGGCGGTCAACTCGCCCAAGCGCGAGCTCCGCGTCTTCACCGCCGAGGAGGGCGCGACCGAGCACATCGGCCTGGACCACCTGCCGCACGTGAGCACGTTCATCGCCGACTGGGTGGCCGACACCTTCGCCGAGCTCGCGCGGGACTGAGTCCGACCGACGCACTCCGCGGCGCCCGCAGCGGAGTGCGTCGGTCGGCCGGACGCCGCCGGTCGGGTCCTCGGTCCCCTACGTTGCGGAGGCATGACGGTCTACCGGATGGACCACGCCGGCGTCGTGGTCGACGACCTCCCGGCTGCCATCGAGTTCTTCGTCGCACTGGGCCTGGAACTGGAGGGCGAGACCGCGGTCGAGGGTGAGTGGGTGGACCAGCTCGTCGGGCTGGACGGCGTCCGAGCCGACCTCGCCTTCCTGCGGACCCCGGACGGCCACGGCCGGGTCGAGCTGTCGACGTTCCACACGCCGGCGGCCACGAGCGCTGCCCCGAGGGCGCCGGTGAACACCCCGGGCATCCCTCGCCTCACGTTCGCCGTCGATGCCGTCGAGGACGTCCTCGACCGCCTGCGCGCCCACGGCGCCGAGCTCGTGGGCGAGGTGGCGCAGTACGAGGACGTCTACCGGTACTGCTACGTCCGCGGCCCCGAGGGCGTCATCATCGGGCTGGTCGAGGAACTCCGCTGATCGGCACGGCCCACCCCCGGCACTCCTGCGTGCCGTAACGTCGGGGGGAGGGGCACCCCGGAACTGCGCGCGGTCTGCCGCAGGTCAGCGGTCCGGGAACGGCCGCCCCGTCCCGCGCGCGTCCCCAGGAGTTCCCGTGAGCACGTCCCCCATGGCCCCCGTTGCCGCACGCCCGGCCGGCGACCCGATCGTCGGGGAGGCCGCCCGGCGGCGGACGTTCGCGGTGATCAGCCACCCGGACGCCGGGAAGTCGACGCTCACCGAGGCCCTGGCCCTGCACGCGCGCGTGATCGGCTCGGCCGGCGCGGTGCACGGCAAGGCCGGCCGGCGCGGCACCGTGTCGGACTGGATGGACATGGAGCGCGACCGCGGCATCTCGATCACGTCGGCGGCCCTCCAGTTCGCCTACCGCGGCTGCGTGGTGAACCTGCTGGACACCCCCGGGCACGCGGACTTCTCCGAGGACACCTACCGGGTGCTGACCGCGGTCGACGCCGCGGTCATGCTCGTCGACGCCGCCAAGGGCCTCGAGGCGCAGACGATGAAGCTGTTCGCCGTCTGCAAGCACCGCGGCATCCCGGTGGTCACCGTCGTGAACAAGTGGGACCGGCCGGGCATGGACCCGCTCGCGCTGATGGACGAGATCACCGAGCGCACCGGCCTCACCCCCACGCCCCTGACCTGGCCGGTGGGCATCGCCGGCGACTTCCGCGGCGTCCTCGACCGGCGCGACGGCACCTACCGGCACTTCACCCGCACCGCGGGCGGGGCCACCGTCGCGCCCGAGGAGGTCCTCCCCGCCGAGGCGGCGGCCGGGCGCGAGGGCGACGCCTGGGCGCAGGCGGTCGAGGAGTCCGACCTGCTCGCCGAGACCGGCGCCGAGCACGACCAGGAACTGTTCCTGGCCGGGGCCACCACGCCGGTGCTCTTCGCCTCCGCCGTCTCCAACTTCGGCGTCGGCCAGTTGCTGGACGTCCTCGTCGACCTGGCTCCGGCGCCGACCGCGCGACCCGATGCCGCCGGCCGGCCGCACCCGCTGGACGCCCCGTTCAGCGCCTTCGTCTTCAAGGTGCAGGCCGGGATGGACACCGGCCACCGGGACCGGCTGGCCTACATCCGGGTCTGCTCGGGCGTCTTCGAGCGCGGCATGGTCGTCACCAACGCGCGCACCGGCCGGCCGTTCGCCACCAAGTACGCCCAGCAGGTCTTCGGCCGCGACCGGGAGACCATCGAGACCGCCTACCCCGGGGACGTCGTCGGCCTGGTGAACGCCGCGGCGCTCGGGGTCGGCGACACCCTCCACGCCGGGCAG
Organism: Geodermatophilus sp. SYSU D00697; assembly: GCF_054050175.1. NCBI lineage: Bacteria > Bacillati > Actinomycetota > Actinomycetes > Geodermatophilales > Geodermatophilaceae > Geodermatophilus > Geodermatophilus sp. SYSU D00697. The sequence continues at coordinate 159,915 of NZ_JBJGYV010000007.1, forward strand.
GCGGTCACCTACCCCCCGGTGACGACCTTCGCGCCCGAGCACTTCGCGGTCGCCCGGGTCGCCGACACCAGCCGCTACAAGCAGTTCCGCAAGGGCGTCGAGACGCTGGCCGGCGAGGGCGTCGTCCAGGTGCTGGTCTCCGAGCGGCGCGGGGACGGCGCCCCGGTGTTCGCCGTGGTCGGGCCGATGCAGTTCGAGGTGGCCGCCCACCGGATGGAGCACGAGTTCGGCGCCCGGATCTCCCTGGAGCCGCTGCCCTACACCCTCGCCCGGGTCACCGACGCGGCGTCGGCCGCCGAGCTCGCCTCCGTCCGCAGCGCCGAGGTGCTGCAGCGCCCCGACGGGCAGCTGCTGGCGCTGTTCACCGACAAGTGGTCGCTGCGGGTGCTCGAGCAGAACAACCCGCACCTCACCCTGGTCCCGATGGTGGCCGCCGACCTCGGCTGACCGCGGCGACCGTCCCGCGGCACCCGCGCCCCGGCACGGCGTTCCCGCTCAGCCGTGCGCGGGCCTGCGGCACAGGAACGGGAAGCCGAACACCTCGTAGGCGCGCGCGTTCGGTTCCCCGCCCGCGCCGGCGAACGTGTCGGCGGGCTCGCCGATCACGATGTCGGTGAAGCCGGAATGCTCGAGCACCTGACGCCAGCCCGCACGGGGCAGCCCGCCGGCGATCTAACCGGTCCACAGGTCGATGTCGCGCAGCGCCTCCTCCGGCACCGGCCGGCCGTTGGCGATGTCGGCGAACTGGAACCAGCCCCCAGGACGGAGGACGCGCCGGATCTCACCGAGCGCGGCGCGCTTGTCGGCGCACAGGTTGATCACGCCGTTGGACAGGACGACGTCGGCCGCCCCGTCGTCGACCGGCAGCTCCTCGGCCAGCCCGTACCGGAACTCCACGTGGGTCAGGCCCATGTCCGCCGCGACGGCCGTGGCCCTGTCCAGCATCTCGACGGTCATGTCCACACCGATGACGTGCCCACCGGGGCCGACCTGACCGGCGGCGAGGAACGTGTCGAGCCCGCCGCCGCAGCCCACGTCGACGACGCGCTCCCCGGGCTCGAGCCGGCGCAGCGCGAACGGGTCGGCCACTCCCGCGAAGGACTCGACGGCGCGGTCCGGGAGCGCGGCCACGGCGTCCTGGTCGTAGCGGAGCTGCCGGGCGAGCACCCGGCCGGTGTGGAAGTGGAACGGGCCGGCCGGGTCGGCGGCGACCGCCCGGTACTTCTCCTTGACCTGCTCCCGCAGGACGACGGGGTCGACCGGGAGCGTCGGTGCACGGGACATGGCGGTCCTCCGGGGTGTCCGCCGGCCGCGGCACCCGGGCGGTGCCCGGCTCGCCTCCCACGGTCGCGCCGCCGCCGACCGCCCGCAAGGGACGGCCCCGTGTCGATCCGGTGACGGTTCCGCGGGACTGGGTCCTCCCTCAGACCGGCCGGCCGCGCAGCCGGCGGTAGTGCTCGACCAGGGCCGTCGTCGAGGGGTCCTGGTCGACCTCGGGCGCCTCGGTGGAGGTGAGCGCCGGCTCGAGTTGGCGGGCCATGACCTTGCCCAGCTCCACCCCCCACTGGTCGAACGAGTCGATCTGCCAGATGACGCCCTCGGTCATGACCGTGTGCTCGTAGAGGGCCACCAGCTGGCCCAGCGTGGAAGGCGTCAGCTTCCGCGCGAGGATCGTCGTCGACGGCCGGTTGCCGGGCATCACCTTGTGCGGCACCAGCTCGGCCGGCGTCCCGTCGGCGGCCACCTCCTCGGCGGTCTTCCCGAACGCCAGCACCGCCGACTGGGCGAACAGGTTGGCCATGAGCAGGTCGTGCATGTCGCCGATGTCGTGGTTGGGCTCGCCGAAGCCGATGAAGTCCGCGGGCACCAGCGTCGTCCCCTGGTGCAGCAGCTGGTGGAAGGCGTGCTGGCCGTTGGTGCCCGGCTCGCCCCAGTAGACCTCGCCGGTCGACTTCGTCACCGGCTGCCCGTCCCACCGGACCGACTTGCCGTTGCTCTCCATCGTCAGCTGCTGCAGGTAGGCCGGCAGCCGGGAGAGGTACTGGCTGTAGGGCAGCACGGCGTGGGTCTGGGCGCCGAAGAAGTCCGTGTACCAGACGTTGATCAGCCCCTGCAGCACCGGCAGGTTCGACTCGAACGGCGCCGTCCGGAAGTGCTCGTCGACGGTGGCGAAGCCGGCGAGCAGCTCGTCGTAGGCCTCCGGGCCGATCGCGACCATGAGCGAGAGCCCGATCGCCGAGGTGAAGGAGTACCGGCCGCCCACCCAGTCCCAGAACTCGAACATGTTCTCGGGATCGATGCCGAACTCCCGCACCGCCTCGGTGTTGGTCGACACCGCGACGAAGTGCTTGGCCACCGCCGACTCGTCCCCGCCCAGCCCGTCGAGCAGCCACTGCCGGGCGACCTTGGCGTTGGTCAGCGTCTCCAGCGTGGTGAACGTCTTCGAGCAGACGACGAACAGCGTCTCGGCCGGGTCGAGGTCACGGCTGGCCTCGGCGAAGTCGGTGGGGTCGACGTTGGAGACGAACCGCGCGGTGAGGTCGCGGTCGCTGTAGGCCCGCAGCGCCGTGTAGGCCATCGCCGGGCCGAGGTCGGAGCCCCCGATGCCGATGTTCACGACGTTCCGGATGCGCCGGCCGGTGTGCCCGACCCACTCCCCCGACCGCACCCGCTCGGCGAACGACCGCATCCTCGCCAGCACCGCGTGCACGTCGCGGGTCACGTCCTGCCCGTCGACGACCAGGTCCCGGTCGGCCGGGGCGCGCAGCGCCACGTGCAGCACGGCGCGGTCCTCGGTCGGGTTGACGTGCCCGCCGCGGAACATCTCGTCGATCCGCTCGCGCAGCCCGGCCCGCTCGGCCAGGGCGACCAGCAGCCGGAGCGTCTCGTCGGTGACCCGGTGCTTCGACCAGTCCAGGTACAGGTCACCCGCGCGCGCGGCCATGCGCCGTCCCCGATCGGGGTCCTCGGCGAACAGGTCGCGCAGGTGCCGGCCGGCGATGGCGCGGTGGTGCTCGGCCAGCGCCGCCCACTCCGGCGTCGCGGTGATGTCCACCGTGGTGTCCGTGCCTGTGCTGCTCATGGTGCCTCCGGGCGGTCGGGGTTCCCCTCAGCCTGGTAGGCCGCGCACCAGCAGCACAAACGCGCGGGACGCCGGGGTCACGGCGTCGGGGCGGTCACCCCCGGCGAGGTCGCTCCCCGTGGCGAGGGCAGGGACACCGGGGCCGGCGGGATGTTGGCGTTGTGCCGGAAGACGTTGTCCGGGTCCCACTCGGCCTTGAGCGCGGCCAGGCGCCGGTACTTCTCCTCGCCGTAGGCGGCCCGCACACGGGCCTCGTCGGCCTCCCCGAGGAAGTTGACGTAGGCCCGGTCGCTGCCCGCGAACGGGCGCAGCGCCTGCCACGTGGCGCGTGCCCACTCCCGGTCGGCCGCCATGGTCGCGGTGTCCTCGGTCTGCGCCACGGCCGACAGCGCCCAGCGGGCCGACCGCCGGCCGGTGTAGGCGGTCGCGTCGTCGGGGATCTCGGCGTACCGGCCGCCCAGCGGGACGACCGGCACGAAGGAGTCGACGGCGGTCTTGCGGGGCAGCCACTCGAGGAGCGCGTCGACGGCGCCGTCCGGGAGGTCGTCGAGGTCGAGTCCCTTCTCGTAGGCGTGCACCCCCCAGTGGGAGGTGTCGTCCAGCATCTGCTGCAGTGCGGTGTACGGGATCGGGGTCGTGAACTCGACCAGCGGGTGCAGATCTCGCAGCGGCGCGACGGCGGCCGCGTGGGCCTCGGGGTTCCCCCAGCCGGCGACCATCACGCCGAGGGCCGTGCGCCCGTGGTGCTCGGCGGGGATGAACGGCGCGGCGGGGACGGCCAGCCCCGCCATGAGCGCGCCGAGGCTCGCGGGCAGGTCGGTGAGGTACTCGCGAACGGCGCGCAGCGGCTCGCGGGCGTCCTCGACGGCCCAGAAGAACAGGCCGAGGTCTGCCATCGGGTCGGTCTCGGACAGCGCGAAGACGAACTCCGTGACGACACCGAAGTTGGCGCCGGCGCCACGCAGCCCCCAGAACAGGTCGGGGTGCTCCCGCTCCGACGCGGTCACGATGCGGCCGTCGGCGGTCACCACGGTGGCCTGCAGCAGGTTGTCGCAGCTCAGCCCCTGCCGCCGGGTCAACCAGCCCATCCCCCCGCCCAGCGTCAGCCCGGCGACACCGGTGTGGCTGACGGTCCCGCCGACCACGGCCAGCCCGTGTGCGGTGGTGGCAGCGTCGACCGGGGCCCACGAGGCGCCGCCGCCGACGGTGGCCCGCCGGGCGGCCGGGTCGACCGAGACCCCGTCCAGCGAGGACAGGTCGATCATGAGTGCACGGTCGGCCACGCAGTTGCCAGGAGCGCTGTGCCCTCCCCCGCGCACGGTGAGGTCCAGCCCACTGCGCCGGGCGGCGGTGACGGCGGCGGCGACCTCCGCCGCCGTCCGCGGCCGGGCGATCAGCGCCGGCTGCCGGGTGATGTCGCCGTTCCAGACGGCCGCCGCACGGGCCGCGGCGAAGCCCTGGTCGTCGGGGTGCACCACCTCGCCGCCGAAGTCCTCCAGGAAGCGGGCGGTGGTCGCGTCGATGGGCACGTCGGCCTCCTCGGGCCGGGATGCGCTCCCCCGGGGGGGGGGGGGGGGGGGGGACCCGGTTGGGAGCGAGGAGATGCTCCCAGCGTGGTCGGGCGCCGGACAGCGGTCCCGGACGCGGCCGGTCCCGTCGCCGTCCGTGCCCCGGCGCGTGGTGACTCACGGGGTGCGCGGTCTGCCGGACCGGGGCGGCCGTGTGTGCTCCTCCCCGGCAGGACCCGCGCGGGCCCGAAGTCCCTCCCTGTCGCGCCTTCGGACCTGCCCCACCCCCGGCTCCCGGGCGTCAGAGTCGGCCCCTGGACGACGACCGACCGGAACGGAGGCCCCGCAGTGGACACGACCAAGACCTGGACCGTGGGCGTCGAGATCGGGGAGCACGACGGGCACACCCGGGCCGTCGCCCGGCTGGACAGGGGGGACGGCGACCGGATGGTCGGCGTCGGCTTCGCCCGGCTGAGCCCCAGCGACACCGACGTCCCCGAGATCGGCGACGAGATCGCCGTCGCCCGGGCCCTGACCGACCTCGGCCGCCGGCTGCTGCGCACCGCCACCGAGGACGTCGAGCAGGCCACGGGCGAGCACGCGCACCTCGTGATGTGACACCGAAGCAGCGGGCCCTGGGGACCGCGACACCCGAGGAGTTCTTCGCCGGCTCACCGCTGGGCCTGGCGGTGTACGAGCGGGTGGCCGCGGCGGTGGACGAGGCCGGGGCGGCCGAGGTCCGGGTGACCGCCAGCCAGGTCGGCTTCCGCCGTCGGCGCGGGTTCGCCTGGCTGTGGCGTCCGGGCCGCTACCTGCGCTCGCCCACCGCCGAGGTGGTGCTCACCGTGGCGCTCGGCCGGCAGGACGGCTCCCCGCGGTGGAAGGAGGTCGTCCACCCCACCGGCGAGCAGTGGGTGCACCACCTGGAGGTGCACGACCCGGCGGAGGTGGACGACGAGGTCGCCGGCTGGCTGCGGGAGGCCGCCGACCGGGCCGGCTGAGCGGGGCCGGCCCGGCGGGCGGTCAGCCTCGGCGGGCGGTCAGTCCCGGGGGCCGCGGCGGGTCACCGCTCGGTCCCGGGGACGGGGCCGATCGGGCGGTCGGACGCCGGCTCGGTGCGCGGCGCCGGCGGGGCCGGCGGAGGGCCGGCGCCCGGCGCGGGCGGGGCCGGCGGAGGTGCCGGCGGGCCGGCGGCCGGCACGGGCGGCGGCTCCGGTGCGGCGGGCACGCCCCCGGCCGGACCGGCCTGCGCGCGCTGCACGGCGAGCGCCACGAGCAGGACGCCGACCATGAGGAACAGCCCGCCGAGGACGAGCAGGCCGCCCCACAGCCACGGCAGTCCCGGTGCGGTCATGCCGGCGCGCGCCTCGACGTCCAGGCCCGCCGAGCCGTCGGCGCGCAGGACCACGACGGTCCAGTCGCCGTCGGCCGGCGTCCAGGTGAGCGTCTGGGTGCCCGAGCCCTGCGCCTGCGCGGTCCAGATGTCCAGCTCGCCCGGGGGCTGCGCCGGCGGGCCGCCGCGCCGCTCCTCGCCGCCCGTGCCGAGCTGGGGACCGACCTCGTCGACCACGCGCCGGCCGACGCCGCCCAGGTACCGGTCCACGTCGGTGCTGGGCGCCACGCCGAGGAACAGCTCCGTCGACGGGTCCTCCGCGGTGACCTGGAGCCGGGCGTCGCCGAGGACGTCGTCGACCAGCCACTCGTCGCCCGCGGTGTCCAGCGTGATCGCGTCGGTGACCAGCGCGTACCGCTCGGTGCTGAGGTCCTCGGTCGGCGTCCAGACGTAGCCGTCCTCGCGCTGGGTCGTGTCCGCCCAGGCCAGCCCCGCACCGCCGGCGAGCAGGCCGGTCGAGGCGAGCAGCAGCACCGCGCCGACGACGACCGCGGCCACCCGGCCCGCGCCCCAGCCCGCGGTGGGGGTGGACGCCCGAGCTGACGGCTGCGGCGGCGGTCCGCCGGGACCGGCGGGGAGCGACGCCGGGTCGGGGCCGCCCATGTCGAGGCGGAACGGCGGATAGCGGTCGGTCATCAGCGCCACGTAGGCCGCGACCCGGAGCACCCAGCGGTCCATGCCGAGCACGAAGTCGAAGAGCGGCTGCGGATAGCGGCCGGTGAACAGCAGCACGATCCCGGCGATGAGCACCAGCAGGCCGACGAGCCCGCCGGCGGCCCAGCCGGAGTCCTCCGGCCCGTCCCCGCCGGCCAGCCAGATGCCGCCGCCGGCGAAGAGGCCGACCACCAGCAGGTGCGGGATCGCCAGCAACCAGGACTTGACCAGCACCAGGCCCCGGGACAGCCGCTCCGGGTACGGGATGTCGAGGCGCGCCGGGTAGTCCGGGACGTCGGCGAGCGTGAAGGGCGGGTACCGGTCGGTGCCGAGGGCGGCGTAGCCGTAGTAGTGCACCCGCCAGCTCCACCGCAGCACCCCCACGTCGAAGTCGAACAGGGCCCGCGGGTACCGGCCGGTGACCAGGATCGCGAACCAGGCGACCACGGTGAGCACGACGAAGGCGATCCAGAGCAGCGCGAGCACGATCGCGTGCGGGATCAGCAGGATCCACTTGACCAGCCACAGCCAGCGGGAGAGCGGCGCGTCCACGGCCGCGTCGACCCGCACCGGGTAGGGCGTGTGCTGCTGGGTCACGGCACCGGTCCTCGCTGTCGCCCGCTCGGGCCACGCGGTCGCGCCGGCCGCCGACGGGGCCTCCCCAGCCTCGGGGGACGCGCGGCGTCCGGACACCGACCTCCGTCGGTGCCCGGCCGGGGACCGAGGTCCCGGTTCGCCCCTCGGCGGGGGCCGGGGGACCCTGAGCGCTCCGGGACCGGACGGTGTGGACTCCCCCCACGACCTCGTGCGTCGCCGAGCCCGCGGCGCCGGGGCTGCGCGTCCCCGGCCCGGGCCACTGTTGCCGGGCGGTGCAGCGTCACCCGGTCGACCTGGCGCGGGTGGGCTCGCTGCCGCTGCTGGCCACCGCCACCGTGTACGCCGGCCTGCACCTGCTGTGGTCGCTGCTGCCGGCCGCCGGCGCACCCGGAGCCGCGCTGGGACACCGGCGCACCCGACGCCGCGCTGGGACCTGCCGACCGGGGTGCCGGCGCGGCCTGCAGCCCAGGGTGTGCGCGGGAGCGGGACGTTGGTCCGTGCTCTCCGGGACCCCCGACCGAGGACCTCGGACCCCGGTCGGGCCGAAGCTGGCGGAGCACCGTCGACCGAGGGAGCTCCCCATGTCCCCGTCCCCCCGTCCCCCCTCCCCTTCCGCGCCGCCGGCGGACGAGCGGGCCGGCACCAGCCGGTTCCGACCCGTCGTCGTCGGCGTCGACGGCTCCACCGCGGCGACCACGGCCGCCCGCACGGCGGCGGAGGAGGCCGCCCGGCGGTTGCTGCCGGTGCGCATCGTGCAGGCCGTCCCGTCGCGGGCGGAGGTCCCGGCCGGGCCCGGGCTGGAGCAGGCCCGCGCCGCGGCGGCCGCGGCGCTGCCGGCCGGCTCGGTGACCGTCGTCGTCCGCGACGGACCGGCCGACCTGGTGCTGGCCGACGAGTCCCGGCGGGCCGAGCTGCTCGTCGTCGGGGGCGGTACGACCGGACGGCTCGACGACGCGACGGCGGCGCTGCTGCGGCGCGCGGCCTGCCCGGTGCTCATCGACCGGCCGCTGCCGGCCCCCGGGTCCGGGGTCGTGGTCGGGGTGGACGGCGGGGCGGGCACCGCCGACCTGCTCGACGCCGCCGTGCTGGCCGCGTGCCTGCGCAGCACCTCGCTGCGGGTGGTGCACACCTGGACCCGCCGGCGGGAGGTGCCCGGAGCCGGGGAGGACCGCCACCGCGCCGCGGTCGACGCGGCCGAGCGACACCTCGTCGAGCAGTACCTCGGCCCGCGCCGGGAGGGCCATCCCGGCGTCCCGATCACGGTGGACGTGCGGCACGGCGATCCCGCCGAGGCCCTGCTGGCCGCGTCCTCCACCGCGGACCTGCTGGTGGTCGGACGCCCGCCGGCCTCACCGGCCGTCCTCACCACCGCGCTGGCCGGCGCGGCCGCCTGCCCGGTCCTGGTGGTCCCGGTGCGTCGGCCGCTGGTCCCCCCGCCGCGGGGCGCTGTCCGCAGCGCGGTCGCGCTGACCTGAGCGGTCCGGCGGCGGGCATCCCGAGGACGGTCGGCCGTTCCGCTCGGGACCTCGGTCCCTGAGCCCCGCGTCCGCCGCGCGCCGAGAGTGGGAGGCGCCGACCACCTGCTGCGGCCGCCGTCCCCCGAGGGCGCAGCCCCCACCACGGCCCCGAGAGGACACCGTGCACACCACGGACACTGACCGCGTCGTCGAGCTGCTCGCCGAGCCGGAGTGCCGTGCGCTCATCGGCACCGTCCGGATCGGCCGGCTCGCGTTCACCCGCGACGCGCTCCCGGCCATCCAGCCGGTGGCGTTCCACGTACACGACGGCCGGGTGGTGATCCCGGTGCGGACGGGCAGCTCCCTGCTGCCGGGGACGCGCGGCACGGTGGTCGCGTTCGAGGTGGACCGCTTCGACGAGCACGCGGGCACCGGCTGGACGGTCACCGTCGTCGGTCCCTCCCGGTCGGTCACCGACCGCGACGAGGTCGCCGTCCTCGACCGGCTGCCGTGGACGACCCCGGGGCGCCGGCCCGACCGCCGCTACGTCACCGTCGGCATGGCCCTGGTGCAGGGCTGGCGGGCGGTACCGGCGAGGGACGCGGCCGCCTCCCCCACGGCCGTGCTCCCCGCGGTCGCCGACCCCGCCTGACCGGCTCGGAGCGCCTTCCCTTCCCGATCCGGACGTGGCAGTCTCGGATCGGCGGGAAGGGGGTCCGCGCCATGTCGCCTGAGCCGTCCGACCCGCCGCGGCCGCCCGGGACCGGGGGGTCCCCGCCAGGCGGCACGCGCGTGACCGCGCTGCTCGAGGAGGTGCAGGAGCGGCTGGCCGAGGTCACCCGCAGCCAGGCCCGGGTGCACCACCTGCTCGACGCCTTCCTCAGCGTCTCGACCGGCCTGGACCTGGAGTCGACCCTGCACCGGATCGTGGAGGCCGCGGCCGACCTCGTCGACGCCCGCTACGGAGCGCTGGGCGTGCTGGCCCCCAGCGGCGGGCTGGCGGCCTTCATCCACGTGGGCATCGACGACGGGCTGGCCGCGCGGATGGGGTCGCTGCCCGAGGACAAGGGCGTGCTGGGGCAGCTCATCACCGAGCCGCACCCGCTGCGGATCCCCGACCTGAGCCGCCACCCCGCCTCCGTCGGCTTCCCTCCGCACCACCCGCAGATGCGGTCCTTCCTGGGGGTGCCGGTCCTGGTGCGGGGTGAGGCGTTCGGCAACCTGTACATGACCGAGAAGCGGACCGGCGAGTTCTCCGCCGAGGACGAGGCCGTGCTCACCGCGCTGGCGGGGGCTGCCGGCATCGCGATCGACAACGCCCGCCTGTACGAGGAGGGCGAGGTCCGGCGCCGCTGGACGGCCGCGGTCTCCGACGTCCGCGCCTGCCTGCTCAGCGCCTCCTCTCCCTCCGAGGCCTTCGGCCTGATCGCCGCGCGGGTCGCCGAGCTGACCAGCGCCGAGGCGGCGTGGGTGCTCACCGGTCCCGAGCCGGACGACGGGTGCCACGTCGTCCGGGCGCAGGCCGGGGAGACCGGTGCGGACGGCGGCGAGGTCCGGCTCACCGCCCGCGACAACACGGTCCTGGCGGCCACCGCGGCGGCCGGCTCGGTCGTCATGCTCGACGCGGCGGGGCTCGACCTCCCCGGTCCGGCCGCCGAGGTGTCGCGGGGGCCGTGCATCGGCGTCCGGCTGCCCTCGAGCAGCGCGCAGGACGTCGTCCTCGTCGCCACGCGCCGCGCGGGGGCGCCCGCCTTCGCAGAGACCCTGCCGCCGCTGCTCGCCTCGTTCGCCGACCAGATCGCCGCCGCGCTGGACATGGCCGCCCGCCAGCGGCTGGCGCGGCAGCTCGACGTCTACGCCGACCGCGACCGCATCGCCCAGGACCTGCACGACCACGTCATCCAGCGGGTGTTCGCCTCGGGGCTGGGCCTGCAGTCGGTGCTGCCGAGGATCGCCGACCCTGACGCGCAGCGGCGCATCCGGGAGGTGGTCCACCAGCTCGACGAGACCGTCCGCGACATCCGGACGACGATCTTCGACCTGCACACCAACGACGACACCGATCCGGGCCTGCGCCGCAGGGTCCTCGACATCGTCACCGAGACCGCCGGCCGAGACCTGCACCCGACGGTGCGCATGTCCGGCACGGTCGACGACCCGGTCACCGGCGAGCTGGCCGCCGACATCGAGGCGGTGACCCGCGAGGCGGTCAGCAACGCAGCGCGGCACTCCGGCGCCGGGCACGTCACCGTCACCGTCGACGTCGCCGACGAGGTGGTCCTGGAGGTGGTCGACGACGGCCGGGGCATCGAGCCCCGCGCGGCCCGCAGCGGGCTGCGCAACCTCGAGGTGCGCGCGCGGCGGCGCGGCGGCGGCCTGAGCGTGCAGGCCCTCCCCGAGGGCGGCACCCGGCTGCGGTGGTGGGCGCCGCGCCGCTGAGCCCGGTCAGGCCTGCCGCGAGGACGGAGGGCTGGCCCCGCGCAGCTCGGTGGCGAGGACGGCGGCCTGCGTGCGGCGCTCCAGGCCCAGCTTGGCCAGCAGGTGGGAGACGTAGTTCTTGACCGTCTTCTCGGCGAGGAACATCCGCTCGCCGATCTGGCGGTTGGTGAGCCCCTCGCCGATCAGCTCCAGGACGGTGCGCTCCTGGTCGCTGAGCTTGGCCAGCGGGCCGGCCGGCTCGGCGGCGCGCCGCAGCCGCTCGAGCACGGCGGTGGTGGCCGTCGGGTCGAGCAGCGAGCCACCGGCGGCCACGGCCCGGACGCCGCTGACCAGGTCCTGGCCGAGGATCTGCTTGAGCAGGTAGCCCGAGGCGCCGGCCATGATGGCCTCGAACAGCGCCTCGTCGTCGCTGTAGCTGGTCAGCATGATCACCTTGAGATCCGGCATCCGGGACCGCAGCTCGCGGCACACCGAGACGCCGTCCCCGTCGGGCAGCCGGACGTCGAGGACGGCGACGTCCGGCCGCAGCGCGGGGCAGCGGGCGATCGCCTCGGCGGCGTTCTTGGCCTCGCCGACCACCGTGATCCCGGGGTCGCTCTCCAGCACGTCGGCGACGCCCCGCCGGACCACCTCGTGGTCGTCGAGGAGGAACACCCGGATCTCGGGGCTGTGCCCGACTGCGCTCACCGCCACCCTCCGTCCACTGCCGAGCGGCCGCACACGGGCGTGCGGGACCACTGTCGGCACAGGTTAGGGGCGGCGTCGCCCCGTGCGGGCAGGGTCGAAGGTCCCGGTGACGACGTATGCGCGACGCAGGGCGCGGCCGCGAGCGCTGGCCGGAGCCGCGCCCGGGACCCGTCCGGACGCGATGGATCGACCCTGACGCGATGGATCGACCCTGACACGATGGATCGACTCGTCTCCGTGTCGCCCTGTCGACAGGGACGCCAGTCGACCTGTCGCTCTGTCGCTCCGGGACGCCGTCTCCCCTGTCGGCCCGTCGCCCGTCCCCACGAGCCCGGTCGGCGGCCCGGATGCCGCGCCCTCGAGCCCCGACGGGCTCGCCGGTCCACGATCCCGCCCCCGGCAACCGTTCCTGATCACCGTGTCTTCGCTGCTCAGGGCGAGGAAGTGTCGTACCCCGGGCCTAGGTTGGGGGTGTGTTCGGCGGCAGCGGGTTCGGGGTGGGGCTGACGGTGGCCCCGCTGGAGCCGCCGGCCGGTGTGCCTGGGGATCCTGCCGGTGCAGCTGTCCGACGCGCTGCCGGTGCACGCCCGGTCGGCGGAGGAGAAGGCCGCGGAGTTGCAGCGGCTGCAGCAGCTCGAGGCGATGCTGACGGCGTACGAGCTGGACCTGGTCGCCGGGCTGGCCGCCGACCGGCCCGACAGGTTCGACCGTCGACCTGACCAGCCGGGTGCCGCCGCCGGGGGGTGGGGTGGGCCGGGGCGGCCGGAGGGTGTGTCGGAGTTCGTC
>NZ_JBJGYV010000008.1:0-165498 GCF_054050175.1 Geodermatophilus sp. SYSU D00697
CCCCCCCCCCCCCCCCCCCCCCCCCCCCCCCCCCCCCCCCCCCCCCCGCCGCCCCGCCGCCCCCCGCCCCCCCCCCCCCCCACGGCGGCGGGTTGGCGCCGGCCGCCGGCCGGGGAGCTCAGCGCGCGGGGGCGTGCTCGGCGAAGGCGGCGTCGAGGACGTCGAGCGCCTCGGTCAGCAGCTCCTGCCCGATCACGAGCGGGGGCAGGAAGCGCAGCACGTTGCCGAAGGTGCCGGCGGTCAGCACGATGACGCCCTGCGCGTGGCAGGCCTTGGCGATCCGGCCGGTCAGCTCCGCGTCGGGCTCGGTGGTGCCGGGACGGACGATCTCGACGGCGAGCATGGCGCCGCGGCCGCGCACGTCGCCGATCGCGCCGGTGCGCTCCTGCAGGGCCCGCAGCCGCGGCAGCATGGTCGCCTCGATGGCGCGGGCGGCGCCGGCGAGGTCCTGCTCCCGCATGGTGGCGATGGTGGCCAGCGCGGCGGCGCAGGCGATCGGGTTGCCGCCGTAGGTGCCGCCCAGGCCCCCGGTGTGGACGGCGTCCATGAGCTCGGCGCGGCCGGTGACCGCCGACAGCGGCAGCCCGTCGGCGATGCCCTTGGCCGTGGTGACCAGGTCCGGGACGACGCCCTCGGCCTCGGAGGCGAACCAGTCGCCGGTGCGGCAGAACCCGGTCTGGATCTCGTCGGCGACGAACAGGGCGCCCGTCCGGCCGCACCAGTCGGCGATGGCGGGCAGGAAGCCCTCGGCCGGGACGACGAAGCCGCCCTCGCCCTGGATCGGCTCGATGAGCACCGCCGCGACGTTGGCCGCGCCGACCTGGGACTCGATGATCGAGATGGCCCGCGCCGCGGCCTGCGCCCCGGTGAGGCCCGGCTCGTCGCGGAACGGGTAGGACATCGGCACCCGGTGGATGTCGGCCGCGAACGGCCCGAACCCGTGCTTGTAGGGCATGTTCTTGGCCGTCAGCGCCATCGTGAGGTTGGTCCGGCCGTGGTAGGCGTGGTCGAAGACGACGACGGCGGAACGGCCGGTGGCGTGCCGGGCGACCTTGATCGCGTTCTCCACCGCCTCGGCGCCGGAGTTGAACAGCGCCGACTTCTTGGCGTGGTCCCCGGGGGTGATCCGGGCCAGCTCCTCGCAGACCGCGACGTAGCCCTCGTAGGGCGCCACCATGAAGCAGGTGTGGGTGAAGGCGGCGACCTGGGCCTGCACCGCCGCCACCACCGCGGGCGCGGAGTTGCCGACGTTGGTGACCGCGATGCCCGAGCTGAGGTCGATCAGCGCGTTGCCGTCGACGTCGACCACCACGCCGCCGCCCGCGCGCTCGACGTAGACCGGCAGGGTGCTGCCCACGGCGGACGAGACGGCGGCCGCCCGGCGGGCGCCCAGCTCGCGCGACCGCGGGCCGGGGATCTCGGTGACCAGGCGGCGCTCCTGGGTCACGGGCCCGGTCGCGGTGAGCTTGTCGGTCGTCGCGTGCAGGGTCATCGCGCCTCCTCCAGGCCGGCCGCCCCCGACGGGCGAGCCCCCGGCGTCCAGCGTGGGCCCCGCGACGCCCCGTCGGTACTGTCCAGTGTGGCGTCCCGGGGACGCCGTGGTGTCCAATCCGTCGGAGGTCCCCCGTGCCGGTCACCGTCGCGACGCTGCTGGGCACCCGGACCCTGGAGCTGACGCTGCACACGCGCGACGCCGCCGTCGACCGCCCCGTCTCCTGGGTGCACGTCAGCGAGCTGGTCGACCCCACCCCGTTCCTCGAGGGCGGCGAGCTGGTGCTCAGCACGGGGCTGGCCCTCCCACCCGGTGGGTCGGAGATCGCCGACTACGTGCGCCGGCTGGCCGAGGCCGGGGTGGTCGCCCTCGGCCTGGGCACCGGCCTGTCCCTCCCCCGCGTGCCCGACGAGCTCGTGACCGCGGCCGACGCGCACGGACTGGCCGTCGTGGAGGTGCCCCGGCAGACACCGTTCATCGCGCTGTCGCGGGCGGTCTCCCGCGCGCTCGCGGCGGAGGAGTACGCGGCGGTCGCGCGGGCCTCAGCGGTCCAGCAGGAGCTCACCCGCGCCGCGGTCGCCCCCGGCGCGCCGGCCACCGTGGTCGACCGGCTCGCCCGGCACCTGGGCGGGTGGGCGCTGCTCCTCGACGCCGTCGGGACGCCGCTGGAGGCGGCTCCGCCGGGAGCGCGGACCCGCGCCGGGGACCTCGCCGCACCGATCGACCGACTGCGCGGCGCCCGTCCCCCGGCCGGCGCGGCGCTCACCCGCCCCGACGAGACGGTGCTGCTCCAGTCGCTGGGCACCGGCAGCCGCACCCGCGGGTTCCTCGCGGTCGGGCGCCCGGGACCGTTCCCGGCCGCCGACCGGCACGTGGTGAACGCCGCGGCGCTGCTGCTCACCCTGCGGCTGGAGCAGTCGCGGGCACTGGACAGCGCCACCGCGGCGCTGCGGGCCGCGCTGCTCCGGCTGCTGCTCGCCGGGGAGGAGGCCGCCGCGGCCCCGGTGGTGACCGCGCTCGGCGACCGGCTGCCGACCGGGCCGGTGCGTCCCCTCACCGTCCTCGGCAGTGCCGAGCAGCGGGCCGCCGCCGTCGACGTGGCCGCCGACGCCGCGGCGCAGGCCCGGGAGCCGGTGTTCTCGGCGGAGCTGGACGACGCGCTGGTCGTCCTGGCCGCCGCCGAGGGGCCGCTGGACCGCCGGCTGCCCGTCCTCCCCGAGCGGGTGCCTGGCGCCGTCGTCGGCACGGCACCGCCGGTCCCGTGGAGCCGTCTGGCCGAGGGCGTGCGGCAGGCCCGGCAGGCCGCCGAGCACGGCCGGGTGACCGGCCGGCCGGTCACCGCCTTCGCCGACCTCGCCGGCGCCGGCCTGGCCGCCCTGCTCGACGCCGAGGCCACCGCCGCGTTCGCCGAGGCGGCGCTCGCCCCGCTGGTCGCCGCCGATCGCGCCGGCGCCGGGGACCTCGTCGAGTCGCTGCGGGTGTGGCTGGCCGCGCACGGTCAGTGGGAGCCCGCGGCCGCGCGCCTGGGCGTCCACCGGCACACGCTGCGCAAGCGCATCCACCGGGTCGCCGAGCTGCTCGGCCGCGACCTGGACTCCCCCGGCGTCCGGGCCGAGCTGTGGCTCGCGCTGCACCCGCCCACCGCGGTGGAGTGAGAGGGGCGCCCTTCTCGCGCCCTCCCACCCCACCCGGGTGGGGCTCAGCGGAAGGCGGGCATGACCTCGTCGTGGATCAGCTGCAGCTGCTCCTCGACCGTCGCCACGCCGGGCAGCTCGCGCCCGGTGAAGGTCTTGACGATCGAGGCGTCGGTGATCGCGGCGATGAGGTGGTTGACCCCGGTCGGCTCGATCTCCTTGATCTTCGCCGTCACCTCCTCGGGGGTGCCGGCGAACGACAGCTTGTCGGCGATCTCCGGGGTGGTCAGCTCGATGCCCCGGGCCAGGTCGCCCGCACCGATGGCGTCGATGATCGGCTTGAGCTGGGCCGCCTCGATGCCGTGCCGCTCCAGCTGCTCGGCGGGCATGGAGGAGGCGTAGATCCCGACCATGCTGCGCGCGGCGTCCTTCGCGGCCGCGGAGTCCCGGCCGACCGCGACGACCACCCAGGCGCCGAAGTCCAGCGTCGTCCAGTCCTTGCCGGCCCGCTCGGCGCCGATCCGCAGGTTCTCGGCGGCGTACTCGTAGGCCTCGCGGCTGTAGCTGAGCGCGTGGTGGCAGCCGTCGGAGTGCTCGGCGGCGGCCTGGAAGGACTTGGGCCCGCGCATCGCGCCCATCTTGACCGGCAGGTGGGCCTGCACCGGCCGGGCGAAGGTGAACAGCCCGTCGTAGCGGAAGAACTCGCCGTCGAAGGTGATCGCCCCGTCGTCGAGCAGGGTGCGGACGACGTGCACCGCCTCGACCACCCGCGACAGCGGCCTGGTCTTCGTCCAGTCCATCTTGTACTGCGCCAGCAGGCCGAAGTTGCCGCTGGAGAGCACCACCTCGGCCCGGCCCCCGGTCAGCTCGTCGAGCGTGGCCGCCGCCTGGGCGATCAGCGTGGGCTCGCGCAGGGTCACCGGCGAGACGCTGGGCCCCATCCGGATCCGCGTGGTCCGGGCGGCCGCGGCGGCGAAGAGCAGCCACAGGTCCTTGTGCCAGGTCTCGTCGGCCGAGTACACCGCGTGGAAGCCGAGCTCGTCGGCGAGCGTGATCGCCCGCAGCGACTCCTCCAGGGAGTAGTCGGGCAGCATCGCGTAGCTGAACCTCATCGGATCTCCTCACTCACCGGGACACCGGCGTCCCGCCGGATCTGCTGCAGCTGCCGGGCGACCTCGCGGGCGTCCCCCTCGGGGATGTGCGCAGAGTGCCGGTCCGGCCTTGCCAGGAACAGGTAGAGCAGCCCGGTGCCCGCGACGATGACCAGGCCGATCGCCACGATCCAGCGGTCGAGGAAGGTCTCGGTGCCCGGTGCCGGCTTGATCAGCAGGACGATCGCGAAGACGCCGTAGGCCAGCGCCAGCACGTTGACCACCATCCCGGCGCCGCCCAGGTTCCACAGGCCGGCCGGGCGCCAGCCCATCAGCCGCTGGCGCAGCGCGGCGAGCACGACCGCCTGGAAGGCGATGTAGATGCCGAGGACGGCGAAGGCGGTGACGCGGGCCAGGGAGTCCGGCTGCCAGAAGACGAACAGGCAGATCAGCGCCGGCACCACGCAGACGACGAGCAGCGCGTTGGTCGGCACGGCGTGCCGCTCCGAGACGTGCGAGAGCCAGCCGCTGGCCGGGAGCATCCGGTCGCGGGCGAAGGCGTAGAGCAGCCGGCTGCCGGCGGCCTGCAGCGAGAGCACGCAGGAGATGAACGCGACCACCGTGACGACGAGGAAGACCTTGGACCCGGCCGTGCCGAGCGTGCTCTCGAGGATGGTCGGGATGGGGTCGGCGTCCTCGCCGGCCATGATCGCCTGCAGCTGCGCGTCCGGGGCGGCCAGCACGTAGCCGGCGTAGGACAGGAAGCCCGAGACCCCGCCGACGAGGATGGTCAGGATCATCGCCCTGGGGATCCGCCGGGTCGGGTCGGCGACCTCCTCGGCCACGTCGCCGCACGCCTCGAAGCCGTAGAAGAGGAACAGGCCGGACAGGGCCGCGGCGAGGAAGGTGCCCACGTACCCGCTGCCCCCGCCGGCGCCGAGGGTGTCGAAGAAGATCGAGAACGGCTGCTCGCGGCGGAACAGCAGCAGGAACAGGCCCAGCGCGATGACGCCGACGAGTTCGGCGGCCAGCCCGATCTTGGCGATGCGGGCCAGCGTGCGGGTCCCGCTGTAGTTGATGACGAAGGCGAGGACCAGCAGCCCGACGGCGGTGGCCAGCGCCACGCCGGGGGTGGCGTCGATGCTGAACAGGGCCGCGACGAACCCGCCGCCGAACTCGGCCACCGAGGTGACGGTGACGATGATCGCCCAGATGTAGACCCACGAGACGATCCAGGCGTAGCGCCGGTTCCACAGCCGCCGCGTCCACGGGTAGATGCCGCCGGCCAGCGGGTACTGCGAGACCACCTCGCCGAAGACCAGTGACACCAGGAGCTGGCCGGCACCCACGATGACGATCCACCAGATCGCCGGCGGGCCGCCGATGGAGAGGCTGTAGGCGAACAGCGAGTACACGCCCACCAGCGGCGAGAGGTACGTGAACCCGAGGGCCATGTTGGCCCACAGGCCCATGCTGCGGTGGAACTCGCCGGTGTAGCCCAGCGCGGCGAGCTGGGCGTCGTCGGCGGTCTGGCCACCGGGTGGTGCGGGTGGTGTCACCGGGTCTCCTCGGCTCGGTGGCGCGGCATCCCCCGACGGCGTCGGTGTGCCGCAGGCCACAAGGTCGGCCGGAAACCTATAGAGCCAGAGTTCAGAGGACAAGACACGTACGGTTGCGTTCGCGTTCCGCGCGCGTTGCCCGGCTCAGGCGGTCAGCAGGCTCCGGCCGTCCACCGGCACCAGCCGCCACGGGACGCCGGGCAGGTCCGCCGCCGGCCCGGCGGTGAGCGCGGCCGACGGCACGAGCCCGCCGACCAGCCAGCGCGGCGACGTGGAGAGGACCACCCGGTCCTCCTCGGTGACCAGGACGAACGGTGCCGCCACCGGGCCGAGCGCGCGCAGCAGGTGGGTCTCGAACCGGCGCACCGAGACGTCGGCCCCGGCCACGCCGACGAACTCGCCGTCGACCACGACCGGCTCGGTCAGCGTGAGCACGTACCGGCCGGTGCCGTGGACGTCGACGTAGGGCCCGACCACGTGCCGCCGCCCGGTGCGCCGGGGGACGTCGAACCACTCGGTCGCCGTGTAGTCGTAGTAGCCGACGCTGGTCGGCCGCAGGTCCGGCTCGAGCGTGCGCAGCCGGCCGTCCTCGGGTTCGGACTGCCACCACTCCAGGCGCAGCGGCAGTCCGCGGTCCGGCCGCGGCGCGACGACCAGGCCCAGCCCCACGGCGAGCTGCCCGGGCCGGAGCAGCAGCTCGCGGACGTCGTCGCCGAGCACCGGCCGGCCGGCGCGCAGGCCGCTGCGCGCCGCTGGGCGCGAGGCCGCCGCGCGCACCCGCCCGACCGTGGCGAAGACCTGCTCGACGACCTCGGCCACGGCCGCCCTCACGCGGGCGACCTCGCCGGCGGGGGTCACGACACCTCCCGCCGGGGAGCCACGCCACCGCCCTGGACCGCGCGCAGGCGCAGCTCGATCGACCAGAGGGTGCGGGTCTCGATGTGCCCCTCGGTGAGGGCCCGGGCGGTGGCGGCGTCGCGGGCGGCGATGGCGTCGACGACGGCCCGGTGGCTGGCGACGATGACCCCGAGCAGCTCGGGCGCGTGCGCCGGCGGCCAGGGCAGCTGGCCGAGCTCGAGGTGCAGGTCCATCTCCTGCATCGTCAGCCGCACCGACTGGGCGCAGGCCGCCAGCTCGATGTAGAAGCGCCCCTCGGTGCGCCGCTGGCCGGTGACCGAGTCGGCGTGCGCGAGCCGGTCGACGATGTCGCGCAGCCGCGCGGTCTCGGTGCGCGACGCCCGGGTCGCCGCGAGGCGGGCGGCCGCCGCCGCGACCGCGCCGTGCACGTCCCCGAGTTCCCGCAGGTCGGTGGTGCCGAGCTCGGCCAGCCGCGCGTCGGCCAGCTCCCCGAGCACGTCGTCGCGCGCCCGCACGAAGCTGCCACCCCCGCGACCCCGCCGCGTCTCCACCAGGCCGAGCTTGCGCAGCTCGGCCAGCGCCTCCCGCAGGGTCATCGTCGAGACCTTGAGCATGGTGGCGAGGTCGGTCTCGGTCGGCAGCTGCTCGCCGTCCCCCAGCAGGCCCAGGGCGATGGCGCTGCCCACCCGCCGGACGACGGCCTCGCTGCGCAGCGCGCCGTCGTCGAGCGGGGCGAAGACGGCGCGCCGCGCGTCACCGCTGAGCAGTTGCACGCTCGCCTCCAGGGACCGGGATGCGAAGGAGTGTTACACCCCGGAAGCCGAGGCTTAACCGTTGAATCCATAGGTTTTCCTCGTTAGCGTGGCGTCCGCCCACCCCGCCCTGTGACGAGGAGCACGCAGTGACCCAGGTCCACCCCGAACGGGCGCCCGAGGAGACCCCTCGCGTCGACGCCCTCTCCGAACCGTTCACGCCGGGCGCCCCGTCCAACCCGCCGGAGCTGGCGGACTTCCCCGAGACCCTGGCCGGCCCCATCCCGCCGCCGCGGCAGGACCCCAAGACGGCCGCCTTCGTCGAGCAGTGGCGCAACACCTCGTACAACTGCTTCTCCTCGGGCCACAAGTTCTGCCGCGAGGTCTGCCCGGTCACCCAGGTCGAGCGCAACGAGTCGTGGACCCCGACGGCCTTCCACGCCAACGTCGTGGCCATGGAGCGCGGCGAGCTCGACATCGCCGACATCGCCGCCGACTACGTCAACTGCACCCAGTGCGGGGCGTGCGAGCTGCGCTGCCCGAACACCTTGTTCACCGGCGACTTCTACCGCTTCCGCACGCGCACGGTCGACGTCGTCAAGGCGGTCCGGTCGCTGGCCGTGGAGAGCGGCGTGCACCAGCCGAGCTGGCAGATCTGGAACGAGCGCACCGACCTGCGCACCCACGAGCCGGTGCTGGGCGAGACGCCCGTCAGCCAGGAGAAGGTGCGCGACTGGGCCGAGGGGCTCGACATCCCGATCGGCGGCGAGACGGTCCTGTTCGTCGACTGCGAGGCGGCCTTCTACCGGACGTCGGTGCCCCGCGCGGTCGCCCAGATGCTGCAGATGGCCGGGTACGAGTTCGGCCTCATGGGCGAGCAGTGGTGCTGCGGCGGCCCGGCCGCGGAGATGGGCTACGCCGAGCAGGCGCAGCGCTTCGCCCGCCACAACCTGGACAACTGGCGGGCGACGGGCACCAAGCGGGTGCTGGTGCTCGACCCGCACGACTACATCAGCTTCACCGAGGACTACCCGAAGTACTTCGGCGAGGAGTTCGACATCGAGGTCGTCCTGGTGATCGAGGTGCTCGCGCAGCTGCTGCGCGAGGGCCGGCTGACCCCGACCGTGCCGGTGGACCGCGCGATCACTTACCACGACCCGTGCCGGCTCAACAAGCGCAAGGGCATCTGGGCCGAGCCGCGCGAGCTGCTGCGCGCCATCCCCGGGCTCCGGTTCGAGGACGTCGACCGGGTCACCCAGTGGTCCTACTGCTCCGGCGGCGGTGGCGGCCTGCCGATCGAGAAGCCCGAGCTCACCGCCAAGATCAGCGCCGCCCGCCTGGAGCGCGCCGCGGAGCTCGACGTCGACACCCTGGTCAGCGCCTGCCCCTGGTCGGAGCGCCCGCTCTCGGAGGCAGGCGACGCCGAGGACATCGACGTCGTCGACCTGCACGAGCTGTTCGCGCAGTCGCTCGGCATCACGGTGGGCGGCTCCCGCGGGGACGTCGGCGACCGCCGGCTGGCCCAGGAGCGCACCGGCGTCCCCGGCCGGGCGCGCCGGGCCCACGGCAGCAGCCGCGGCGGCTGCGGCGGCGGCGGCTGCGGCGGCGGCGGCTGCGGCGGCGGCTGCGGCGGTGCCGCCGGTGGATCGGGCAACGGCGGCTGCGGGTGCGGAGGGCACTGACCATGACGACCACCGACCCCACCCTGGGCACCGCGCCGTTCACCACCGAGCCGCTGAGCGAGGACCGGCTCAACCAGCTGGTCGCGGCCCTGCGGCCGGTCCTGGCCGACGACCAGGTCCTGCTGGCCAAGACCGACCGCTACAACCGCGCCCGCGTCCCCGCGCCGTTCCCGGTGCACCGCTGGTCCGAGCGGGTGCCCGACGTGGTGGTCCTGCCCACCTCCACCGAGCAGGTGGCGGCCGTGGTGCGGATCGCCAACGAGCTGCGGATCCCCGTCGTGCCCCGCGACGGCGGCACCGGCCTGACCGACGGCGCGGTGCCGCACCGCCGGGGCATCGTCGTCGACGTCAAGCGGATGAACCAGATCCACGAGCTGGACCTGGTCAACCGCACCGTCACGGTGGGCACCGGCATCAACATGCTCAAGCTCAACGAGCGGCTGGCCCAGCACGGGCTGTTCTACCCGGACGACCCGGCGTCCTACCCGTGCTCGCTGGTCGGCGGGCGGATCGGCACCAGCGGGTGGTCACTGATCGGCTCCCGGTACGGGCACACGCGCGACCTGGTGCTCAGCTTCGACCACGTGCTGCCGACCGGCGAGGTGCTGCACGTCGGCGACGGCATCGGGCAGAAGATCAGCAAGAGCTCGAGCGGTTACCAGCTCAAGCACCTGTTCATGGGGCACCAGGGCACCCTGGGCATCGCCACCAAGGCCACGCTCAAGCTGTTCCCCAAGCCGGAGGCCGAGCTCTCCCCGTTCTGGGCGTTCGACAACTACGACGACGCGCACGCCTGCACCGGGGCGCTGGCCCGGGCCGGGGTGGCCACCTTCGCCGGCGCGGTGCTCTTCGACGAGCACAAGGTCGCCTACCTGCGCCGCGACGACGAGGCCTACATCCCCCAGCCCTCCGACGTCCGCGCCCTGGTCTGCGCGGTGATGTACGGCTACGAGGACGAGGTGCGGGCCGGCGGCAGGCGGCTGTTCCGGATCGCCAAGGAGCACGGTGCCCGCTACCTGGGCGACGAGATCTCCGAGGGCGACTGGGCGGCCCGGCACGACCGGTACGCCACCCCCCTGCACGGGCGAACCAAGGACGGCCAGGTCATCCCGATGTCCTGGCACTGCGAGGACGCGGCGGTGAACTTCTCCGCCGTCCCCGCGGTGAGCCGGGCGTGGCACGAGATCCTGGCCGACCTGCGCCGGAAGACCGACGTCTTCGACGACTGGGGGATGTTCGCCTACACCTCGGCCGCCACCGGGGTCGACTACCTGACCGAGATCGACGTCGGCATCTGGGAGCAGCGCCTCGACGACGCCGCCTGGGCCGCCTGGGTGCAGGCGAAGCGGGACATCGCCGCGGTCGCTCTCGCCCACGGCGGGTCGATGAGCGCCTGCCACGGCTCCTGCCGCGAGGGCGAGGTGGACCTGCTGCCCCGCGAGCTGGGCCGGGGCTTCGACGTGATGCTCGAGGTCAAGCGGGCGCTGGACCCGAACAACGTCATGAACCCGGGCAAGTACCTGCTCGACCGGGCCTACGGGAGGGACACCACCGATGAGAACCGATGACCAGCCCGCAGGCCCCGCGGCGACCGCGCCCTACCGGTTCGCCGAGCAGCACACCCCGCCGGCGCCGCAGCCGGTGAGCGAGGTGGCGCAGACGACCTTCGAGCACGTCTACGAGGTCGACCCGCGCCTCATGCAGGAGCACGTGCTCCAGCAGGTGTTCCCCAACTGGGACACCCTGCGCATCATGCGCAGCCGGCACGACCACCTCGCGTGGATGCACCGGCACTTCGCCGAGAAGGTGGTCACCGGGTCGGAGATCCTGGCCGAGGTCGAGGCGGAGATGGGGAATCCGCAGCCCACCGCGCCGGGCGCTGGACCGATCAGCAGCCCGACAGCAGAATGACGACGGGATCAGCACGCGTCTCAGACGAGAGGGACCTGCCGTGAGCGAGAAGCTCGAGCTGCGCAACTTCGTCGGCGGGGAACACGTCGACGCGACGGACGGCCGCCGGA
The DNA here is from genome assembly GCF_054050175.1 of Geodermatophilus sp. SYSU D00697. Lineage (NCBI taxonomy): Bacteria > Bacillati > Actinomycetota > Actinomycetes > Geodermatophilales > Geodermatophilaceae > Geodermatophilus > Geodermatophilus sp. SYSU D00697. The sequence goes on from NZ_JBJGYV010000008.1 coordinate 11,090, forward strand.
TGGACCTGGTCGACCCGGCCTCGGGCGAGGTGTTCGCCACGGCGCCGGTCTCCGGGGCCGAGGACGTCGACCGCGCCTACACCGCCGCGGCGAACGCCTTCGAGGGCTGGCGGGACGCGACCCCCTCGGAGCGGTCCCTGGCGCTGTTCCGGATCGCCGACGCCATCGAGGCGCACGCCGAGGAGCTGGTGGCGCTGGAGAGCCGCAACACCGGCAAGCCGATCGGGCTGACCGCGAGCGAGGAGATCCCGCCGATGGTCGACCAGATCCGCTTCTTCGCCGGTGCGGCGCGCAACCTCGAGGGCAAGGCGGCCGCGGAGTACATGGCCGGCCACACGTCCTGGGTCCGCCGGGAGCCGGTCGGCGTCATCGGCCAGGTCACGCCGTGGAACTACCCGATGATGATGGCGGTCTGGAAGTTCGCCCCGGCGGTCGCCGCGGGCAACGCCGTCGTCCTCAAGCCGTCCGACACCACGCCGGCGACCACGCTGCGGCTGGCCGAACTGGCCGCGGAGTTCCTCCCGCCGGGTGTGCTCAACGTGATCTGCGGGGACCGCGACACCGGCCGGGCGCTGGTCGAGCACCGCACTCCGCAGATGGTCTCGATCACCGGGTCGGTGCGCGCGGGCATGCAGGTCGCCGAGACCGCGGCGCGCGACGTCAAGAGGGTGCACCTCGAGCTCGGCGGCAAGGCGCCCGTGGTCGTCTTCGACGACGCCGACCTCGAGGCGGCCGCGGAGGCGATCGCGGTCGCCGGCTACTTCAACGCGGGGCAGGACTGCACCGCCGCCACCCGCGTGCTGGCCGGGCCGGGCATCCACGACGACTTCGTCGCCGCCCTCACCGAGCAGGCGAGGAACACGAAGACGACCTACGACAACGGCGCCGGCGACGAGGACGCGATGGTGCCGCCGGTCAACAACGCCAACCAGCTCGCCCACGTCACCGGGTTCCTCGACCGCGCCCCCGACCACGCCGAGGTCACCGCGGGCGGGCGACGGCTCGGCGACCGCGGCTTCTTCGTCGAGCCGACCGTCGTCGCCGGGCTCCGCCAGGACGACGAGATGGTGCAGAACGAGATCTTCGGCCCGGTCATCACCGTCCAGCGGTTCAGCGCCGAGGACGAGGCGCTGGCCTGGGCCAACGGCGTCGAGTACGGGCTGGCCTCCAGCGTCTGGACCAGGGACTTCGGCCGGGCCATGCGGATGAGCAGGGCGCTGGACTTCGGCTGCGTCTGGATCAACACCCACATCCCGCTGGTCGCCGAGATGCCGCACGGCGGCTTCAAGCACTCCGGCTACGGCAAGGACCTGTCGATGTACGGGTTCGAGGACTACACCCGCATCAAGCACGTCATGGCCAACATCGAGTCCTGAGCACGACGAGGCCCCGCCCCCTGGGGAGCGGGGCCTCGTCGCGTCCGGACGTGTCAGCCCGACGGCGCTCGCTAGAGGGCGATGCCGGTGAGGACGAGGACCTTCTCCTCGGTGAGGTCCTCCATCGCCGCGTGCACGCCCTCGCGGCCGGTGCCGGAGTCCTTCACCCCGCCGTAGGGCATCTGGTCGGCCCGGAAGCTGGGGACGTCGCCGACGACCACGCCGCCGACCTCGAGTTCCTGCGCCGCGCGGAAGGCGACCTGCAGGTCCCGGGTGAAGACGCCGGCCTGCAGCCCGAACCGGCTGTCGTTGACCCGCGCGAACGCCTCGTCCAGCGAGTCCACGGCATCGAGGACGACGACCGGGCCGAACACCTCCTCGCAGGAGACCCTCGCGGTCGCGGGGACGCCGGTGAGCACGGTCGGCGCGTACGCCGCGCCGTCCCGATCCCCGCCGGTGAGCAGCGTCGCGCCGGCGGCGACCGCTTCCTCCACCCAGCCCTCGACCCGGCGGGCGGCGGCCTCGTCGATCAGCGGGCCGACGTCGGTGGCGTCGTCGGTCGGGTCGCCGGTGACCAGCTCCTGCACGGCCTCGACCACCCGCCCGGTGAGGGCGTCGGCCACGTCGCGGTGGACGAACACCCGCTGCACCGAGATGCAGGACTGCCCCGCCTGGTACATGGCGAAGGTCGCGATCCGGGAGGCCGCCCACGCCAGGGACTCCTCGTCGCCCTGGTCCGGGCCGACGACGACCGCCGCGTTGCCGCCGAGCTCCAAGGTCACGTGCTTGCGCGGCGCCGACTCGCGGATCGACCAGCCGACCGGCACCGAGCCGGTGAAGGAGACCACCGGCAGCCGCGGGTCGCCGACCAGCTCCGCGGCGACGTCGTTGGTCACCGGCAGCACCGACCACGACCCGGCCGGCAGCTCGGTCTCGGCCAGGATCTCCCCGAGCAGCAGCGCGGTCAGCGGGGTCGCCGGGGCCGGCTTGAGCACGATGGGCGCGCCGACCGCGATCGCCGGGGCCACCTTGTGGGCGACCAGGTTGAGCGGGAAGTTGAACGGCGCGATGCCGAGCACCGGGCCGCGCGGCGCGCGCCGGACCAGGGCCAGCCGGCCGGTCGCGGCCGGGTCGGTGTCCAGCCGCTGCAGCGTGCCCGACCACCGGCGGGCCTCCTCCGCACCCCAGCGGAACGTCGAGACCGCGCGGGCGACCTCCAGGCGCGCCCACTTCAGCGGCTTGCCCGACTCCGCGGTGATGAGGGCGGCCACCTCCTCGCTCCGCTCGGCCAGCCGCCGGGACACGGCGTCGAGGGCGGCGGCGCGCACGTGCGCCGGGGTCGCCGCGAACGCCGCCCGCGCGGCGTGCGCCGCGGCGACCGCGGCCTCGACGTCCTCGGGCCCGGCCAGCGTGGTGCGTCCGGCCACGGTGCCGTCGTGTGGCGAGGTGACCTCGAGGACGTCGGTGCCGGTGGCGGGCCGGCCGGCGACCCAGTACGGGGTGGTCATGCGTCCTCCTCGGGACGGGTGCGGGACTCGCGCTGAATCTGCGGGACGCCACGCACCGCGAACCAGAGCCGGTCTGTCCACCGAGGACACCGTGACGCGCCGACCTGGCGCGACATCCGGGCCCGTCCCTCAGTGCGCGGCCCGGCTCCGCGTCGACGGGATGACCACCCACGCCGTGACGGCCGCGACCGCGAGCAGGACGGCGGCGGTGACCGCGGTGACCTGCATGGCCCAGCTGAACGACTCGCGGGCGAGCGCGAGCACCGGCTCGGCCCCCGCCGCGCCCAGCACCTGGTCGGCGCGGGCCAGGGACTCCCGGACCGCTCCCCCGCCGAGGCCGGCCACGTCCTCGGGCAGGGCCCTGCGGTACAGCGCGGTCTGCAGCGAGCCCAGCAGCGCGACCCCCAGCGCGGCGCCCAGTTCATAGGACGTCTCCGACAGCGCCGACGCGGTGCCCGCCCGGTGCGGCTGCACCGCACCCACGGCGGCGTCGGTGCTCAGCGTGAACGCCACCCCGAAACCGCAGCCCAGGACGACGAGCGCGGCGGCCAGCCCGGCGTACCCGGGCAGCGACTCGGCCCCGGCCAGGCCGAGCATCCCGACGGCGGTGACGGCGAGGCCGAGGCCGATCGCCCGGCCCAGCCCCAGGCAGGAGACGAGCGGCCCGACCACGACGACGACGGCCAGCGAGGCCAGCATCAGGGGCAGCTCGCGCAGCCCGGCCTCCAGCGGCGTGGCGCCGCGCACGAGCTGCAGGTACTGGGAGAAGGAGAACAGCAGCCCGGTCAGTGCGAGCAGGGCGATCAGCTGGCTGGCGAGGGCCCCGGAGAAGGCCCGGTTGGCGAACAGCCCGACGTCGACCAGCGGGGCGGGGATGCGCCGCTGCCGGCGGACGAACACCACCGCGGCGACGACCCCGGCCAGCGCCGCGCCGGCCGCGGACCCCGTGAGCCCGTGCCCGACGACCTCCTTCACCGCGTGGACCAGCCCCAGCACCGCGACGATCGACTGGACCGCGCCGAGCACGTCCAGCCGGCCCGACCGGGGGGCACGCGACTCGGGCAGCAGCAGCCAACCGGCGACGAGCAGCACGGCCACGACCGGCAGGTTGACCAGGAAGACCGAGCCCCACCAGAAGTGCTCGAGCAGTGCCCCGCCGACCAGTGGGCCGAGCACCGCCCCGCCGGACGCGCCGGCACTCCACAGCGCGATGGCGCGGGTCCGCTGGCGCGGGTCGGGGAACAGGTTGCGGATCAGCGACAGCGTCGACGGCATCAGGGTCGCCCCCGCGGCTCCCTGTGCCGCGCGGGCCAGCACCAGGGTCGCGGGATCGGTCGCCAGCGCCGCGACGGCGGAGGCCAGCCCGAACGCGGCGGTGCCCAGCAGGAGGACCCGCTTGCGGCCGTACCGGTCGGCCAGGCCGCCCATGAGCACCAGCAGGCCGGCCAGCGCGAAGCCGTAGACGTCGCCGATCCACAGCAGCTCGCCGGCGGTCGGCCGCAGGTCGGCGGTCAGGGCCGGGATCGCCAGCGCGAGCACCGTGCTGTCCACCGACAGGAGCACCACGGCCAGGATCAGGACGGCCAGCGCCGCCCACTCCCGCGGGCCGGCCCGGCGCGGGTCCTCCGGGAGGGGCAGGAGGTCCTCGACGGGCCCGGCGGCAGAGCTCACGGGGCCAGCCTACCGACCAGACGGTTTGTTGTTGTGCGACCTAGGCTGCTGGGGAGCCGGAGCGAGGTGGGCAGTGGCGGGGTCGGTACGGGACGCGGCGCGGACGCGCCGGGCGCTGCTGGACGCTGCCGCCCGGGCGGTCACCGTCCACGGGGCCGGCGTCAGCCTCGACGCGGTCGCCCGGGAGGCCGGCGTCTCCAAGGGCGGTCTGATGCACCACTTCCGGTCCAAGGACGAGCTGCTGACCGCCCTGGCCGACGACCTCTTCGAGCAGTTCGACCGGGCCGTGCAGGACCGGGTCGACCCCGACGACCTCATGCCCGGGCGGCTCCTGCGCGCCTACGTCCGGGCCACCTTCGACGAGCTCGAGGGCGGCCAGGACGCCGTCGAGCAGACGACCCTGATGGCGACGCTGAGCTCCTTCCCCGAGCTGACCCGCCTGTCCCAGGAGCGCTACCGGCGCTGGAACCAGACCCTCGCCGAGGACGGGGTGGACAGCCAGCGCGTCATCGTCGTGCTGCGCGCCTGCGACGGCGTGTCCATCGCCCCGCTGTTCGAGGGCCCCCTCGGCGCCGAGGAGCTCGCCGTCACCCGCGACCTCCTGCTCCGGCTCACCCGCGACCCGGGCCCGCTCGTCGACGGGCCGTGAGCGACGGCGGCGCCCGCGTCCCACCGCCACGACTCGCCGGCCCCTCGGGACCAAGGGCCCTGTGGGGACCGGTGGACGTCGGCCAGCATCCGCCTCATCCGGGGAGGCCGGCGAGAGCGCGTCGAGCGCCGGCGTGCGGGGCCTGGGAGGCACCATGCGACTGCTCCGAGCCGTGGTCGTCGCCGCCGTCGGCGTGGCGTCCGTGCTGTTCGCCCCGGAGACCCCAGCAGCCGACCCCCTCGGCCAGGCGCAGTGCGAGCGCATCTGGATCTGGTGGATCCCCTTCCCCTGCCAGCCGGACTGACCGCGCCGACCTGAGCCGCCGCCGACCGCGGCCGGACCGGGGTCGCCGGCGGTCGGCCGGGAGCTCCGCCCCCCACGATTAGGGGTCCTCCGACCCCATGGACGCGTCTGCCCGGTCGGAGGGCCGCGCCCCGATGCTGCTGCCAGGCGGGCCGGAGGGTCCGGACGACATCGGGGGCGATGAGCGTGCAGCACGACGACGGGAGTGCGGGCGGCTGCCCGTTCAGCGGAGCGGGCGCGACGCGCGGGGTGGCCCGGCGCGGCTTCCTCGCCGGGGCGCTGGCCACGGCAATGGCGCCCGCCGTCGGCGGGCTCGGGGGCACGGCGATGGCGGCCGAGGACCCCGTGCCGACCACCGACCCCACCGCGCCGCCGCCCGCCCCGGAGGCACCCGCGGAGACCGCGGCACACGCCGTCGGCGACCCGCGCGGCGCGGACATCGCCGTCCGCGTGAACCGGCAGGCGCAGGCCCGCTTCGGCCTCATGTTCCCCACCCTGCCGCCCTTCGCGCCCACCGACGGGCTGCTGAAGTGGCTGGCCGCGAGCATGAACGACGGCCTCGCGCCGCTGTCCGACGTCCGGGAGAGCGACCCCGCCGCCGACAACCCGGGGATCCCGGCCGGCTACATCTACTTCGGCCAGTTCGTCGACCACGACATGACGCTGGACAAGACCCCGCTGAGCACCCGGCTGCAGGACCCGCTGGCCATGCGGAACTACGACACACCGTGGTTCGACCTGGGCAGCATCTACGGCAAGGGCGTCAAGGGCAGCTCCGAGCTCTACGAGACGACGGACACGGCGTCGCCCCGCTACGGCTACCTGAGGCTCTGGCACCACGACGACCTGGTGGACCTGCCGCGCGACGACGTCGGCGCCGCCTATCTCGGCGACCCGCGCAACGACGAGAACCTGATCGTCGCCCAGCTGCACACCGTCTTCATCCGGCTGCACAACACGTTCATGGACCAGGGGCTGGGCTACGCCCAGTCCCGCAAGCTGACCCGCTGGCACTACCAGTGGCTGATCGTCAACGACTACCTGCCGCGCATCGTCGGCCAGGACGTCGTCAACACGGTGATCAAGCGCGACGGAGCCGGGCCGATCAGGTTCCACGGGACCTTCTACAAGCCCGAGCACCCGGACAACCCGTACATGCCGATCGAGTACTCGGGTGCGGCCTACCGGTTCGGGCACAGCATGATCCGCGCCGAGTACGAGATGCAGGACGGCCACACCGTGCCGATCTTCGGCGCCGACGGCTTCGAGGACCTGCGCGGCAACCGGCCCATCCCGCACGACCTCTGGGTCGACTGGAACTACTTCTTCGACATCCCGGGCCTCGAGCCGCCGGACGACCGGAACTTCGCCCGGCTCATCAACACCCAGCTCTCGTTGCCGCTGTTCACCCTGCCGCCGACGGTCGTGGCCCGCACGGACAAGGCGATCATCGCCCTCGCCGAGCGCAACCTGCTGCGCGGCAAGCGGCTCGGGCTGCCGTGCGGGCAGGACGTGGCCACGGCCATGGGGATCACCCCGCTCACCAACCAGGAGCTGGGCCTCCGGCAGCCGGGCTGGGGTGGCAAGGCGCCGCTCTGGTACTACGTGCTCAAGGAGGCCGAGCTGCTCGGCAAGGGCCTCAGGCTCGGCCCGGTCGGCGGACGGATCGTCGCCGAGGTGATCCTCGGCATCATGGCGCTGGACCCGGAGTCCTACTTCAACCTCAAGCCCGGCTTCCAGTGGAGGCAGGACAAGGAGGTGGGCGACCTGATCCTGTTGGCCGGCGCGCTGGACCCGCGCTCGCGGATCGTGCCGCCGGACGACGACGAGGTCCCCGAGACCGGCCCGCTGCCCCTGGAGCCCGGCGAGGAGATCAACCCGGAGGCCACCTCCCCGGTCGGCTCCCTGTCCCTGGTCGAGTGAGAGGACATCCCGTGTCCCGTGCTGTCGTGACCGGCGGAGCCGGCTTCCTCGGGTCGCACCTGTGCGAAGCGCTGCTCGACCGGGACATCGAGGTGCTCTGCCTCGACAACTTCCTGACCGGCACCCCGGCCAACGTGGCCCATCTGCTGGAGCGCCCGGGCTTCCGGCTGGTCCGCGCGGACGTCACCGACTACGTCCACGTGCCGGGACCGGTCGACTTCGTCCTGCACTTCGCCTCGCCCGCGTCGCCGATCGACTACGCCGAGCTGCCCATCCACACGATGAAGGTCGGCTCGATCGGGACCCTGCACACCCTGGGCCTGGCCAAGGAGAAGGGGGCGCGGTACCTGCTCGCCTCGACCTCGGAGACCTACGGGGACCCCCTGGTCCACCCGCAGCCGGAGACCTACTGGGGCAACGTGAACCCGGTCGGTCCGCGCGGCGTCTACGACGAGGCCAAGCGCTTCGCCGAGGCGATGACGTCGGCCTACCGGCGGACGCACGGCGTGGACACGGCGATCGTGCGGATCTTCAACACCTACGGTCCACGCATGCGCCCGCGGGACGGCCGGGCCATCCCGACGTTCGTCCGGCAGGCACTGGCCGGCGAGCCGCTCACCGTCGCCGGGGACGGGAGCCAGACCCGCTCGGTGTGCTACGTCAGCGACCTCGTCGAGGGGTTGATCCGCTTCCTGCTGTCATCGGAGAGCGGGCCGATGAACATCGGCAACCCGCACGAGATCCCGGTGATCGACCTGGCCCGCCGGATCCGGGAGCTGACCGGGTCGGCCTCGCCGATCGAGTTCGTCCCCCGCCCGGAGGATGATCCGACGGTGCGCCAGCCCGACATCGGCCTCGCCCGCCGGGCGCTGGGCTGGGAGCCGCAGATGTCCCTCGACGAGGGGCTCAAGCACACCATCGCGTGGTTCTCCCGGCACCCGGACGTGGTGGGCCCGGCCCGCTGAGGGAGGACCTCTCACCCCGCGGCGGCCCCGTCCAGAGCCTCGCCGCGAGCGTGCGAGCGATGAGGACGGGTCCTGGCTCAGCGGCGCCGCGGCCGGAGGGCCTGCGCCGCGGCCACCGCCGCGGCGGCGAGCACCAGCCCGCCGAGGACGCCGACGGCCAGGCTCTGGGTCATCGACCCGTTGGACCGCTCCTCGGGCCGCTCGGCCGCGCTGCTGACGCGCGCGACGGCCTGCGGGTCCTCGAGCACCCGGAGGTCGACCTCGAGGCCGGTGATCTGGCTGTTGAGCTGCCGGATCTGGGCCTCGAGCGGGTCGAGCTCCCCGGCGAGGTTGCGCTGGATGGCCAGCCGCTGGTTGAGCAGGCGGGACAGCTCGATCGGGTCGGTCTCGGTGGCCACCGCCTCGTCGAGCGCGGCGACCGGGCCCAGGATCTCCACGCGCCGGGCGTTGAGCCCGTCCCGGTCACCGACCAGCAGGTCGCGCAGCCGCTGGGTCTGGGTGCGGTCGTCCTCGTGCCGGGCCGCCACGTAGGTCTCCGCCCACGTCTGCGCCGCCTCCTGCGCCGCCTCCCGACCGCCGGCCTCGGCGGAGAAGACGAGCGCGCTCGACTCGGGCGTCGCCCGCACCTCCACCTCGACGTCGTCCCCGGCGGCCTCCTCCGCCCGGTCCCGGAAGGTGTCGCTCTGGGCGTACAGGAGTTCGGCGCCGGGGGTCCGGACCAGGGCGCCGCCGGAGGTGCGCGGGAACAGCTGCCGGCTGTCCTCGGTGCGGATCAGGACCGTGGCCTCCGAGCGGTAGACCGGGTCGATCACCGACAGCGAGCCGACCGCCGCGCCGAGGACGAGCAGGAAGACCAGGAGCGCCAGCCACCACCACCGGGCCAGGGCGGACAGGTACTCGCGCAGGCCGGGGTCGGCGTCGGCCGGCCGCGCCGCCCTGCGGACGCCGTCGCCCGTCTCGGGCGTCGGGCGCACGGTGTCCTCGGGAGTCGTGTCCAGCACGGCGACAAGGTACCGGCGACCCGCGCGGATCGTCTGCTATTGAGCGTCACCGATCCCATGCGTCGAGTGACCGGCCGAGCAGTCCGGCGAGCTCGGCGTTGGGCGCACGGAACCGCTCGCGCAGCCCCGCGGCGGTGGCCGGGGCCATCGGCGGGGCGGACGTCGGCCCCTCGTTCAGCCGGTTGACCAGGTAGCGGGCCCGGTACAGCGTGCGGCTGGGCACCCGCGCGGCCAGCCGGCGCAGGGGGCTGCCCGGCTCCTGGGCTGCGAGGACGGCGCGGGCGAGTCGGGCCGACCGCGGCGCCCGGGCCTGGTTGTGCCCGCGCGCCACGTCGGGCGTGTGGGGCCGCAGACCGGCCAGCGCGAACACCTCGGCACACACCCGCGTCGCGTCGGTCCGCAGGTCGTCGGACAGGTAGACCCGGCACCGGTCCGCGGGCACCGCCGCGAGCAGGTCCCGCACGGAGGGCGCGTACACCCCGTTGCCGACGTAGTGCATGTCGCGAGCGGCCGGCGGCGCGCTCGCCGGCCGGCCGGCCTCCCGGTCCAGCCCCTCCTCGAAGGTGGCGGCGTCCTCCCAGCCGCGCAGCCGGGCGTACTGGAAGTGGGAGTAGGCCCGCGGCACGGGGTTCCGCAGCACTGCCACCACCACGGCGTCGGTCGAGTCGGCGATCCGCCGCAGTGCGACGGGGTCGTACACCGCCATCGTGTGCTTCCCGATCAGGGGTGCGTCGCCGACGTCGGGGTCGTAGTACTTCTCGACCGCCCGCGCCCAGCCGCCGGCGAACTCCTCGTCCCGGCCGAAGAAGGGCATCTCCCGGTGCACGTGCGCCCGGACGTCCGGGTGGTCGGCGAGGTAGTGGAACAGCGCGGTCGAACCGCTCTTGGGCGCTCCGACGATCATCAACCTGGGGCCTGGACGCACCGGGCGATGTTAGGGCAGATGCGCCGGGAACCCCGGGGTCCTGCGCTACCCTCGCGCCGCCGTACCACACGGCGACCGCCCGGATCCGCGGCGGGACCCTCGTCCGGGTGGGAGGTGCGCTCGTGGTCGTCCCCCTGCTCGCGGTCGTGGCCTCGATAGTCGTGTGGGTCTGGGTCTACCACCGCCTCGTGCACCACCCGCTGGACCTGATGGCGCTCACCCTCTACTACCTGGCGCTGCAATTGCTGTGGCGCCCGCTGGTCCTGGCCACCGGGCTGGACACGCCCTTCCCCACCGAGCTCTTCGCCACCCGCCCGACCGGGACGCTGATCGTCCTCGGCCAGGGCGTCGTCGTCCTGTTCCTGCTCGGGCTCTGGGCCGGCGCTCGCTGGCTGTCCCCGCTCGTGGGCCCGGCCCGGCTGCTCTACCCGATGAGCCGGGGGTCGCTGCCGCCGCGCACGCTGATGCTGGTGGCCGGGGTGCTGACGGCGGCGGCGCTCGCGGCCACGGTCCTCCTGTGGATCCGGTACGGCGGACCGGCCGGGCTGATCCAGGCGGCCAAGGTCGACCGCGACATCGCCGAGAGCCGCGCGCTGCGGTCGATCCCGATGCTCGCCGCGCTCTTCGGCGTCGCGGCCTTCTTCTCGGTCCGGCGGGCGCCGCTGCTCCGGCTGGTCGCCCTCGGCCTGGTCGCGCTGAACGGCTACCTGAGCTGGACGTGGGGTGCCCGGGACGTGCCGGTGATCTCGGTGATCGCGCTGGTGGCGGGATCGTTGATCTTCGGCGCGGTCGGCCGTCGGGCCGCGGTGCGGACCGGGTGGGACTGGCTGCGCGACCGGCGTTGGCGCCGACGCTTCCTGCTGGTCCCGGTGCTCGCCCTCGTGCTGGCCTTCTCCCTGCGGACCGCGCGCGACACCGTGCTGTGGGGCGACCTCGCGCCCACCATCGAGGGTCAGAGCACGGCCCGGATGATGGCCGTGGCCACGAACAACACCTTCTACGACGCGCTGCTGCTGCTCCTCGACGACTGGCCGGAGGAGTTCGACTTCCGCGAGGGGCAGGACTTCGTGGACGGCACGGTGGCCGCCGTGCCCTCGGCGATCGTCGGCGAGCAGGAGCCGTTCGTCTCGCCGGCCGTCCAGCTCGCGCAGACCTACATCGACCGCAACAACGGCTTCCCGGCCACCGCCGCGGGCGACTGGTACGTGAACTTCGGCGTGCTGGGCGTCCTGCTGGGTGGCCTGGTGAGCGGGCTGATCGCCCGGGCCGGTCAGCTCGCCCTCCGCCGGTTCCTGCGCGACCCGCTGGTGTGGGGGTTCAGCCTGGTCTTCGCGGTGCGGGTCTTCCCGGGCGGGCTGTGGGTGACCTCGCTGCCCAAGTGGGTCGGGTTCGCGCTGCCGCTCATCGCCGTGGCCCTGCTGGTCAACCTGTTCGTCCGCCGGGACGGTGATCCGGGGACGACCCCGGAGTCCTCCGCTCCCTCGGCGCCCGCCCGGCTGGACCGGACCGCGGGGCCGACGGCGTCCGCCTCGTGACCGGCGTGGCACACCGCCCGGCCGCCGCCGGGGCGCGGGACGCGCTGCGGCGCGACGCGGCCCTCGTCGCCGCCGGCCAGCTCGCCGTCATCGCCAGCGCGTTCCTGTTGACGGTCGTCGGGGCCCGGCTGCTCCCCCCCGAGGACTTCGGCGCGCTGTCGTGGGGGCTGTCCTGGCTGGCGTTCCTCGCCGTGCTGGCCCAGTTCGGGTTGACCCAGGTCGCGACGATCACGCTCGCCCGCGGCGATGCCGGCACGCACACGAGCCTGCTGAGGCGGCTGCTGGTCGCCCAGGTGGTGGGCGTGGCCGTGGTCGGGGTGCTCTGGGCGGGCGGAGCCGGGCCGGTCGCCGCCGGGTCGGGCAGCCCTCCGGAGGCCTACCGCCCCCTGGTCCTCCTCGTCGCCGCCTGGCTGCCGGTCGCCGCCGTCGGCCCCGTGCTGGTGAACGCCTTCCGCGCCCGGGGGCGCTTCGGCTCGTCGCTGCTGTTCGGTGAGCACGTCCGCCGGGTCCTGCTCATCGGGCTGGTGGTCGCCCTCGCGGCCGGGGCCGGGACCCTGCCGTCACTCGAGACGGCGCTGTGGTGGGCGGTCGCGGCGGAGAGCGCGATCTACCTCGCCGGGGTCCTCCTGCTGTTCCGGGTGGTGCGTGACCGGGAGGCCGCGGATCCCGGTTCCTCGCCGTGGCAGCTGCTGCGCGCGGGCGGGCCCTTCACGCTCGCCACCCTCGCCTCGGTCACCGTGCCCCAGGCGGGCATCTGGCTGCTCGCTGCCCTCGCGCCGGTCGACGAGGTGGCCGTCTTCTCCGTCGCGGTGCGCATCGCGGTGCTCTTCGCCGTCCCCGTCTCCATCGGCATGCGGACGCTGGCACCGCGGATCGCCGCCGCCTCCGCATCCGGACGGCTCCCGGACCTGGCCGAACCCATCCGGCGGTCGGCCGTCTGGTCGACCGCCGTCACCGCGCCCGCCCTCCTCGTTCTCGCGGTGACCGGCCCCGTGCTGGTCCCCGCCGTCTTCGGGGCCGACTACGCCGCCGCCCTGGTGCCCGCCCTCGTCGTGGCCGCCGGCATCCTGGTCAACGCCTGGACCGGGCCCTGCTCGGTGCTGCTCTCCCACGCCGGGCGCCAGCGGCTGGTGGCCGTCAGCGCGCTGGTGTCCTCCACGGCGTTCTTCGGGCTCGGGGCATGGTGGGGGTCCGCGGCCGGGGCGACGGGCATGGCCGCCGCCGCGGCGGTCGCGATGAGCGCCCGGAACCTGCACCTCGCATGGGCGGCGGCCCGGACGCTGGGCATCCGCACGATCGCGCTCCCCGCGCGGAAGGGACCCTCGTCGTGAACCCCCAGTTCCTGATCATCGGTGCCGCACGGTCCGGGACGACGGCCCTGTACCAGTACCTGGTCGAGCACCCGCGGCTGTTCCTCACCGAACCCAAGGAGCCGCACTACTACGCGCTCGCCGGGACGACGCCGGCGTTCACCGGTCCCGGTGACCGGCAGACCATCAACCGGCTGGCGGTGACCGACGCCGACGCCTACCGGGCCCTCTACCGCGGGGCCGGTCCTGACCAGGTGCGCGGCGAGGCGTCGGTCTCGACGATGTACTACCCGGAGGCGGTGGAGCGCGTCCGCGCCGAGGCCCCGGACGCGCGGCTGATCTGCATGCTCCGCGACCCGGTGGACCGCGCCTTCTCCGCGTACGGCTTCATGCGCACCCGGGGGTTCGAGCCGTGCGACACCTTCGAGGAGGCGCTGGCCGACGAGGCCCGCCGGATCGAGGCCGGCTGGCACCACATCTGGCACTACACGGCGATGGGCCGGTACGGGGAGCAGCTGGCCCACGTGCTCGACGTGTTCCCCCGCGAGCAGGTGCTCGTGCTGCGGCACGAGGACATGTCGGCCGACCCCGACGCCGTCCTGGCCCACGTGCACGGGTTCCTCGGCGTGCCGGTGCTGCCGCACACCGTCGACCCCGACCCGCACCGGTCCGGGGAGCCGCGCAGCGCGCTGCTCAGCCGCCTGGTGAGCACTCCGCACCCGGCCAAGCGGTTCGTCGCGCCCCTCGTGCCGAGGGCGCTGCGCCGGCGGCTGCGGCGGGAGATCGTGCGGCGCAACATCGTGCGGAGCAGCTACCGGCCCGAGACCCGGCGGCAGCTGGTGGAGACCTTCCGTGCCGACCTGGACCTGCTCGAGCGGGTGACCGGCCTGGACGTCTCCGCCTGGCGCTCGCCGGAGCGCGCCGCGACGGGCCGGCCGTGACCCCGCCCGCCGGTCGGGTGGTCATGACCGTCCGGCTCCCCGACCGCACCGGGGCGGCCAAGATGGCGCTGGGCTACGCGCGGGCGCTGCGGGCGGCGGGTCACGACCTCACGCTCGTCCACGGCGCCGTCCCCTCCGGTGTGCCGAGCATCCTCCCCGACTTCACCGTGATCGGTGCCGACACCGTGCCTGAGCCGCGGCTCGAGCGGCCGTGGGACCCCCGGCTCGTCCCGGCCCTGGCGGCCCTGGTGCGCCGGGCCGGCGGGCGCTGCGTCATCGGCGTGAACCAGCGCGACCGGGCGCCGGCCCTGCTCGCCGCCGCCCGTGCCGGCGTCCCTGGCGTGCTCATGGTGCAGAACCAGCACCACTTCTGGGGTCCACGGCCACTGGCCGCCCTGAAACGGCGCGGATACCGGACCGTGGTGGCCCGCGCGACCACGCTGGCCGTCTGCACCTCCACCGTCGTGCAGGACGAGATGACCGCGTTCGGCGTCCCGCCCGAGCGCACCGTCGTGCTGCCCAACGGGATCTCGGTGACCCCACCGGTCGAGCCGGGCCCGGCGGAGCGGGCGCGGCTGCGCGCCGAGATGGGAGCGGCCGAGGGGGACGTGCTGCTGCTCAACGTCGGCCGGCTGGACCCGCAGAAGGGGCAGGATCTGCTCCTGGCGGCGCTGGCCGGCCTCGACGCCCCCGTGCACGTCGCACTGGTCGGCTCCGCCGGGGACTCCGTCGGCGCGCGGCGGACGGCGGAGTACGAGGCCGCCCTGCACCGCCGGGTGCGCGATCTCGGCCTGGACCGCACCGTCACGTTCCTCGGCTGGCGCGACGACGTCCCCCGGCTGCTGGCCGCCGCCGACGGGTACGTGCACACCGCCCGCTGGGAGGGGCCTGCGCTGCCGCTCGCCGTCATGGAGGCCATGGCCGCCGGGTGCCCGACCGTCTTCACCGACTGCTCGGGCCGGCCCCCGGTGTTCGAAGAGGGGCGCGACGGGCTGCTGGCCCGCAGCGGGGACCCTGCGTCGATCCGGGCGCGCCTCGCCGAGCTGCTCGCGCTGCCCCCGGCCGACCGCATGGCCCTGGGCGCTGCCGGCGCCGCGCTGATCCGCGCGCACTACCGCGTGGAGGCCCTCGGGCGCACCTTCGCCGGGCTCATCGCCGACGTGCTGCAGCGCTCCGGCGAGGTCGCGACCCCCGGCTGAGCCGCCGCCGGGCACGGGCGACCAGCTCGTCGTAGAGCTCGACGTGGGCCTCCACCATCCGCTCCGGGGTGAAGCGCTCGAGCAGGCGGCGCCGCCCGGCCGCTCCGAGGCGCGCCGCCAGCTGCGGGTCGCTGAGCACGCGGACGAGGTCCCGGGCGAGGGCGTCCTCCGCGCCGGGCGGCGACAGCAGCCCCGTCTCCCCGTGGACGACGACCTCCGGGACGCCGCCCACCGCATGGCCGACGACCGGCTTGGCCGCCGCCATCGCCTCCAGGTTGACGATGCCGAACGCCTCCCAGCGCGAGGGCAGCGCCAGGACGTCGATCGCCCGGACGACCTGGTCCAGGTCGTGCCGCCAGCCGGTGAAGTGCACGCGCCCGGCGATCCCGAGCTGGGCCGCCAGCCGCTCCATCCCCGCCCGGCGGGTGCCGTCGCCGACCACCACGACGTGGGCCCGCGGCACCTGGGCGGTCACCGGGACCGCGGCGCGGACCAGGACGTCGACGCCCTTCTGGTCCTCCACCCGGCCGATGAGGGCGACCACCAGCGCGTCGGGCGGGAGGCCGAGCTCGGACCGCAGGCGGGCGCGCTCGGCCGCCGTGCCGTCGCGGGCGGCCATGCGGCTGGCATTGGGGATGACGGTGACCCGACCGGGCCGCAGCACCCGCCACCGCAGCCCGAGGTCGCGCATGGACACCGACCCGACGACGGTGTGCGTGGTGACCCGGTCCAGCACCCGCTCGACGACCCGGAACAGGCTGCGCCTCGGCTGCGGCACGGCGTCGTGGCCGGCGAAAGCGTGCACCATGTGCAGCCGCACCGGCGTCCGGCAGCTCCAGGCCGCCACCCGGCCCATCGCGCCGGCCACCGACGTGTGCGTGTGGACGACGTCGTACCCGTGACGACGGATGTCGGCCCGCAGCCGCCCGAACTGGCGGAGCAGCTCCAGGGGGCTGTCCGGGGACGCCTGCTTGAAGTGGCCGGTCCCGTGTGCGGGTGCGTAGTCGAGGACGCGCAGGCCGGTCGCCCGGATCTCGTCGTCCAGCGGACCGCCGCCGGAGAGCGCGACGGTCACGTCGAACCGGTCGCTCGGCAGCAGGGACGCCAGCTGGAGCAGGTGCTCGGCCGCTCCCCCGACCGTGATGCCGATGACCTGCAGCACCCGCACCCGTTCGGTCACGCGCCCGCTCCCCCGGCGCGGACGCTGGGCCAGCAGGACAGGTCGCGGCCGACGATCCGCTGGAGGTCGCGCAGGTCGTCGGCGAAGGACTCGGCGAGGCGCCGACGGGTCGTGGGGTGGACGGTCTCCTGCCGCAGGTTCGCCGACCGGATGCGCTCCCGGGAGCGCTCGGGCACCAGCCGTTTGACCAGCCGGCGGGCGGCCGGTGAGCGCCGCAGCAGGTCCAGGGCGCCGGCGACCGCCTGGCTGCGCGGGGCGCCGCCCTCGTTGACCGGGCGCGCAGCGTCGATCGGCACGTCCGGGTCGACGTCCAGGAACGTCAGGACCCGCCGCAGTTGACCGGCGGGGTCGGCGGCGAACTCCTCCTGGACCACCACGAGCAGGCGGTCCCCGAACGCCGCCGCGAAGGGCGCCAGCTGCTCTCCGTAGCGGCTGAGCCGGGCGAACTGCCACATGTGGCTCCACCCCGCCCGGGTGCGCTCCTCCTCGGCGGCGAGGCACTCCTCGAACGTGCCCGCGTCGTTGCCCCGGGAGCGCAGGTACTGCCAGCTGGAGAAGGCACGGTCCACCGGGTCACGGAGCAGGACGACCAGCCGGCAGTCGGGTGCGCACAGCCGCCGGATCGCCGGGATGGACGCCTCCGGGTAGCAGAGCGTGCTCACCGAGCCCTCGCCGCGGCGCCGCTCGGGCCGGCCGGCGAACAGCCCGCGCCACGCCTGCTCGCCGCGCACCGCACTGCGGTTGATCAGGTCCGCGCCGGGCCCCACGAACCGCGGCCCGCCGTCGGGGAAGGCGAGGAAGTGCGGCTCCTTGGGATCGGTCACGAAGACGTCCGGGTGCTCCCCGAGGAAGGAGGCGAGGGCCGTCGTCCCGCTCCGGGCCGCCCCGATGACCAGGAAGTCGGGGGCGTCGGTCACCGGCGGGATGCTACCGGCGGCGCCCTCCGGCCCCGGCGGAGCGACGCCCCGAATTGGGGGGATCCGGGACCCACGCGCGGGAGTGTGGTGATCTCCCGCGGCCGACGACCCTCAACTCACGCGAGACAAGCGGGGGTGTGGGGATGATCGACGTCGGGGGACGGCAGATCCAGGGACCTCTGGATCCCGAGGCGGTCCGGCACGTGCTGGACGGCTCGGTGCGCACCGCTCCACGTCCGGACACCGCCGCGCTGCACGTGCCCGAGGCCGAGCCGCGCGAGCACCAGGGCGCCAGCCGGGCGCTGCTCGTGACCCTGGACGCGGTCGCCCTGACGCTGCCGACCGTCTGGCTGGGCACCTCCCCCATCCACGTCGCCCTCCTCGTCGTGGGCACCCTCGCCGTGCTCGCCACCTTCGGCTCCCACCGGCCGCGGATCTCGCTGTCCGCCCTGGACGAGGCGCCGCGTCACCTCACCCGGCTCGGTCTCGGTCTGCTGCTGGTCGCGCCCGTCGCCCATGCCTCCGGTGGCGACCTGGCGCTGGCCGTGCACGTGCTGTGGTCCCTGCCCTGCTGCGTGGTGGCCCGCAGCCTGGGGTACGCCCTGCTGCGCGGCGCGCGCCGGCGCCGCCTGGTCGGCTCGCCCACCCTCGTCCTCGGGGGTGGCCGACTCGGGATCGACCTGCTGACCACCCTGGACGAGCACCCCGAGTACGGCCTGCGCGGGGTCGGCTTCCTGAGCAGCGGGTCCCCGCTCGACGAGCGCGAGCCGCTCGGCCGGATGGAGGACCTCGACCTGGTCCTCGACACCTACGGGGTCCGCAAGATCGTCGTCGCCTACGGGCCGACCCGCGAGGCCGAACTCGTGGGGCTGGTGCGCACCGCCGCCGAGCGCGACATCGAGGTCTACATCGTCCCCCGCTTCTTCGACGTCGGCCTGTCCCCCAACGGCCCCGACGTCGAGGACCTGTGGGGCATCCCGCTGCACCGGGTGCGCCGGGCCGCCCTCCGCCGCGGCGTGTGGCGGGCCAAGCGGCTCATCGATGTCCTGGTGTCTGGGGTCGCCCTGACGCTGCTCGCGCCGCTCATGGGCCTGGTCGCCCTCGCGGTGCGGATCAGCAGCCCGGGACCGATCCTCTTCCGCCAGCCGCGGACCGGCCACGACGGCGCGGAGATCTCGATCCTCAAGTTCCGCACCCTGCGGCCGGCCGCTCCGGAGGCGGACGCCGACGCCACCACGGGCTCGACCCGCAGCACCATGCACGCCCGTCAGATCGACGTCGAGCGCCGGCAGACCCGGACCGGGAATCTGCTGCGCCGGACCAGCCTGGACGAGCTGCCGCAGCTGTGGAACATCCTGCGCGGCGACATGTCCCTGGTGGGGCCCCGGCCGGAGGAGCGCCGGTACGCCGCGCAGTTCGCCGACTCGGTGTATGGCTACCGCGACCGCCACCGGCTGGCCGTCGGCCTCACCGGCTGGGCGCAGATCCACGGGCTGCGCGGCGACACCTCCATCGAGGAGCGCGCCCGGTTCGACAACTCCTACATCGAGCACTGGTCCCTCTGGCGGGACGTCGTCATCCTCATCCGCACGGTGGCCGCCGTGAACCGGGAGGCCTTCACCGCCGTCCGGTCCACCACCCGCTGAGCCCCTCCGACTCCCCCCAACGGCTCCGCGCGCCGGCCCCTCCCGGTGCGCACCGACGAGAGAAGCCGTCATGGACGACCGCGAACCCGCAGACCCACCACCCGGTGGCGGCCCTGCCGAGCGGCGCCGGCCGGCTCGCGCCGTCCTGACCCGGCGCAGCGCGCTGCTCCTCGGTGCAGCCGGCCTGGCCTCGCTGCCGGTGTTGGGACTGGCACCCTCGTCCCGGCCACGGCCCACGGACGGCGGCACTCCCGTCTCCCCCGCCGCCGGCGGGCGGACCTCCCTGGACGTCCGGGACCTCGGAGCCGCCGGCGACGGCCGCACCGACGACACGGCCGCCGTGCAGGCGCTCATCGACGCGTCGGCGCGCGACGGGGTCGTGGGCGTGCTGCCCGAGGGCACGTACCGCTGCACGGCCAGCCTGCTGCTGCCCGCCGGCGCGCAGCTGGAGCTGGCCGACCGGGCGCACCTGCTCAAGGACTGGGCGGCCGGCACCGGCCTGGCCAACGCCTTCCTCCGCAACCGGGACTTCGGGGTGAAGTCCGACCAGGTGCGGATCACCGGCCGCGGCACCATCGGCGCCCGGGACCACAGCAGCACCGGTGTCGTGCTGGGCCTGTACGGCGACGACGTCGAGCTGCGCGACTTCACGATCGACACCTACGCCGGTGGCCAGGCGATCCTGTTCGCCGGCGACCGTGGGCGGTTCGACTCGCTCCAGATCCGCAACAGCGCGGTGGACACCGGCACCGGCGGCATCCGGGTGGTCGGCGGGGCGGACTTCCTCGCCACCGGGTGCCACGTGGAGTCCGGCGACGACTGCCTCCAGTTCGTCCCCATCGGCAACCCCGATGCGCTGCTCTACGACCTGAGCATCAGCGGCGGCGCCTTCGTCGGCTGCACCGGCACGAGCACGACCAGCCGGTTCATGGTCGCGCTGCTCGAGTACACCGGCGGCGAGCCCGGCTCGACGGACATGGCCGGATCGGTGACGGACTGCTCCTTCCGCGAGTGCCACGGCGCGGGGACCAACCGCGGCATCGTCGTCAAGAACACGCACAGCAGCGGGACCATCCAGCGCGTCTCGTTCGTCGACTGCAGCGTCGACATGTCCGGTGCGGCGGACGCCGAGACGCAGGAGATCCGCATCCAGACCGACCCGGCGTCCCGGGGGTCGATCCGCGACCTCTCCTTCACCCGGACGTCGGTCCTCCGGCCGGTCAACAGCACGCTGCGCATCGGCGGACCGAACGTCAGCGGCGTCCTCTTCGACGACTGCGCCTTCACTGCGCCGTCCGGTGCCTCGAACCTCGTCCTCGTCGCCGACCAGGTGGACCGGCTGCGGGTGCGGCGGTGCTCGTTCACCGGCGCCCCCGGCAAGCGGGTGCTCGTGGCCGGCCCCGTCGGCGCGGTGACCGGGCTGTCGGTGGAGGAGAGCCGGTTCACCGAGATCCCCGACGGGGTCTGGGCGGTCGACCTGCTCGGCGCGCCCGGCGCCCAGGTGAGGGGTTCGGCCTTCCGGGCGGCCCGCGGAGCGGCGAACGCGCGGGCGATCCGGGTGCAGCCGGCATCCCCGCGGGTCGTCATCGACGGCAACGACCTCACCGGGATCACCAACCCGACGCCGATCACCGACCGGGCCAGCGGCACGACGATCCGCCGCAACACCGGCGGCTGACCGACCGCCTGATCCGCGCGGCCGTGATCAGGTCACCTGATCATCGGAGGGCCGGCGGTCAGCCGGCGACCGCACCGGCCACGTCCTCGCGCACCGCTCCCTGGCCGCGGAAGCCGAGGATGGCGACGCTGCTGCCCGAGTCGCGGAGGCGGGGGAACGCACGGCTGATCGCGTCGTCCACCCGTCCGATGCGCCAGATGGTCCGGCGGCTGGGCCTGATCCCCGCCTTCATCAACGCCAGGAGCGGATAGCGCGTCAGGGCGCCGTGGTGCACGACCCGCAGCCCGTCGAACCGGCTGAAGGGCTCCTGGACGCGGTCGGCGGTCAGCACGATGCAGCGCACGCCGCGATCACGCTTGCCGAGCACCCTGGTGCCGATCCCGTAGAACGGTCCGCGCCAGGGCTCGACCGCGGCGAACCTGCCGCCGATCCGCAGCACGCGGAGGCACTCGGGGACGGCGAGCGGCACGACCCAGTGGTGGACGCTGCCCTGCGAGTAGATGGCGTCGAAACTGCCGTCGGCGAAGGGGAGCTCCTCGGCCAGGGCCGCCACGCAGTGGAGGCGGTCGGCGACCCCGCACTCGCGGGCCAGGGCGACGGCGAAGGCCAGCTCGCCGGGCATGGGACTGGCCACCCACGCCTCGTCGGCGCCGGCGAGCAGGAACCGGACCGCGTGCAGACCGTGACCACCCACCTGGAGCACCCGGGCGCCGTCGAGCGGCCGCAGGTGGCGGAAGGCGTCGTACTGCGCCGCGAGCTCGTACCGGGCGTCCAGCCACCTCCCGGGCGGGTCGGGGAAGCCCGCGCGCTCGGGAGCGGGGAGGGCCGCCAGCCGGCTCATGTCTCCGTAGGCCTGCGACGTCCGGACGTCGGCCGCGGCCGCACCCGCCCGCTGGTCGTAGTGCGCCATCTCGGCGTACGCCTCGTCGTAGGGGGCCACCGTGACGTCCACGACGCGCTCGACCCCCCGCGGCGTGAGCATCTCCGGAGAGCGCAGGACCGGGAAGCCGTCGACGACCGGATACGCTCCGCGGCCGTCCTGCCGGAGGAGCACCCGGGGCGTACGGCCGACCGGCGTGTAACCGACCGGGGTCGGCTCCTGGAGCGGCGCCCCCCCGCCCAGCTCACGCTCGGCCTCGACCAGCGACACCTCCCGGAGGGGCTGCTGGGAGGACGGGCACACGACGATGTCCGAGATCGGCACTCGACGCCTCCTTCCACGCGCGACCCGGGCACCTGCCGGCGCGCACGACGCCCACAGAGCCGTCGTGGGGTCCCGGGACGTGGTGGTGCCCAGGGGTTCCCGACGAGGTCGCCGACCCCGTTGGGCCGGCGGGGACCCTAACAGGCCATCAGCGGGCCGGGGCCGACCGCGCAGAGGACCGTGTGTCGCCGATCAGCGAGACACGGCCGCACCGTCGACCGAGCGGAGCCCTCCCGGCTCACCAGTCGGACGCAGGGACCCCGTCCCCGTCACCATTCCGGAATGGCGCGGGGGCCACACGGAGAATGGCCGGCAGGCGTTCCCGATCGCCCCGCCGGGGCGCGGGCGGACCCCTCGGTCCGCCACGCTCCGTGACGAGACGCACCGTTCCGTGCAGGGGCTCTGGACGCAGTGCCAGGCTCCGGTCGCCGCCTGTCACCCGAACCGGTTGCACACGGTCACGTCCCCCCAAGATTCGGGAACGCCCGTCCCCCCTTCGTGCGGCTGTGACACAGCGGCCATGACCAGCACTCTTCTAGACAGTCAGCCAGCGGGGATCAGCTCGAGGGAGCCATTCTGATGGAATTGCCGGACCTGAATCGACGGGACGTCCTGAAGCTGTCGGCCGCAGGCACGGCAGTGGTCGCCCTCCCCATGCAGGGGGTCCTGTCGGCGAAGTCGGCGTCCGAGCTCGCCGCGAGCAAGATGCCCAAGCCCTACACGGCGGCGTTCAAGTCGCCGCCGGTGCTGGAGCCCGTGGTGACCGACGACGTCCGCAGCAACGTCTTCGGGTACGTGCCCGACGACTACGAGCCGCCGGCCAGCGGTGGGCATGTCCCGGGCGAGCCGATCCGGGGCTCCGAGTACCTGGGCACCGACTACTACCGGATCACCCAGACCAACGTGCAGGTCCAGCTCATCCCTGGCATGTGGACCAAGATGTGGAGCTACAACCGGTCGGTCCCGGGGCCGACGATCCGGTCCTACCTGCAGCCGGACCCCGACAACCCGGGCAAGAAGATCCCCCGCCGGACCGTCATGCAGGTGCTCAACGAGCTGCCCAAGCGCCACCCCACCCTCGGCTACGTCCCCTGGACCTCGACCCATCTGCACGGGTCGCCGTCCAAGCCGCAGTTCGACGGCTACGCCGGCGACCTGACCAACCCGGGCGAGTGGAAGAACTACCAGTACCCGAACAACTGCACGCCGCGGACGCTCTGGTACCACGACCACGGCGTCCACCACACCGCCCAGAACGTCTACATGGGCCTGGCCGCCCAGTACCACCTGGTTGACGAGGAACTCGAGATCGGCCTCGGGATCCCCCGCTGGGACCGGCAGAAGGCCGCCGAGGGCAAGCCGCAGTACGAGTTCCCGCTGGTCATCAGCGACGTCATGTTCACCGCGGACGGCCAGCTGCTGTGGAACGACGACGGTGAGTCCGGGGTCTACGGCGACGTGATCCTGGTCAACGGGGTGCCGTGGCCGAACATGAAGGTCGAGCCGCGCAAATACCGCTTCCGGGTGCTCAACGGGTCACTCGCCCGCGGCTACCGGCTCCGGCTGAGCAACAACATGCCGTTCAAGGTGATCGCCACCGACGGCGGCTTCATGCAGTTCGCCCAGCAGGTCACGACCTTCACGATCGGCATGGCCGAGCGCTACGAGATCATCATCGACTTCAAGGACCTCAAGGGGACCAAGGTCCAGCTGGTCAACGACGGCGTCGAGAACGCCCGGGACTTCGACCACACCGGCAAGGTGATGCAGTTCGAGGTCGGCACGCGGGTGACGAGCACCGACGGCAACCAGTGGCCGGGCGTCCTCGGGGACCCCCACCCGGTGATGACGCTCAAGGCCACCGACCGCGCCGCGGTCCGCAGCATGCGGCTGCACCGCAGCAACAGCCTGTGGAAGATCAACGACACGACGTGGGACGACGTCGTCCGGTCCAACTACGAGCACGTCTTCGCCACCGTGGCGCGTGACTCCATCGAGGTCTGGGACGTCGAGAACTCCTCGGGCGGCTGGTTCCACCCCCTGCACGTCCACCTGGTCGACTTCCGGGTGCTCAGCCGCAACGGGCAGCCGCCGCGCCCCGAGGAGCGCGGCCCCAAGGACGTCGTCTACGTCGGCGAGAACGAGACCGTCCGCCTCATCATGCGCTTCGAGCACGAGGACGGGCGCTACATGATCCACTGCCACAACCTGTCGCACGAGGACCACGACATGATGTTCCAGTACCAGGTGGGGCATCACGACATCGACTGCGACTCGATCAACAGCGACCCGCCCAAGCCGCTGCCGGCGCCGGACCTCGTGCCCCAGCAGCCGCCGGCGCCCGAGCCGCCGGCGGCCGAGCCCCCGGCGACGCCGAGCCCGGACACGACGTCCACGACGGGCACCACGACGACCGACGGCAGCTCGACGACGGGCACCACCGCGCCGCAGGAGGCCGTCGCGCCCAGCACGGGCGCCACCGCGCCGGCGGAGCAGCCGGTCACCCCCGCCGCCTCGGACACCACGACGGGCGCCACCGGCGGGGCGTGAGCGTGCCGACCGCCCCGGTCCCTCAGCCGGCCCGCCGCGCCGGCTGAGGACCCGCACCGGAGCGGGAGCCGTGCCGGGGTGGTGGACGAGGGTGTTCCCTGACGGGCCGACGGACGCGTCCTCGGCCACGACCGACCCGACCGCACCGGCGTCGCGGCCCTCACGGGTGCGCGCGGCCGCGGACGCGCCCGACCGGCGGGCACCGCGGACGTGCCCGGCAGGCCCTCCCCGGCTTTGGGGGGTGAGCTCGCCCCCACCGGGAGGCTGCCCCGGCGCGCCCGGCTGACCAGGGTCCTCAGGTGACGGACCGTTTCCCTCGGGGAGGAACAAGGACATGACGAGCCCTCAGCACCGACCGGGAGGCCGGCGAAGGCCGGCCCTCCGGGCCTGGACACGTCGACTGGTGGCCCCGGTGGCCGCGATGGCCCTGCTCCCCCTGGCGCTGGCACCCACGTCGCAGGCGGCGACCGAGATCACGCTGCCGAACCCTGGCGGGCTGACGCAGGCGGGGCCGGTGAACCCCGCGTTCGGCTTCCCGGCCTGGTACCAGGACAGCGCCGGGCGGCGGCTGGAGGCCTGCATCGACCACCAGGACCCCATGTGCGGCATCCCGGTGGCCGAAGTCCCCAACCCCTCCGCGCCGGTCTCCTTCCCGGGCAACTTCCCGGCCGAGTTCTTCTACCAGCTCGTCGAGGCCGACGTGACGCTGCGCGGCGGTGGCACGGCCACGCTCGTCCTCGGCCTGGAGGGCGCGTGGCTGAACGAGACGGTCAACCCCGGTGACCAGACCGTCTTCGCGCGGGTCCGGGTGGACGTCGACGACGCGGCGCCCGGCACGACCTACCGCTTCAAGCACCCGTTCGGCGAGCTGACCGTCGACACCGACGGCCGCGGCCGCGGCCGGTTCGTCCAGGACGTCTCGCCGGCGCTCGGGAACTTCGACACCGCGCTCGCCGGGAACTTCGGCCCGTTCCTGCGCTGGCGGCCCGGCGTGCTGCCCAACCCTCCCGCCGGATACGTCGGTGACCCGAACGTCCTGCACCAGGTGAGCGGCAGCCCGTTCAACTTCAACCGGTTCACCGCCTGGCAGGGCACCCTGCAGGAGGGCACCACCGACCTGTTCAGCATCTCGGGGAAGATCGCGACCAACACCGGCCTGACCGTCGACACCGCCCGGATCAACGGCGGCTTCCTCGACGTGTTCGCCACCAGTGCCGGCACCACGCTCGAGGTGGCCGGTCAGGACGGGCGCTTCGCGTCCACCCCCATGCGCAACGACCCAGGCAGCCAGCGGTTCTACGCCCGCATCGCGCTGCAGGAGGGTGCGGCGCTGCCCACGGAGGTCACCGTGCGCAACATCGGTGACAACCCGGTCAGCAGCAAGTCGTACAAGATCAGCGGTGTCACGGTGAGCCAGGCCGGCTACGACGGCACGAGCCTCACCGTGGCGGCCACGGCCATCGCCCCGGCCGCCTACCCGCTCGAGGTCGTGGGCTTCAGGGACGCCACCGGCGCCGCGCTGAAGCTCACCTCGGCCGCCCCAGTGACCATCCCCGTCCTCGCACCTCCGGCGACCGTGACGGTCAAGGACGCCGCCGGGACGACCGCGAGCCTCCCGGTGACCATCCTCGGTGGCGCGGCCAGCCCGAGCGGTCCTCCGACGGGCGGCGGCACCCCCACCCCGCCCGACCCGGCCGCGGTGCCCGGCGCCCCGACCGGCGTCCAGGTCACGGCCGGGGACGCGCAGGTGAGCGTCACCTGGGTCGCACCGGCCGGCACCGGCACCTCGCCGCTGCTCCGGTACCTGGTGACCGCGACCGACGCGGCCGGCGTCGTCAACCGGGCGACGGCGACGCCGGATGCCACCCAGGCCGTGGTCGAGGGCCTGGTCAACGGGCAGCGGTACACCGTCCGGGTCCGGGCGGTGAACGACTCCGGGGCCGGCCCGTCGTCCGCGCCGGTGACCGTCACCCCGGTCGCGCCGTGACGCAGCGGGTACCGGAGGACCGCAGCTGAGACGTCGAGGGCCCGCCACCAGCCGGTGGCGGGCCCTCACGCGTCACCGCGGGGTGGGGAACGAGCGGTCGCCGAACAGCACGCGGCGGGCCGCGGCCCGCCCCAGGCGCGTGCGCAGCAGCGGGAACGCCGCGGCTGCCATGGCCGGCGTGCGCACCTGGGCCAGCCCCCGCCGCAGCAGCAGCCGTCCCCGGAAGGAGGCCCGCAGCGCGGCGCCGTCGTAGCGGGCCAGCAGGTCGGGCCGGCCGGCCCGCAGGGCGTCGTCGAGGACGTCGGCGGCGTGCTCCGACAGCCGCAGGCACGGGTCGAGACCACCGGCGGTGAGCGGGGACACCGCACCCGCCGCATCCCCGACGAGCAGGCCGTCGGGGCAGCTGATCCGGCGCAGCAGGCCGCCCACGGGGATCGGGCCGCCGCGCCGCTCCACCCGATCGGGGCGCACGACGCCGGACAGTCCGGGCGCGCGGGCGCCGAACCGCTCGACGGCCCGGCGCAGGCCCCCGGGGAAGCGGTCGGCGTACCCGGCCACGCCGACGTGGGCGTGCCGCCCGTCGTTGACCACCCACGCCAGGTAGCCGGGTGCCAGCGAGGGGTCCAGCACGCAGTGGAAGGCCGGGGGCTGCTCGGCGGGCGGGACCTCGAACACCTCCTCGCCGCCGACCAGCAGGGAGGTGTTGCGGTCCAGGCCGAGGTCCCGGGCGACCCGCGAGCGGGCTCCGTCGGCGCCGACGACGAACCGCGCCCGCACCCGCGACGGTCCCTCCGCTCCGGCCAGCAGGACGGTGCCGTCCCGGCGACCGGCACAGCGGGTGCCCAGCGCCATCCGCACGCCGGCGCCGGTGGCGGCGCGCGCCGCCGCGACGTACAGCGGCGCCATGTCGCCCACCCGGTACTCGTCGCGCGCACTGTCCAGGGTGACCGGGCGCCGGAGCCCCGGTGGGTACAGGACGACGCGCCGGATCGGCGGCCCCAGGCACCCGGGCGGCAGGGCGAAGTCGTCGAGCGTCTTCCGGACGAAGATCCCCGTGGTGCGGACGGCGCCGGTCAGCGTGGGGCGCCGTTCGACGAGCAGCACGTCGTGACCGCGCTCGGCCAGTCGCGTAGCGGTGTGCAGCCCGGCCAGCCCGGCCCCGACGACCAGCACGTCGACGCGCTCCGCGGTGCTCACCGGTTCGCGTCGTCGCGGGTCAGCCGGGTCCAGCCGAGCAGCAGCGCGCCGCCGGCCCAGGCGAGCAGGACCGTGACCGACGACGCGGCCGTCATCCCCGGCACCTCCCCGAGCAGGAGGTGGGCCGCGCCGGACCCGGGCAGCACCCTGGCGAGCGCGGCCAGCCACGCGTGACCGAACTGCGGCAGGAACAGCGGGAGGACCAGCATCAGCAGGAAGACCGTGACCAGGGCGCCCGCCGTGTTGCGGAGCAGGAAGCCCAGCCCGGCCGCCAGCGCCGTGCCGGCCGCGACGACGAACGCGACGGTGCCGAGCGCGTCGAGGCCCTCGTCGACGGGGAGGGTGAGCCCCGGGTGGGCCGCGGCGGCGGCCGCGAGGGCGGCGGCCAGCGCCAGCAGCGCAGAGAGGACCGTGGCCGCGGCCACCGCCACACCCGTGCGGGCGAGGAAGAGGACCGTGCGACGCGGCGTCCACTGCAGGGTCGGGATGATCCCGCCGGTGGCGTGGTCGGCCGTGACCGCGGTGAGCGCGAGCGCGAGGAAGGCGAACTGCGCCGGCATGGCGAAGACGGTCACCGCCGCCCACGCCGGCTCGCCCTGCGGCGGCACCGGGTCCCCGGCCGCGTCGAAGCCGGCGACCACAGCCAGGCCCACGAAGGCCACGGCCGCCGCCGCCACGGACCACCAGGTGCCCTGCACCGTCCACAGCCGCGTCCACTCGGCGGCGCAGGTGCGGGCGAGCAGGCGCCCGGCGGGGATCCCGCCCGTGCCGGAGGCCGTCGGTGACGCCGTCATCGTGCCGCCTCCGTCGTCGACCCGGCGCGCTCCGCGGAGCCGCCGGAGAACTCGACGCTCGAGCCGGTCAGCTCGAGGTATGCCTGCTCGAGGGACTGCTCGACCTCGGCGAGGTGGTGGAGCGGGATGGCGCAGGCGTTGGCGAGCTCGCCCACCGCCTCGGCGGTGCCGTCCTCGACCAGCAGCTCGGCGGCGTCGACGCGCCGGACAGAGAAGCCGTGCTCCCGCAGCCGGGCGGACAGCTCGTCCGCCCGCAGGCTGCGCACGCGCACCTGGCGGGACCCGAGCCCGCGCAGGATGTCCTCCGTCGCCGCGTCGGCGATCAGCCGGCCCCGGCCGATGACGACCAGCCGGTCGGCGGTCTGCTGCATCTCGCTGAGCAGGTGACTGGACACCAGCACGGTGCGCCCGTCGTCGGCGAGCCGGCGCAGCAGCGCGCGGATCCAGCGGACGCCGTCGAGGTCGAGTCCGTTCACCGGCTCGTCGAACAGCAGCACCCGCGGGTCGGCGAGCAGCGCCGCCGCGATCCCGAGCCGCTGGCGCATGCCCAGCGAGTAGCCCCTGATCCGGCGGCGGGCCGCGCCGCCGAGGCCGACCTGCTCGATCACCTCGTCCACGCGGCGCTCCGGCAGGCCGTTGGCCCGGGCGGCCACGCGCAGGTGGTTGCGGCCGGTGCGGCCGGGGTGCACCGCGCCCGGGTCGAGCAGCGCACCGACCTCCCGGAGCGGCTCGTCGAGCGTCGTGAACGGCCGGCCGTTCACGAGTGCCTCACCCGAGGTGGGCCGGTCCAGACCGAGCACCACCCGCATCGTCGTCGACTTGCCGGCGCCGTTCGGCCCGAGGAAGCCGGTGACCGTCCCCGGCTCGACGTCGAGACTGAGGTCGTCGACGGCCAGGACGTCGCCGTAGCGCTTGGTCAGCCCGCGGACCTCGATCACCGGTGGGCCTCCGAGACGGCCTGCGGGGCGGTCTCGTCGTCGGGGACCCACTCGAGCAGGTCGCCCGGCTGACAGTCGAGCACCCGGCACATCGCTTCCAGCGTGCTGAAGCGGACGGCCTTGGCCCGCCCGTTCTTGAGCACCGCCACGTTCGCCGGCGTGAGCCCGACCCGCTCGGCGAACTCGCCCACGCTCATCTTGCGCTTGGCCAGCTCGACGTCGATGCGCACGACGATGGGCATCAGATGACCGCTTCCATGTCGGTGCGCAGCGTCGTGGCCCGGCGCAGCAGCGCCCGCATCACGACCATGAGCAGGCCGAGCACGGCCACGCCGATCGACAGCAGGAACAGCACGAGCGGCAGGCCGGGGTCGTCGGCGTGGACGGCGACGTAGAGGTCCACGCCGAAGAGCACCACGGCCGCCGCGACGATGGCCCGCACGATGGCGTCCACCCAGCCCATGGAGGCCTCGCTGAAGATGCGGTCCTGCTCGACGAGCGTCAGCAGCTTCCAGGTGGACACGACCACCACCTGCACGCACAGCACCCAGAACACCGACACCGCCGTCAGCGGCCACCTCAGGTGGGCGAGGTCCGGCGACTCCTCGGCCATGTGCG
The DNA here is from genome assembly GCF_054050175.1 of Geodermatophilus sp. SYSU D00697. Classification (NCBI taxonomy): domain Bacteria; kingdom Bacillati; phylum Actinomycetota; class Actinomycetes; order Geodermatophilales; family Geodermatophilaceae; genus Geodermatophilus; species Geodermatophilus sp. SYSU D00697. Next base: position 41,105 of record NZ_JBJGYV010000008.1, read on the forward strand.
CGAACTGCCCGGGCAGCGACACGACCTGGAAGAACACCAGGACCGCGAAGAGCACGACCAGGAAGACGCGGAGGAGGGCGACGGCCCGACGCTCGGTGACCATGCATCGACCCTCGCCCCTTACCTATCGAAAGTCAATCGATAGATGTTGACGAACGACAGGCTGCGGTCCGGTCACACCGCACAACAGCCGGCCGCCGGTCACCCCTCGCGCCCGCTCGTCTCGCCCCGCCCGCGCCCTCCGGCGAGGCTGGCCCTGCGACCAGAGGAGGAACGATGCCCGACACCGAGTCCGCGGACGGCGCCGGCGCGGCCGACCCGGCCGGCCTCCGTGCCGCCACCCGCGCGCTGTGCGCCCGGTTCCCCGACGAGTACTGGCGCGAGACCGACCGGGACCGCCGCTATCCGCAGGAGTTCGTCGACACCCTGACCGCGTCCGGACTGCTCGCCGTCCTGATCCCTCCCGAGTACGGCGGCGCCGGCCTGGGCCTGACCCAGGCCTCGGTGGTCATGGAGGAGATCAACCGGTCCGGCGGACACTCGGCCGCCTGCCACGCCCAGATGTACACGATGGGCGCCCTCCTGCGGCACGGGAGTGACGAGCTCAAGGCCAGCTACCTGCCGCTCGTCGCGACGGGCGAGCTGCGGCTGCAGGCCTTCTCGATCACGGAGGCCGACGCGGGGTCGGACACGACCAGCATCACCACCACCGCCACCCGCGACGGGGACGACTACGTCCTCACCGGCCACAAGAACTGGACCAGCCGCATCGAGCAGTCCGACCTCGCCCTCGTCCTCGCCCGCACCAGCGAGAAGGCCGCCGACCGGACCCGCGGGCTGACCCTCTTCCTCGTCGACCTGCGCCGGGTGCGCGCCGAGCAGCCCGACGCCCTCGAGGTCGTGCCGGTGCGCACGATGTTCAACTACGCCACCAACGAGGTCTCCTACAGGGGCGTGCGCGTCCCGGCCGACCACGTCGTCGGCGAGGTCGACGCCGGCTTCCGCCACGTCGTCGACGGCTGGAACGCCGAGCGCATCCTGCTCGCCGCCGAGGCCGTCGGCGACGGCTACTGGTTCGTCGAGCGGGCCGTCGCCTACGCCACCGGGCGGCAGGTGTTCGGCCGTCCGATCGGCGCCAACCAGGGGGTCGCCTTCCCCCTCGCCGACGCCTACATGAAGGTGCGCGCCGCGGACCTCATGCGGTACGAGGCGGCCCGGCTGTTCGACGCGGGCGAGCCGTGCGGCGCCGAGGCCAACATGGCCAAGCACCTGGCCTCCGAGGCCAGCTGGGCCGCCGGCAACGCGGCACTGGACACCCACGGCGGCAACGGGTTCGTCGACCGGTACGACGTCGAGCGCAAGTTCCGCGAGACCCGCATCTACCAGGTCGCCCCCGTCAACAACAACCTCGTCAAGGCCTTCGTCGCCACCAAGGTGCTCGGGCTCCCCCGGTCCTACTGAGCGCGTCCGCTCTGCGGCCGGCGCCGCCTCCCGCGACCGCCGGCGTCCGGGCAGCGCCGCTGCCGCCGCCCCGGCGGCCGCGAGCGCCGTGCCGATCACGTCGGTCGCCGCCTGTGGCCGGGAGACCATGACCACGTGCGAGGCCTCGAGTGACCCGGCGCAGGTGCGCCCGGACGGCGTGGCCCATGAGCGGCGCGCTGTCGGCGTTCGTCGGCGCACTCGTCCTGTCGTCCCTGCCGTTCTGGCTGCTGCTCGGCTCGGTGCGACTGACCGGGCTGGGGCTGCTCCTGCCGGCCAGCGCGCTGGCGTTCGTCTGCCCCGCGCTCGTCGCCACGGCGCTCGCGGCCGCCGAGGGGGGCCGGCCGGAGGTCGCGGTGCTGTGGCGCCGATCGGTCGACGTCGCCGCCGCCCGGCACGCCGGCCGGTCCGCCGCCGCCGTGCCCGTCGTCCCGGCGCTCGTCCTGCTCGCGTCGCTGCTCACCCACGGGTGGCCGCTCCCGCCGTCGCCGGTGGCACCGGCCGCCGTGCCCGTCCTCGCCCTGGTCTACCTGGCCGCGGCGCTGGCCGAGGAGGTCGGCTGGACCGCCTACCTGACCGACCGGCTGCTCCCCCGCCTCGGCGCTCCCGGCACCGGACTGGTCCTCGGTGCACTCTGGGCCGCGTGGCACCTGGTGCCCTACCTGCAGGCCGGACGGACCGCCGGGTGGATCGCCTGGCAGTGCCTGACGACGGTGGCCGCCCGGGTCCTCATCGTCGAGGTCCACGCCCGCTCCGACCGCTGGGTGCCCCTCGCGGTCGCCCTGCACGCCGCCCTCAACCTCGCCACCGCGGCACTGCCCGGAGGCGGCCCGGCCCTCGACCCCGCACCCGTCGCCGTCGTCCTCACCGGCGCCGCCGTGCTCGCCGGACGTCACCGCACCGCGCGCGTCCGGGGGTGATGAGACGGTTGGCAGGCCAACCCTTGGTCCGCGAGCGGTCCTAGGCTGGACCGGTGACGACCCGCCAGACACCCCCGACCCCGCTCGAGTCCGGGGACGTGCTCGCCCTGGACCGGCAGGTGTGCTTCGCCCTGTCGGTGGCCGCCCGCAACGTGGTCGCCGTCTACCGGCCGGTGCTGGAGCCGCTGGGCCTGACCCACCCGCAGTACCTGGTGATGCTGGCGCTGTGGCAGCACGGGACGCTGTCGGTCAAGGCGCTCTCCGGCCTGCTGCAACTGGACCCCGGCACGCTCTCGCCGCTGCTCAAGCGGCTGGAGGCGGCCGGCCTGCTGCGCCGCGAGCGGGATCCCAGGGACCAGCGCAACCTGGCCCTCGCGCTGACCGAGGAGGGAAGGGCGCTGCGCGAGCAGGCCGAGCAGGTCCCCGCAGGCATCGTCGAGCGCCTGGGCATGCCGGTCGAGCAGCTGATGAGCCTGCACGCGGCGCTCACCCAGGTGATCGCCGCGTCCCAGCAGGCCCTGGCCTCACGCGCCAGCACCGACGGCGCCGGGCCGGAGGCCACGGTCGCCTGATCGGTGGCCCGACTGTTAGCCTGCTGACAGTTGGTACCCCAACCCTTGGCGTCCCTGCCATCCGGCGGGACGATGGACGCGTGACCGTTGCCGGGCAGGAGCACACGAGCGTCATGGCAGAGCACGACTCGACCGAGCCGGTCGTCCGGCCCGCTCCGCACCGCTGGCTGTGGTACGCGTTCGGCGGCGGACTGCCCGCACGCCACCGCGCCTGGGTCCTCTACGACACCACCACCGGCACCTGGGGCCTGCGGCACGTGGCCCGCATGCTCGTCCAGATGTCGATCCCGATCGCACTGATCATGGTCTTCCTGCCCGCCCCCCTGGGGCTGCGGGCGGCGGTCGCCGGCGGCGGGGTGTTCCTCGGGCTCATCTACTCGCTGGCCTACATGCCCGAGACCACGGAGAACCGGGTCGTGAAGGCCGGCTACCCGGCCGGCACGGCCACCGCCCACCGCGAGCGCGCCGCCCACCAGCGCGACCTGCGGGACAGCGAGCGGCGCCGGGCCGCCAACGCCAGGCGCGCGGCCCGCTACCGCGACCGCACGGGTCGCTGACCCGCCGGTCCGGTGGCCCCGATCGGCACCGGCCCGGCCGGACCGGCGCCGATCACGGACGCAGCCGCCTGCCGCGGCCTCAGCGGCGCTTCTCGACGAGCCACAGCATGAGGCCCAGCAGGACCACCAGGCCCACGACGACGATCACGGCCAACTCCAGCAGACCCATGGTCCCTCCGGCTCCTCGATGGCAGCGACGGCCGACCGACGCGCCGCATCGGTCGCTCCTGTCGTGACGACGGCGCTGCACGCGCCGGTCGAGCGGCGGTCAGCGGATCGGGCGTCGGCCCGCCGTCCGCGCCCGGTGGACCTCCCCACCCCGGCACCGGACCGGGGGGGAAGGCCACGGGCGGGGACGCTAGGCAGCTCCGGAGAGGACCGGAACGGACGCCGGGACACTTTGCTGAACGATTACCTCGCTTCTGCGGCCACGGGGTGCCGGCGCCGCGGCGGCACGGACACGGTGACCGGCCGCGAGGGCTTGCACCCCGCACCGGGGTACCGGCCACCCGTCCCGGGATGGCCCCACCGTCGTCCTGCCCTCGCCGGCTGGGTGCCGGTCGAGGCGTGCCCGCCGCCGACCGCGGAGCAGCCGCCGCGCGCGCCCGCGTCGCACCCGGGGGGCCGGCGACGTGCCGGGGCGCGTCGTGCGCCGGCCAGGCAGGCCGCTCCCCCACCGCGCCGCCCCCGGCCGGGTTGGCAGCATCGCGGCCATGACCCTCGCCCGCTCCCTGCTGCTGTTCGCCCTCGCCGCCCTGGCTGAGATCGGCGGCGCGTGGCTGGTCTGGCAGGGAGTGCGCGAGCAGCGGGGCTGGGTGTGGGCGGGCCTGGGCGTCGTCGCGCTCGGCCTCTACGGGTTCGTCGCGACCCTGCAGCCCGACGCGCACTTCGGTCGCATCCTCGCTGCCTACGGCGGGGTGTTCGTCGCGGGGTCGCTGGCCTGGGGCGTGGTCGTGGACAGCTTCCGCCCGGACCGGTGGGACCTCACCGGCGCCGTGATCTGCCTGCTCGGCGTCGCCGTGATCATGTACGTGCCCCGGTCGTAGGTCCGGCGGCACCGTCGTCGGAGCGCGCAGCCGCCCTCAGGGGCGCGGGGGGAAGGTGGTGAGGCGGACGGTCTCCGGCAGCGCCCGGAGCGCGGCGAGCAGGGCCGGGGACAGGTCGCCGTTGACGTCGGTCACCACGTAGCCGAGCTCGCCGCGGGTGGCCAGCACCTGGCCGTCCACGTTGAGCCCGTGCTCGCCGACCAGCGCGTCGACGCGGGCCATGACGCCGGGCACGTTGCGGTGCAGCAGCGCGAACCGGGCCGCGGACGACCCGTGCAGGGCCACCGCGGGGAGGTTGACGCTCAGCGTCGTCGTCCCGGTGCGGCTGTAGTCGGCCAGCTTGCCGGCGACGAACCGCCCGATGTCGTACTGCGCCTCCTGGGTCGACCCGCCGACGTGCGGGGTGAGGATCACGTTGGGCAGCCCGCGCAGCACGGAGTCGAAGGGGTCACCCTGCTCGCGGGGCTCGTCGGGGAACACGTCGACGGCCGCGCCGGCGATGTGGCCGCTCTCGATGTGGTCGCGCAGCGCCTCGTGGTCGACGACGAACCCGCGGGAGAGGTTGAGGAACAGGCTGCGCCGGCGCATCCGGGCGAACTGCTCGGCGCCGAACAGCCCCGCGTTGCCGGCCCGCCCGTCGACGTGCAGCGTCACGGTCTCGGCGCGCTCGAGGAGCTCCTCCAGGCTGCCGCAGGCCTGCGCGTTGCCCAGCGCGAGCTTGTCCTCCAGGTCGTAGAACAGCACCCGCATGCCCAGCGCCTCGGCCAGCACCGACAACTGGCTGCCGATGTTGCCGTAGCCGACGATGCCCAGCGTCCGCCCGCGGATCTCGTGGCTGCCCTTGGCCGACTTGTCCCAGATCCCGGCGTGCAGCGCGCGGTCCCGGTCGCTCAGCCGCCGGGCCAGGCTGATGATCTCCGCGATCGCCAGCTCCACCACGCTGCGGGTGTTGGAGTACGGCGCGTTGAACACCGCCACCCCGGCACCGGCCGCCGCGGCCAGGTCGATCTGGTTGGTGCCGATGCAGAACGCGCCCACCGCCGCCAACCCCGGGTGATCCGCCACGACCGCCTTGGTCACCTGCGTCTTCGACCGGATGCCCAGCAGGTCGACGCCGTCGAGCGCGGCGACCAGGTCGGCCTCGTCCAGCGCTCCCCGCAGCGACTCCACCTCGTAGCCGGCCGAGGACAGCAGCTCCACGGCCACCGGGTCGATGTTCTCCAGCAGCAGAGCTCTGGGCATGTCGGGCAGTCCCCCTCGAGAAGCGTGGTGCCGCCGATCCTCCCAGCACCGGCGGGAGCGCCTGTCGGGGGCGGCAGGGCCGGGTGCCGCCGGTGACGGGGACGACGCCTCGTCGACGCCGCTCCCGTCAGGGGAGTCGTGGATCGACGTGGATCTTGGGGCCGGGCCCGGCCCTCTCCGGCCGCTCGCCGGCGAGGACGGCCCCGACCCGGTCCAGGCCCACGGTGGCCGCCACCAGCGGGCGCGGGTCGACCTCCCCGGCGGCGTAGGCGGCGATGGTGGCGTCGAGGCCCGGTGAGGCGGAGAGGATCCCGACGGCCGTGACGTCCGAGAGGACGAGGCGCCGCGTGTCCACGGTGCTGGGGCTGCTGGCGAGGCCGATGTAGACGACGCGGCCGGCCGGTTCGACGCGGTCGAGGGCCAGGGCCGGGAGGCCGACGGCGGTGGAGGCGTCGACGACGGCGTCGAAGGGCAGGTGCGGCAGGGTCTCCTGGGTCCAGGTGTGCGCGAAGCCCAGGGTGCGGGCGAAGGCCAGCGACGCCGGATCGACCCCCATCAGGTGCACCTCGGCCCCGGCGGCGCGCAGGAACATGGCGACCAGCAGGCCGATCGACCCCGGCCCCAGGACCAGCGCGCGGTCGCCGGGTCCCGCACCGGCCGCCCGGGCCGCGCGCAGGGCGTTGCCCCCGGGCTCCACGAGCGCCCCCAGCACCGGGTCCACGGGGTCGGGCAGGGCGTGCAGCGACCAGGCCGGCACGGCGATCTGCTCGGCCAGCGCGCCGGGCCGTCCGCCGCGGATCCCCACCTCCTGCCGGTGCTCGCAGACGTGCTGGTGCCCCCGACGGCAGCGACGGCAGGTGCCGTCACCGAGCATCGTGTCGCCCATGACCCGCCGGCCCACCCAGGCCGCGTCCACGCCGTCCCCGACGGCCGTGACGCGGCCACACCACTCGTGGCCCAGGCGCATCGGGTAGGCGGCGTGTCCCGAGTGCAGGTAGGTCATCTCCCCCGTCCAGAACTCCGCGTCGGTGCCGCACAGGCCCACCCGCTCGACCTCGACCACCACCTCCCCCGGCACGGCCACCGGGACCGGCACCTCCTGCACCGCGCTCTCCCCGGGCCCGGTCAGGACGGAGGCGCGCATCGTCGCCGCGCTCATCGCGGAACTCGGACGTGCTGTCGTGGGGAGCCGCTGCCGACGGGGCCGCCACCCGGCCCGGACGGGAGGACCTGGGACGGGCGGTGCACACCGGGTGGCGGGTCGACGCTCATGGCCCGGAATGGTGCCGGGTCGCCGTCCCGACGCCACGACGACGCTGCGCGCACGCGTGCGGGTGCATCCTGAGCCCGGCCCGGACCCCGCAGAGCCGGCTCGCCCCCGCTGCCGGTCCGTCCTCGGAGTGGACCGGGCGGCGGGAGCCTGGAGGGAGATGTCGATGAGCGCTTCGGCTGAGGGACGCACCCGGAGGGCCGGGCGCCGGCTCCCCCGGCTGGCGGTCGCCTGCGTGACCGCACTCGCGGTGGCCGCGTGCGGCTCCGATGACGACGCGGGCGGCGCCGCGAGCGGGGCTGGCGGCGGGGACTCCCCGACCGCTGTGACGGTCGGCTACTTCCCGCTGGTGCACACGGCGACGGCGGTCCAGGCGGAGGAGACCGGCGCCTTCGACGACGCCGGCCTCGACGTCACGCTGGAGCAGACCTCCGGCGGCGCCCAGGCGATCCCGTCCCTGGTCGCCGGTGAGTACGACATCACCTACGGCAACTACACCTCGGCGCTGCTGGCGGCCCAGCAGGGCCTGCCGATCCGGGTCATCGCCGGCAACGACGTGGGCGCCGACGACCACGCGATCATGGTGGCGCCGGACTCGCCGTACCAGTCCCCCGCGGACCTCGCCGGCGCCCGCATCGCCGTCAACAACCTGCAGAACGTCGGCACCGTCGCCATCAACGCCGTGCTGGAGGACGCGGGGGTGGACATCTCGACCATCCAGTTCGTCGAGCTCCCCCTGCCGGACATGGCGCCGGCCCTCGACGCCGGGGACGTCGACGCCATCTGGCAGGTCGAGCCGTTCCAGGCCTCGGCCAGGGCCAGCGGCGCGCGCGTGCTGTTCCCGCTGTTCAGCGGGCCGGTGGAGGGCATGCCGGTCGCCGGGTGGCTGACCACCGAGCAGTACGCGCAGGAGAACCCCGAGGTCGTCGAGGCCTTCCGCCAGGCGATGACGGCGTCGATGGCGGAGCTCACCGACAACCGGGAGCGGCTGGTGGAGCTCGTGCCCACCTACACCCAGGTGCCGGCCGAGACCGTGCAGCAGGTCGCGCTGCCGGCCTGGGACGCCGAGGTGGACGTCGCGCAGCTGCAGGAGATGGCCGACCTCATGCTGGAGTACGGCATCATCAGCGAGGAGTTCGACGTCCGGACCATGATCGTGGACTGACGGTGTGGGCGGGCCCCGACACCTCGCCGTGGGCCCGCCCCACCGTCGGTCAGGCGGGGAACGACGACCGCGCGTGGTACCCGTGGTCGGCGAGCAGTGAGACGCCGTTGACCGCCACGGACCGCGGCGAGGCGAGGCTCAGCACCAGCCAGGCGATGTCCTCGGGGGCGCTCACCGGGTAGCCGACGTCCGCGAAGGACTCCATGCCCATGCCGTCGCGCGCCATGGGCGTGTCGACGATGGACGGGCAGACGCTGTTGACCCGGATGCCGAACGGTTCGTGCAGCTCGACCGACAGTGCCCGGGTCAGCTGCGCGACGGCCCCCTTCGACGCGTTGTAGGCGAGCATCCCCGGGACGGCGACGAACCCGGAGTCGCTCCCGATCAGCGTGCAGGTCGGGTGGGCGCCGGACTTCAGGTGCGGCAACGCCGTCTTCGCGAGCAGGAACGGGCCGACGACGTTGACCTTCTGGACCTCGAGGAACTCCTCGGCCGGCACCTGGTCGACGGCGTCCCCGAGCGTGCCTGCGATGCCGGCGCTGCTGACCACGTGGTCCAGGCCGCCGAGGTGCGCGGCGACCTCCTCGACGGCCGCGCGGAGCGAGTCCTCGTCCCCCACGTCCCCCGCCGCGCCGACGACCGTGGCATCCGGGTGCGCCGACCGCAGCCGCTCGAGGGCGGCGGTCAGCCGGTCGGCGCTGCGACCGACGATGCCCACCTTCGCGCCCTCCTCGAGGAACGCCTCGGCGACGGCGAGCCCGATGCCCGACGTCCCGCCGGTGACGAGGACCCTGCTGCCCTCGAACCCGAGACTGACCATGCTGTTCTCCTCCCGATCGCGGTGGGTGGCGGTGGGGCCGGCTGCCGTCCGGCCCTGCTCGGAGCCGGACGGCAGGGGCGCCCGGGTCTACTGCTGGGCCGACGAGGTCTCCGCCCGGGCCGGCGCCGGAGCGGGTTGGAACCGCTCGAGGTCGGTCTCGAGCAACTCGTAGACCTCCGGACGGCGTCGGCGCAGGGACGCCGCGTAGCCCACGCCGCCGACCAGGGCGACGACCAGCAGCCACGGCAGGAGCCGCACGTAGAGCGCGTCGGAGCCGGCCAGCAGGGGGAAGTTGTCGACCGCCATGACGCAGATCGCCAGCAGGCCCAGGAAGCCGAGCCCCGGTGCCACGAACGTCGTCAGCCAGCGCCGGTCACGCTGACGGCGGAAGTGCACGACGATGGAGAAGGACGCCAACAGCTGCAGCACGAGGACGCACAGCGTGCCGAACCCGATCATGACCGGCACCAGGGTCGTGATCGGGTCCAGTCCCAGGACCGCGAAGAGTCCGGCCACCACGAACGCGAAGACGGCGTTGGCCACCAGCGCGTTCTGCGGGACACCGTTGGCCCGGGTGGTGGAGAGCCCGGCCGGGAGGATCCGCACCCGGCCGAGCGAGTACAGGTAGCGGGCGGCCATGTTGTGGAAGGCCAGGAGAGCGGCGAACAGGCTCACCACGAGCAGCACCTCCGCCACGACCAGCAGCGGCGAGCCCAGGTACTCCTCGAACAGCACGAAGACGAGGTCACCGGTGGCCAGGTGGTCGAGGGCGACCTGCTGCGCGTCCCCCACCCCGGCGGCACTGACCAGCGCCCAGACCGTGAGCGCGTGGACGAGGCCGATGATCACGATCGCGGCGTAGGTCGCCCGCGGGATGGTGCGCAGCGGGTCGCGGGACTCCTCGCTGAACAACGAGGTCGCCTCGAAGCCCAGGAACGCCGTGGCGGCCAGCAGGAGGGCGACACCGACGGATCCGCCGAACATCACGTCCGGGGTGAAGACGTCGACGCTGAAGCCGGTCCGCACCAGCACCGAGACGCAGAAGACCAGGAGCGTGAGCGTCTCGAGCACCAGCGCCACACCGAGCACCTTGGCGCTGATGTCGATGCCGCCGCGGGCGAGCAGGAACGCGGCGACGAACAGGACGAGGCCGGCGACGTACCAGGGGACGTCGAACCCGGTCAGGTCCGCGACGACCACCGAGGTGAAGAAGCCGCCCGTGCCCACGGCGCCGGCGACGAAGAAGTTGTAGCCCATCGTGGCGATGAAGCCCGCGACCAGTCCGATCGGCCGGCCGAGGCCCTTGACGACGAAGGCGTAGAAGCCGCCGGCGTTGACCACCACGCGGGACATCTGCGCGTACCCGACGGCGAACAGCAGCAGGATCACGGCGACGGCGAGGACGGCGACGACGACGCCACTCCCGTTGCCGAGGGCGATGGCCAGCGACATCACGACGATGGCGCCGGTCAGGGGGGCGACGGCGGCGAGCACGAGGAAGACCACCCCGGGCACGCCGAGCTGGTCACGGGCGAGCCGAGACGCGGGTCCACCGTTGGACGTGGCCATTCCGCTTCCTTTCCGTTACGGGACGACGGCGCCCCGGAGGGTGTGACGGACCAGTGCTGGCGGATCGGTGCTGTGCGGGTGGAGCCAGGCGCGGGAGCGGACCGGGGTCATCCGGGCCGGCCCGCGCCGTCCAGGACGGACGCCAGGCGGTCGAGCAGGAGTGCGGCGTGCTCGTCGTCGAAGACCAGGGGCGGCCGGATCTTGAGCACGTTGTCGGACCGGCCGGTGCGGCTGATGAGCACGTCCCTGGCGACCATGCCCTCGACGGCGGTCCGTGCCGCGGCCGCGCTCGGGCGGGTGGGGTCGTCGGGCTCGACGAAGGACAGCCCCACGTACAGGCCGCGCCCCTTGACCGCTCCCGCCACCGCGCTGGTCCGGGCCAGCCGGACCAGCTCGTCCCGCAGCAGGGCGCCGACCCGCTTGGCCGAACCCACCAGGCCCTCGTCGCGCATGACGTGCAGGACGGCGAGCCCGACCGCCGAGCTCACCGGGTTGCCGGCGAAGGTGTTGAAGTAGGTGTTCCGGCGCCCGAACTCGTCGAGCAGCTTCTCGCGGGTGACGACCCCGCCCACCGGGTGTCCGTTGCCCATCGGCTTGCCCAGGGTCACGAGGTCGGGCGCGATGTCGAACAGCTCGTGGCCCCACATGGCGTCGCCGGACCGGCCGAACCCCGACTGCACCTCGTCGCAGACGACCAGGCCGCCTGCCGCCTGGACCCTCCGGCAGAGGCCCTCGACGTAGCCCGCCGGGACCCGGGGCATGCCCTCCGTGGTGAACAGCGGGTCGAACAGCAGCGCCGAGACACCGTGCCCGGCCTCCTGCAGGGACGCGATGGCGTCCTCGACCGCCGCCAGGCCCTCGCGCAGGGCCTGCTCCTCGTCCGTCCCCGGGTCGTCGAGGTCGGGGATCCGCAGCGCCCGGACGTGCTCGCCCAGGGGTTCGGCGACCTCCAGGCCGGTGGTCAGCTCGGCCAGGGACGTCGTGTTGCCGTGGTAGCTGTAGTCGGTCACGAGGACGCCGGTGGCACCGGTGTGCTGCCGGGCGAGGCGCAGGGCCAGCTCGTTGGCCTCGGAGCCGCTGTTGACGAAGAAGACGCGGTCCAGCCCCGCGCCGAACGTCGCGAGGAGCTCCTCGGCGTACTGCAGGACCCGCTCGTCGAGGTACCTCGTGTGCACGTTGAGCTCGGCGGCCTGCCGGGACAGGGCCTCCACCACGCGGGGGTGGCAGTGGCCGACGTGCGGCACGTTGTTGTACCCGTCGAGGAACCGGCGCCCCGATGCGTCGACGAGCCAGACGCCCTCGCCCCGGACGAACTCCAGCGGGGTGTCGTAGAACAGCGGGGTCCGCCTGCCGATGGTCGCGGCCCGGCGGGCCAGGAGTGCCTCCCGTCGGTCGGGGTCCGGGGGTGCAACGGGCTGGGACATGGTGTTCCGTTCTGTGGTCACTGCACGGGGGTCGCGGGTGCAGGGCTCAGACGAGCTCGGCGCGCTGGGACAGGAAGTCCTGCGCGAGGGCCAGGACGACGGGGGCCACGTGCTCGGCGATGAAGGCGGCGGTCTCCTCGCCCCGGCGTCGTGCCGCCCAGCCGAGGTAGGTGAGCCCCCGGGCCAGCAGCACCCCGGGCCAGAAGTGCAGGTGCCGTTCGTCCAGGGGGCGCTGCGTGCGGTAGCCGGCGAACACGGCGTCCACGAACTCGTCGAAGCGCGGGTGTGGCCGGTAGAAGAAGAGGATCGTGGCCAGCTCGTACAGGTGCCAGCCCTCACCGAAGTCGTCGAAGTCGATGAGGACGAGCTCCTCGCCCCGCACGAGGATGTTCTCCGGCGTGAAGTCGGCGTGGATGACGCCGTAGACGGCGGGGCCCGTCCCCAGCTCGGCGAGGTCGCTGGTCAGCCGGGCGACGGCGGCGGCCAGGAGGGTCCGGTCCGCCGTCGACAGGACGTGCAGCTCCAGCGGGTCGCCCCAGAGCGCCCGCTTCCCCACCAGGCCCTCGACGTCCCACGCCGCGCGGCTGAACCCGGGGAGCCGGCCGAGGTGCTCGGTGTGGTCGTGCAGCCTGGCGGCCATGGCGCCGAGCCGGTGGAAGTCCGCCGGCGTGAGCGTGCTCGTCCCCTCGAACGCCTCGCCGATGTCCCCGAGCGGAGCCGCCCCGGGGACCCACCGCTGGAGGTCCACCTGGACCTCGCCGCCCGTGCCGTCGTCGACCAGGCAGATGAGCTCGCCGTCGGTCGTCTGCAGCGGCTCGGGGACCGCGAACCCCCGCTGCCGGAGGGCCTCGAGGTAGGCCAGCTCCGTCCTGACCTCGGCCACCGAGTGCAGGCCCGGGCGGTGCAGGCGGACGGCGAAGGCCTCGTCGCCGCACTCCGCCCGGAAGACGTAGTTCTCGCGGTACTTGACGAAGTGGAGCGCCACCTCGTCGAGGCCGTACCGCGTCAGAGCCCGGTGCGCGATGCGCCGGGCTGCCTGCTCGTCGAGGGCGACCACGTGCGACCTCCTGGTCGAGCTGCCCCGCGCCCGGCCGGGAGGACCCGGCGGGCGGTGACAGCGGGAGTGCAGCGCCCGGGATGTGTCCGGGCTCACAGGAGCGTCGCAGTACCTGAACGGGCCGTCAAGACCCTTTACGCATCGTTCACAAACCGTGGCGTCCGGTGCCGACCGCGGCGAGCCGGTGGAACTGAGGCGACAGGGTGCCGAGGGGCCGCACCGACGTCAACGGCCCGGTGAGCGGGACGGGCCGGGACGCGCCACGGGGACGCCGTTCCACGGGCGGTCCCGCGACCGGTGGCCGGGCGAGACGTCAGGCGCCGTCGCGCCGCTGGAGGCCGCGCGCCAGGTCGGTGATGCCGGCGAGCAGCTGCTCGGACCTGGTGGGGTCGGCCGCGACCTCGACCAGGGCGGCCCGCAGCGCACCGACGAGCAGCACGGCCAGCGTGTGCGGGTCGGCCCCGGAGGCGATGGCGCCCTCGGCGCGAGCCGCCGCGACGTCCTCGGCGATGAGCGTGGCGCTGACCCCCGAGGCGTGTCCCCGGACCGGGGCCAGGGCAGGCTCGATCGTCGGGTCGCTGTTGGAGTAGAAGGTCCCGACGAGCGGCCGGCTGCCGATCTCGAGGAGGGGCGCGGCCAGGGCGACCACCCGGTCGACGAGTCCGGTCGCCGCCGCGTGCCGGGCCGTCGCCAGCTCCACGTACTCGGTGTTGATCTCCTCGTACAGCTCGCGGAAGAGGTCGTCCCTCCCGGCCGGGAAGTAGGCGTACAGGGTCACCTTGGAGGTCCCCGCCTCCGCGGCGATCGCCTCCACCGCGGCGCCGGCGAACCCCTTCTCGGCGAACACCCGCAGAGCTGCGTCGAGCAGTTCCCGACGGGTCCGCAACCTGTTGCGCTCGCGCAGCGAGAGCGGGGCCTCCCCCGGCGGCGTCGGCTGCGCGTCCGTCATGCCGGCCGACTCCCTCCAACGCGGTGGGCCCGAGGTACAGGGGCCCGGGAGCACCGCGACGTGGGTCGATGCCGGACCGACCGGGGCGACCCGGACGACCTCATCGTACGAGACGCCCCCTCCGGGGCCGGAGACGCCGAGGAGCCGCGCGGAGGTGGGCGCCGGCGGTCCCCGCCGTCCGGCTCCGGGCGGCGGGGGCCGCACGGACCCCACGGCAGCTCGCGGTCCAGGGCCAGGTCCAGCTCGAGCACGTTCACCCAGGGAGCGCCGAGGACGCCGAGGTCCCGCCCGACCGTGGCCCCGGCGACCAGCCGCTCGACCTCCGAGGCCGGCACCCCGCGCTCGCGTGCCACGCGCTCGACCTGGGATGGACCGCCGCACCTTCCTGCGCGGCGGCGTGGTGCTCGGCACGGGGGTCGCGCCGGCTGCAGCCGGACTTCTTCCTGCACTCGGGCGACACCGTGTACGCCGACGGCCCCCTCCCGGAGACGCGGACCGACCGGGACGGCTCGCTCTGGCGCAACCTCGTCACGCCGGCCAAGTCGAAGGTCGCCGAGACCCTCGACGAGTTCCGCGGCCAGTACCGCGACAACCTGATGGACGCCAACCTGCTCACCTTCAACCGCGAGGTCCCCACCATCCCGCAGTGGGACGACCACGAGACGACCGACAACTGGTACCCCGGCGAGGTCCTCGACCGGTCCGAGTACCGAGATGCGGGTGGACGTGCTGGCCGCCCGCGGGCGGCAGGCGTTCGTCGAGTACCAGCCGATCACGGTGCAGCCCGATGACGCCGGGCGGGTGTACCGGCGGATCGCCTACGGCCCGCTGCTCGACGTGTTCGTGGTGGACATGCGCCCCCACGAGGGCCCCAACTCGCCGGGCCGCCAGCCCGGGTCCGCTCCCGACGCCGCCCTCCTCGGCCAGCAGCAGCTCGACTGGCTGCTGCACGCCCTGCGGACCTCCCGGGCCACCTGGAAGGTCGTCGCGGCCGACCTGCCGATCGGCCTGGTCGTCGCCGACGGCCCGACCGACCTGGAGGCCGCCGCGCAGGGGGACCCCGGCGCGCCCCTCGGGCGCGAGCTGGAGATCGCGCAGGTGCTGTCGGGGATCAGACGCGCCGGCGTGCGGAACGTGGTGTGGCTCACCGCCGACGTCCACTACACGGCGGCCCACCACCACTCGCCGGAGCGGGCGTCGTTCCCCGACTTCTCCCCGTTCTGGGAGTTCGTCTCCGGTCTCCTCAACGCCGGGACGTTCCCGGCCCTCCCGCTGGACGCCACCTTCGGCCCCCGGGCGGTCTTCGTGGCCGCGCCGCCCCACGCCGACGCCTCCCCCGCCTCCGGGCACCAGTACTTCGGCGAGGTCGTCATCGCCGGCGACGCCGGGACCTTCTCGGTGCGGCTGCGCGACGCCTCCGGCGCCGTGCTGCACACGCAGGTGCTCACGGCCGAGGGCTGAGCGGCCCCCGTCGGCGCCCGGGACATACGCTGCCCGGCGTCCCGCCCCACTGCCGCAGCGGAGAGTGACCATGCCCCCAGCCGGGATCGCGCCCGACGACGCCGTCGTCCTCGTCGTCGACGTGCAGAACGACTACTGCCACGCCGAGGGGACCCTCGGCCGGCGCGGGGTCGACTGCACCGAGGCGCTCACCGCGATCGACCGGATCGGCGCCCTCCTGCCCGTCGCCCGGGAGGCCGGGGTCCCGGTCCTGCACGTGCACACCCAGCACTCGCGGTGGACCGACACCCCGGGGTGGCGCCGCCGGGGACAGGGCGGCGCGACCATCGAGCCCGAGACCGACCCGATCGTGGCCGCCGGCAGCTGGGGCGCCGAGCCGTACGGGGACCTGGTCGCCGACGGGGACTTCACCTTCGTCAAGCACCGCTACTCGGCCTTCGCCTTCACGCCCCTCGAGCTCGTGCTCAGCGCCCAGGCCCGCCCGACGCTGGTCCTCGTCGGGCTCACCTCCGACGTCTGCGTCCGGGCGACCGGCGTCGACGCGGTGTCCCGCGGCTACCGGCCGGTGCTGGTGGGCGACGCGACCGCGACGGTGGGGGTGGTCCCCCAGGCCACGGCCTGCGCGGAGTTCGCCGCCACGATCGGCCCGGTGGTGACCACCGAGGACCTGCTCTCCTCCTGGGCCGTCCGGACCGGCTGAGCGCCGGCGCTCCCTAGACTCCACCCGTGGCGACCGGCGACGAGACCGTGGCCCAGACCGGGGCCCAGACCGTGGCGCCGCACCTCGCCCGCCTGCCCGGCCACCTCATCCGCCGGGCCGGCCAGGTCCACAACGAGATGTGGACGCGCCACGTCTCGGGCTCGGTGTCGTCGGTCCAGTACGCGGTGCTGTCCACGCTCGGCCGGCACGAGCCGCTCGACCAGGCCAGCGTCGCCCGGCTCGTCGCCCTCGACCCGGCCAGCACGCACGCCGTCGTCCACCGGTTGAAGGCCGCCGGGTACCTGACCATGGATCGGTCGGCCCAGGACGGCCGCCGGGTGGAGCTGCGACTCACCGCGGCCGGCCACGCGCTGCGCGACGACCTCGAGCCGCGGGTCGAGCAGCTGCGCCAGGCCTTCGAGGCGCGCCTCCCGCCGGAGAAGACGACCGTCTTCCTCCGGCTCCTCGAGGAGTTCGTCACCGCCGACTGAGGCCTCTCCCGCCTGCCGGGATGGTTTCTTGACGAACTAACCATCGGCCCTTTCAATGAGGCGGGTCACACCCCGGGTCGCCATCCTGGCGAGCGGAGGTGACCCCGCCCGGGACGTCCGGCCGAGAGCCCACCGCGCCTCGGACCACGCCCGCGGGGCCACGACGCCGCGACGCCCGACGCACAGCCCCGACTCCCTCAGCGACCCGGACCCAGGAGGGCGGATGTCCGCACAGCCGGCCGAGCACGCCACCCCGCACGACCTCGAGTTCGGTCTCTTCGACTGGATCGACGCCACCCCCGGGAGGACGCCGGCCGAGGTCTACGACGCCCGGCTGCGGGTGCTCGCCGAGGCCGACCGGGGCGGGTTCAGCACCTACCACATCGCCGAGCACCACGGCACGCCGCTGGGCCTGTCGCCGTCCCCGTCGGTGTTCATCGCCGCCGCCGCCCGCGAGACCGAGCGGATCCGGCTGGCGCCGACCACGTTCATCGTCCCGCTGTACGACCCGCTGCGGCTGGTGCAGGAGATCTGCATGCTCGACCAGCTCAGCCACGGCCGGCTGGACGTCGGGGTCGGGAAGGGCTCCTCCCCCATCGAGGCGGCCATGTTCGGGCTGACCGCGCCGGAGACCGCGGAGCGCTTCGAGGAGCTGTTCCCGGCCATCGTCGAGGCGATGGAGACCGGCCGGTTCCGCCGTCCCGGCGCCGAGGGGGCCGCGGGCGAGGAGATCCCCCTGCACGTGCCGGTGTACCAGCGCCCGCACCCGCCGCTGTGGTACCCGTCGTCCAACGCCGCCTCGATCCCCCGGCTGGGCGACCAGGGCTACAACGTGCTGTTCGGGTTCGGCTTCGCCTCCCCGCCGCTGGAGGTCGTCCGCGAGCAGAGCCGGGTCTTCTTCACCCACTTCCGGGAGTCCGCCGAGCGCGGCACCGTCCGCTACAGCCTGCCGGGGGTGACGCCGCGCTTCGGCATGCTGCGCCACGTCCTCGTCGCCCCGACCGACGAGGAGGCCGTCGCGATCGCACGGCCGGCGTTCGACGCCCACTACGAGAGCTTCACCCACCTGTGGCGGCTCCACGGCAGCGAGCGGTTCTCCGGCCCGATCGACTTCGACCAGCTGGTCGCCGAGCGCAAGCTGTTCGTCGGGTCGCCGGAGACGGTCGCCGCCCAGGTCACCGAGGCGGTGGCGATCGGGGAGATCAACTACCTCGCCGGCGCGTTCGCGTGGGGCTCCCTCGACGTCGACACGGTCCTCTCCTCGGTGCGGCTGTTCCGCGACGAGGTCGTCCCCGCCGTCCTCTCCCGGACCGCCGGCCGGGCCGCGACCGCGACCCCTGCCTGAGCCCACCCGCCGGTCGGCACGACCGGCGCCCCTGCACCGCGCCATGCGATCCCCCACCCGCGCCATGCGATCCCCCACCCGCGCCATGCGATCCCCCACCGTCGAGAGGCTCTCCATGTCCCGCCTGCGCGTGTCCGTCGTCCTGTCCTGTTCGGTGCTGCTCGCCGCCTGCGGCGGGGGTGGGGGCGACGAGCCGGCCGGCGCCGGCTCGACCGACGCGCCCCGCCAGGTGACCGTCGGCGTCGTCCCGATCGCCGACGTCGCCCCGCTCTACCTCGGCGTCGAGCAGGGCTTCTTCGCCGAGCGCGGCCTCGACGTGGAGGTGGTGACCGGCCAGGGTGGCGCGGCGCTGGTCCCCGCCGTGGTCAGCGGCGAGCAGGACTTCGCCTTCAGCAACACCCTGTCGCTGCTGGTGGCGCAGGAGGCCGGCCTGCCGATCCAGGTCGTCGCGCCGGGGAACTCCTCCACCGGGGACCCCACCGACGACTTCGGCTGCGTGCTGGTCCCCGCGGGCAGCCCGCTGCAGTCGCTCGCCGACCTGGCCGGCAAGCGGGTCAGCACGAACACGCTGAACAACATCAACGTCGCCGTCATCCGCGACGCGGTGGACCGTGCCGGAGGGGACTCCTCGACCATCGAGTTCCTGGAGATCGCCCACCCCGACGTCCCGCAGGCGGTGGCGGGCGGCCAGGTCGACGCCGCGACCGCGGTGGAGCCGTTCAAGACGATCGCGATCCAGCAGGGTGCCCGCTGCCTGTCCAACGTCTTCGCCGAGGCCACGGAGGAACCCCTGCTCATCGGCGCCTACTTCACGACGGCGGAGACCGTGCAGTCCGACCCCGAGCTGGTGGACGCCTTCGTCGCGGGCGTGCAGGAGTCCCTGGCCTACGCCAGCGAGAACCCCGAGGCGGCGCGCGGGATCCTGGGCAGCTTCACCGAGCTCAGCCCGGAGCTCGCCGGCGCGATCACCCTGGCCGGCTGGCCGCAGGAGCTCGAGCGGGGCTCGTTCGAGTACATGTCCGAGGTCGGGGCCCGCTACGGGATCCTCGAGCAGCCCGCGGACCTCGACGCCCTGCTGCCCGATGCCTGAGCGGACACCCGTGGACGTCATCGGCGGAGGTCAGGGCAGCGTCGAGCCGGGGACGGTCGTCCTCGTCACCGGCGCGGCGCACGGCATCGGGGAGTCGGTGAGCCGACACCTGGCGGCGCAGGGAGCGGCCGTCGTCGCGGCGGACGTCGTGGCGGCGGGGTGGGCGGCCGAGGGCGTCACCCACGTCCGGGCCGACGTCAGCGACGAGGCCTCGTGGGCCGACTTCGTCTCCACCACCCTGGAGCGGCACGGCCGCGTCGACGCCCTGGTCAACAACGCGGCGATCTACCAGGGGCTGGGGTCCAAGCGCCCGTTCACCGAGATCACCGTCGAGGAGTGGGACCGCGTCCTGGCGGTCAACACCCGCGGCGTGTGGCTCGGCATGCGCGCCGTGCACCCGGCCATGAAGGAGCAGGGCCACGGCCGGGTGGTGAACATCGCGTCGTCCACGGTGCACATGGGGGTGCCGTACTTCGCCCACTACACCGCCTCCAAGGGGGCGGTCATCGCGCTCACCCGGAGCGTGGCCCGCGAGGTCGGCGCCGACGGCATCACCGTCAACGCGATCGCCCCCGGCCTGGTCGAGACCGAGGCGACGCGCGCGCTCAACGACGACGACTACCTCTCGATCGCCGCCGTGCGGCGAGCGGTGCCCCGCCGGATGGAGCCGACCGACCTCTGCCCGGCCATCTCCTTCCTGTGCTCCCGCAGCAGCGGGTTCATCACCGGCCAGACGCTCATCGTGGACGGCGGCGTCGCGTTCAGCTGACGCCGGCGGACGCGGCCAGGGACCATCGAGGAGAGACATGACCAGTTCGGCAGCCGGAGCACCTCCCGTCGACGACGGGCGGCCCGACGGCGTCACCGTGGTCCGCGACGTGGTCTACGCCGAGGTCGGCGGGACCGACCTGCACCTGGACCTGTACCTGCCGGGGACCCGTCCCGCCCCCCTCACGGTGTGGCTGCACGGCGGCGGGTGGCTGCGCGGGTCACGCGCCGACCGCGCCGCCGAGCGGCTCCTCCCCATGGCCCGCAGCGGCGTGGCGGTGGCCGCCGTCCAGTACCGGCTCAGCGACTCGGCGACGTTCCCCGCGCCGCTCGACGACGTCCGGGCCGCGGTCCGGTGGCTGCGGGCGCACGCCGGCGAGCACGGACTCGACGCGACCCGGATCGGCGCCTGGGGCGCGTCGGCCGGCGGTCACCTCGCCGCGCTGCTGGCGCTGACCAGCGACGAGCGGGACGCCGAGCTGGGCGACTCGTCGGTGCAGGCCGCCGCCACGTGGTTCGCCCCGTCGGACCTGCTCCGGATGGCCAGCGACGTCCCCGAGGGGCCGCGGCCGCCCTTCCTGACCGGGCCGCCGCCCCAGCCGCCGTACGAGGCGCGGCTGCTCGGCGCCGACTCGGCGGCGTCCCGGCCGGACGAGGCGCGCGCCGCCAGCCCGATCGCCCACGTCCACGCCGGAGCGCCGCCGTTCCTGCTGGTGCACGGGGACGGCGACGGGCTCATCCCGTCCGAGCACAGCCGCCGGCTCTTCGACGCGCTGCGTGCGCAGGGCGTGCCGGCGCAACTGTGGCTGCTGCACGGCGCCAACCACGAGGACCCCGGCTTCGACCAGCCGGCCGGCCTGGCCGCGGTCAGCGGCTTCCTGCGGGCCACGCTCCTCGACGATGCCGCCGGCGCGGCCTGGTAGGCCTGACCGACCGGTCCTCCGGCTCGTCCGGCCGGCCGAGGTCGGGGAACGGCCGGGCGGCGCCGTCCCCGCGGGACGGCGCCGCTCGGCGGTGTGCGGCGAGGTCAGTCGTCCGCGGACCCGTCCGGCTCGTCCCGGTCGCCGCGCGGCCCGCGGTCGCCGACGACCGCCTCGACCCGGTCGGTGACGCGCTGCTCCAGGTCCGCCAGCCGCTCGTCGGCCTGCTCCTGGGTGATCCGGCCGTCGGTGACGGCCTGGGCGATCCGCTCCTGCCCCGCCGTCACCAGGGCCTGGACCAGGGTGTCGACCGCCACCCCCTGGTCCTCGGCGACCTGCGCCAGCGTGGCACCGTCGGCCTCGAGGGCGGTGTGCAGGTCGTCCTCGCTCATGCCGAGCGCCTCGGCGGCGGCCGCCAGGCCCATGCCACCGCCGTGGTGCCCGTCGCGGCCGCCGAGGCCCGCCTCGCTCAGCGTGGTGGCGACCTCGTCGGCCTGCTCCTGGGTGATCGAGCCGTCACCGACCAGGCCGGCCAGCGCGTCCCTGATCCGGTCGACCGGGGACGACGTCGCCTCCTCGGTCGTGCCGGTGCCGGCCAGCGCCGGGGCGGCCACGGCCAGGCCGGTGAGGGCCAGCGCACCGGCGGTGGTCGCGATGACGATCTTCTTGCGCACGGGGGCTCCTCGTCCGGGCCGGTGTCTCCGACCCTCCGTCCCACCGTGCGGGGACGGCCTGTGCGGAGGCTGGGACCGTGCGGTGTCGTTCCTGTGACCACCGCGGCGACACGAGCCCGCCCCGCGGCGCGGTGACCTCGGACCCTGGGAGCGCATCGCGACGCCCAAGACCCTGGTCGCCGTGGGCGCTCGGAGGACAGGAGGTCGTCGAGATGACCGAGCAGCCGTCGTCGCTCCCGGGTGCACCGGCGGCCACCGGGCCGGCGGCCACCGTCGTCCCGCTGGACGACCAGCGGGCCACGGAGCTCGCCCGCGCCGGCGGCAAGGGCGTCGGCCTCGCCCGGCTGCGGCGGGCCGGGCTGCCCGTGCCCGACGGCTTCGTCGTCGACGCCGGGGCCTACCGGCGGTTCGTGGCGGTGTCGGGTCTCGCCCCGCTGGTCGAACGGGTGACCGCCGACCTCGACGGGCGGGACGCCGACGCGCTGGCGGCGGCGTCGGCGACGCTGCGCGCGGCCTTCGAGGCCGCGCCGGTGCCCGGGGACCTGGCCGGGCCGGTCGTCGCGGCCTGGCGCCGGCTGGGCGGCGGGCCGGTGGCGGTGCGCTCCTCGGCCACCACGGAGGACCTCCCGGGTGCCAGCTCGGCCGGCCAGCAGGACACGTTCCTCGACGTGACCGGCGCCGAGCAGGTGGTGGACGCCGTCCGGCGCTGCTGGTCCTCGGTGTGGACGGCGCGGGCCCTGGCCTACCGCACCCGGCAGGGGACCCCCTCCTCCGCGGCCGCCGTGGCCGTCGTCGTCCAGCGGATGGTGCCCGCCGAGGTCGCCGGGGTGCTCTTCACCGCCGACCCGCTGACCGGACGCCGCGACCGCGTGGTGGTCGAGGCGGTGCGCGGGCTCGGCGACGCGCTCGTGAGCGGGCGCGCGACCCCGCAGCGGTGGGTCCTGGACGCCGGGACGCGCGCGGTCCTGGACGGCCCCGACGGGGCGGGCCGCCCCCTGCTGGGCGCCGCGCACCTGCGGGAGCTGGCCGACCTGGGACTGCGCGCCGCGACTCTGTCCGGCGGACCCCAGGACCTGGAGTGGGCCGTCGCCGGTGGGCGCTGCTGGCTCCTCCAGTCCCGGCCGGTCACCACCCTGTTCCCGCTGCCGCCCGGCCCGCCGGCCGGACCGGGGCTGCGGGTGTACATCCCGCTGACCCTCGCCGCGCAGGGCGTGGCCGAGCCCATGACCCCCGCGGGCAACGCCGCCTTCGCCGGGCTGGTCGCGGCGATGTCGTCGCTGTGGTCGCTGCGCCGCCGGCCGTCGCGGGAGGTGCCGGCCTGGGTGTCCCAGGTGGCCGGCCGCCTCTTCTACGACATCACCCCGCTGTTGGCCTCCCCCCGGCTGGGCCGCAACCTGGCCGACCGGATGGCGCTGAAGGACCCGGCGACCGCCGCGGCCCTGCGCGAGTGGCTCGACCGGGAGGGACACCGGCTCGTGCGGCCCCGCGGCGTGGCCCTGCCGGCCGGGCTGACCTGGTGGGTGGCCCGGGAGGTCCCCGGGCTCCTCGCCGCGGCCGCCGCCCCGGTCCGGGCACGCCGGCGGCTGCTCGCCCGCGCGGAGGACCAGGTGCGCCGGCTCCGCGACGAGACCGCGGCGCTGACCGGACCCCGCGAGCAGGCGGACCACGTCCTCGGGACCCTGCCGCGGCAGACTCTCGAGGTGGCCTGGGCCCAGCTGCCGCCGGTGTACGTGGGACTGCTGGCCGGCGCGCTCGCCACGGAGCTGTGCGAGCGGTGGCTGGGCAGCTCCGCCGGGATGGAACCGGTGCGCCGCTGGCTCCCCCACGACCCCACACTCGCGATGGGCACCGCCCTGGCCCGGCTCGCGCGCTCCTGCCGCGAGGCGGGCGGGGAACCGTCGGAGACCGCTCCCGGCATGGCGGAGTTCCTGGCGACCTTCGGGCACCGGGCCCCGGACCGGGAGATCGATCTGGGGCTGCCGCGATTCCGCGACGACCCGACCTACGTCGTGGAGCTGGTCCGGGGCTACCTCGCCGCCGGCGACCCGGGCGAGCTGATCGACCGGCAGCGGCGCGGCGCCGAGCAGGCCGAGGCGGCGGCCCGGGACCTGGTCGCCGCCGTCCGCCGGACGCGGGGGCGGCTGCGCGCGCTGGTGCTGCGCGCGGTGCTGAGCCGGTACCGGGCCCTGGCCGGGCTGCGGGAGCGGCCGAAGTTCGACCTCGTCCGCGTGCTCGCCCTCGGCCGCGGCCTGCTGCAGCAGGTCGGTGCCGCCCTCGTCGCGGAGGGCCGGCTCGACGACCCCGACGACGTCTTCTTCCTCGACCCCGCCGACCTGCGCGCGGCCGTGGAGGGCACGGTGCCCGACCTGCGTGAGCGCGCGGGCCGCCGGCGTCAGGAGTACGAGCGGGAGCTCGGCCGGCGGGTCGTCCCCCTGCTGCTCACCAGCGACGGCGAGGCGGTGTACGGCCCGGCCGCCCCCGTGGCGAGCGCGCCGGGCACCCTGGTGGGCACCGGCGTGTCGCCCGGGGTCCACGAGGGCGTCGTCCGGGTCCTCGACTCCCCCGTCGGCGCCGCGCTGGCGGCCGGGGAGGTGCTCGTCGCCGCGAGCACCGACCCGGGCTGGACGCCGCTGTTCCAGCTCGCCGGGGCGCTGGTGATGGAGGTCGGCGGGGTGGTCTCCCACGGGGCGATCGTGGCCCGGGAGTACGGCATCCCCGCCGTGGCCACGGTGCCCGACGCGACCCGGCGGCTGCGCACCGGTCAGCGGGTGCGCGTGGACGGCGGCGCCGGGACCGTCACCGTCCTGGCCGACCCGGCCGGCCGGCTGCCCGAACAGCGCACGCGGGACGCGGTGGCCGCGCCGTCGCCTCCCCCCGCGCGGCAGGGCACGCGCTGACCACCGTCCCACCGGCTCCGCGGTCGATCATCGCCGCTCCCCCGCCAGGTCGCCGTCCACCGCACCGGCCGACGGCGCCGTGTGGTGCCGGCCGATGGGCAGCATCAGGGGCTTGCCCGACGTCGGGTCGACGATGATCCGGCTGTCCAGGCCGAACACGGCGCGCACGCTCTCGGCGGTGAGCACCTGCGCGGGGTCCCCGGCCACGTGGACGCCCCCGTCGGCCAGGGCGACCAGGTGGTCGGCGTAGCGGGCCGCCATGTTGAGGTCGTGCAGGACCATGACGATGGTCGTACCCCGCGTCCGGTTGAGGTCGGTGAGCAGGTCCAGGACCTCGATCTGGTGGCTCACGTCGAGGAACGTGGTGGGTTCGTCGAGCAGGAGCACGTCGGTCTGCTGGGCGAGCGCCATGGCGATCCACACCCGCTGGCGCTGCCCCCCGGAGAGCTCGTCCACGGCGCGGTCGGCCAGGGCGGTCGTCCGCGTCGCCTCCAGCGCCACGGCCACCGCGGCGTCGTCCTCCGCGCTCCACCGGGAGACGAGGCCCTGGTGCGGATGGCGACCGCGGCCGACCAGGTCGGCGACCGTGATCCCCTCCGGCGCGATCGGGGACTGCGGGAGCAGGCCGAGCGTGCGGGCCAGCTCCTTGGCGGGCAGCCGGTGCACCACCTTGCCGTCGAGGACCACCCGTCCGCTGCGCGGCGCGAGCAGGCGCGACATCGACCGCAGCAGGGTCGACTTGCCGCAGGCATTGGCGCCCACGATCGCCGTGATCCTCCCGGAGGGCACCACCAGGTCGAGGTCCTCGATGACCGTGCGCTCGCCGTAGCCCAGGGTCAGGTCCTCGGCCGCCAGCGAGTGGTCCGTGGTCACGACGCCCCTCCGTTCGGTCCCGCGGGACGCTGCGCTCACAGTGAGCCTCCGACACGGTTGGTGCGGACGATCAGGTGGATGAGGTAGGGCGCGCCGAGAACGCCGGTGACGACACCGACGGGGAAGCGCGTCCCGAACGCGAACTGGCCGACGAGGTCGGCGACCAGCACCAGCAGCGCCCCGACGAGGGCGGCGGGCGCCAGCGGGGACCCGTTGGGCCCCACGATCCGTGCCGCGATCGGCCCGGAGAGGAACGCGACGAACGCGATCGGGCCGCAGGCCGACGTGGAGAAGGCGATCAGCCCGACGGCGGCGACGATCGCGACCACGCGCGTCCGCTCGACCCGGATGCCGAGCGCGGAGGCGGTGTCGTCGCCCAGCCGCAGCGCGGACAGTTCCCGCGTCCGGGCCAGCAGGACCGGGGCGAGCACGGCGAGCGCGACGACGGCCGGCAGCGCCCGCTCCCAGGTGACGCCGTTGAGGCTGCCGTTCAGCCAGCGCGTCGCCTCCTGCCACTCCCACGACCCGGCCCGGGAGAGCACGTAGGCGATGACGCTGTGCAGCATCGCCGCGGTGCCGATGCCGATGAGGACGAACCGGGTCCCCGCGCCGCCGTCCTTGTAGGCCAGCAGGTAGATCACCAGCGCCACGACCAGGCCGGCGGCGATGGCGAAGGCCGACACCGCCGTCCCACCCAGTCCGAACACCACGATCGCGACGGCGGCGGCCGCGCTCGCCCCCGTGCTGATGCCGATGACGTCCGGGCTGGCGAGCGGGTTGCGCAGCATCGTCTGGAAGGTGCAGCCGGCCAGACCGAAGCTGAGGCCGGCGACCACCGCGAGGACCCCCCGGGGCAGCCGCAGCCGCCCCACGGTGAAGGACGCCCCCTGCACCTGCTCGCCGAGGGCCACCCGGAGCACGTCCCCCGGCGGGTAGGACGTCCGCCCCACCATGAGCGTCACGGCGAAGACGACGACGACCGACACGGCGAGCACGGTCACGACCAGTCGCCAGCGGGCGGCACGGCGGGTGCGGTTGCCGACGACGACCTCGACGGCCGACGAAGCCGGCGCGATCCCGGCGCTCACAGCTCGCGCACCTTCTGCCGGCGGACGACGGAGATGAAGAACGGCGCCCCGATGAGCGCGGTGACGATGCCGACGTCGAGCTCGCTGGGCCGGGCGACGATCCGGCCGAGGACGTCGGCGGCGGTGAGCAGACAGGCGCCGGTCAGCGCGGAGAACGGCAGCAGCCACCGGTGGTCCACGCCCACCAGCAGCCGGCACAGGTGCGGGACGACGAGCCCCACGAACCCGATGGGCCCCGCGACGGCGGTGGCGGCGCCGCACAGCAGGACCGAGCCGCACGCCGCGAGGCCGCGCGCCAGGGCCACCCGCTCGCCGAGACCGGCGGCGAGCTCGTCGCCGAGGGCGAGGGAGTTGAGGCTGCGGGCCGACAGCAGGCTGACGACGAACCCCGCGGCCAGGAACGGCAGCGCGGGCCCGACGGTGTCGTAGGTGGCGCCGCCCACGCCGCCGATCAGCCAGGACTGGACGTCGGCGGCGATGTCGCCGCGCGGCAGGGCCACGGCCGTGACGAAGGAGGCCAGCGCGGCCGAGGTCGCGGCGCCGGCCAGCGCGAGCTTGAGCGGCGTCGCGCCGCCGCGCCCGAGCGACCCGACGGCGTAGACGAACACCGCCGAGAGGGCGGCGCCGAGGATGGCCACCGACACCCTGCTGGACGCCGAGAACAGCCCGAACCAGGCCAGGCCGCAGACCACGGCGAGCGAGGCGCCCATGTTGATGCCGAGGACGCCCGGGTCGGCCAGCGGGTTGCGCGTGACACCCTGCATGACCGCGCCGGCCAGGCCGAGCGCCCCGCCGATCACCACGGCGAGCACCGTGCGGGGCAGGCGCTTGGTGACCGCCGCCTGACCGAGGTTCTCCGACGACCCGCCCAGGGCGGCCACGATGTCCGACCAGCCGACCTCCCGGGACCCGACGGTGACCGAGGCGGCCACCACCAGGGCGAGGACCCCGAGCACGAGCAGCAGCCACAGGAGCCGGACCGACCCCGGGCGCCGCGCGACGGCGGCGTCCGGGGTCGGACCGGGGTGGAGCTCGGTCACTGCGCCTTGTCGGCTGCCTCGGCGAGCATGGACACGTAGTCCTCGAGCACCCAGGGGATCGCCAGCGGGGTCGGGTTCGCCGCGGTGCCCAGCGGGGTGTCCGGCAGCAGCACGAGCGCCCCGTTCCGGACGGCGGGGATCTGCGAGAGCAGCGGGTCGGCGTTCAGGGCGTCCACCAGGGCCTGGTCCCCGTAGGTCACGATGACGTCGACGTCGTCGAAGACGTCGACCTGCTCGGCGCTCACGGTGCCCGAGAACTGGGTGCTGTCGGTCGAGGCCTCCGCGATGCTGGCCGGCGTGGTGAGGCCGAGGTCCTCGAAGAAGGCGCTGCGGGTGTCGAACGGGGTGTAGTAGCTGACCTCGCTCAGGTCGGTCGTGTCGACGTGGGTGAGGAACATGGTCGCCTTGCCCTCGAGCTGCGGGTGCTCGCCGACCGTCCGGGCGATCTGCTGCTCGATGTCGGCGACGAGCTGCTCGCCCTCCTCGGCCATGCCCATCCCGGCCGAGTTGACCTCGACCATCTCGCGCCACGGCGTCGCCCACGGCCCCTCGGGGTAGGCCACGACCGGGGCGATGTCGCTCAGCGTGTCGTAGTCCTCCTGGGTCAGCCCCGAGTACCCGGCGAGGATCACGTCGGGAGCGGTGTCGGCGACCGCCTCGAAGTCGATGCCGTCGGTCTCGTCGAACAGCACCGGCGTCTCGGCGCCGAGCTCCTCGAGCCGCTCGCTCACCCACGGGAGCAGACCGTCGCCGTCGTCGTCGCCGAAGTTGGCGGCGGCCATGCCGACGGGCACGACGCCGAGGGCCAGCGGCACCTCGTGGTTGGCCCAGTTCACGGTGGCCACCCGCTCGGGCTTCGACTCGATCGTGGTGGTGCCGAGCGCGTGCTCGATGGTGACCGGGGTGGAGTCCCCCGAGCCCTCCGCCGCGGCGCCGTCGTCGGCCGACGACGACGAGCAGGCGGCGAGCCCGCCGGCGAGGAGCGAGGCGGCGGCCAGGGCCACCAGTCTGGGTGCGCGGTGCATGGCGTCCTTCCAGTCGTGCCGGCCGGGCCGTCGCAGGACGGCCCGGCCGAGGTCCGGTCCTCGGCGCGCGGCCCTGTGCGGGCGCGCGACACCGAGCGACCGGCCGGCACACACGCCCGGGGGACACGGGGACACACGTTCCCGTGCCGGTCTCTCGATGTGAGCTGAGGCTATCCTTACCTACACCGAGATCCAATGGGTGGGATCCCGCGCCGTGGCTGGTCAACGCCTCGACTGCTCCTCCCGGGACCGCAGGCGGGCGTCGCGCGCCGAGCCGCTCGGACGAGGCGGCTCACGTCAGGGCCTCCCTCCGGACGGCGCGGCGCTGGAGCCGGGCGATGGAGATGGTGGGGACGAGGGTCAGCACCGCGAGGCCCGCCCCCACCACGGTGGGGCCGGTCGCCCCGAGTCCGGAGTCGAGGGCGCGACCGGCGATCCCGGAGCCGACCGCGGTGCCGAGGTTGTACGCCGAGACCGACATCGCCACGCCCAGCGTGGGTGCCGCACCGGCGAAGCGGACCGCGAGCGCGGACAGCACCGGGTTGGCACTGAGCCCGAGCAGACCGAGCAGGACCACCAGCAGCACCGTGGGCACCGGCTGGGCCGACAGCAGGCAGATCGCCAGCAGCACGGCCGTGGTCGACGCCGCGACCGCGATGGTCGTCGTGTGCGGGTGCCGGTCGCCGAGGCGGCCGCCCACCACCGTCCCGATGAGCGAACCGACGCCGAAGCCGACGAGCGCCAACGGCACCCACCCGGCGCCGATGCCGGCCCGGTCGGTCAGCAGCGGGGAGATGTAGGAGTAGGCCGACAGCACACCGCCGGTGGTGGTCGCGCAGGCGGCCAGCACCAGCCACAGCCGGCCGGACCGCAGCGCACCCAGTTCCGACCGCAGCGACGCCGACCGCCGGTCGTCGTCCTCGCGGGGGACCTGCCGGGCGATGAGCGGCACGGCGGCCAGCGCGAGGGCGGCCAGGACCCAGAACGGCCCCCGCCAGCCCGACAGCTGACCGGCGAACGCGCCCAGCGGCACGCCGAGGACGTTGGCCAGCATGCCGCCCGCGCCGACCAGTCCCAGGGCGCGGGAGCGGGCGGCGGGACCGGCGGCCCGGGTCGCGACGACCGAGGCCACCGACCAGAACGCGCCGGTCGCCCACGCGGTGACGAACCGGGCGCCCAGCAGGAGCGGGACGCTGGAGCCGAGGGCGACGACGACGTGCCCGGCGGCGAACACCACCAGGGCGAGCACGAGCGTCGTCCGTCGCGGCATCCGCCGGGTCAGCAGCGCCATGGCCGGTGCGCCGACGATCATCCCGGCCGCGAACACCGTGATCAGCAGTCCGGCCTGGGCCACGGTCACCTGCAGGTCGCCGGCGATCTCCGGCAGCAGGCCGGCCACGACGAACTCGGTGGTGAGCATGAGGAACGTGCCGACGGCCAGCACGTACACGACGAACGGGAGCCGAACCGGTCCCCCGCCGTCGCCGGCCGGGCCGACGGCCGGTGCCGTCGGCCCGGCCGGGCGGGTCAGGTGAGCCGAGGTCACCGCAGGGTGGCGGCGTCGATGACGAACCGGTAGCGGACGTCGGAGGCGAGCACGCGCTCGTAGGCGGCGTTGACCTGGTCGGCGGCGATGAGCTCGACCTCGGCGCCGATGCGCTGCTCGGCGCAGAAGTCGAGCATCTCCTGGGTCTCGGCGATGCCGCCGATCATGGAGCCCGCGTAGGTGCGGCGGCCCCCGATCAGCGACATCGCGTTGAGGCTGAGCGGCTCGCCCGGGGCCCCGACGTTGACCAGCGCGCCGTCGACCGCCAGCAGGGACAGGTACGCGTCGACGTCGATGACCGCGCTGACGGTGTTGACGATCAGGTCGAATCGGTCGGCCAGCTGGGTGAACGTGGCCGCGTCGCTCGTGGCGAAGTACTCGGTGGCGCCCAGCCGCAGGCCGTCCTCCTGCTTCTTCAGCGACTGGGAGAGGACCGTGACCTCGGCGCCCATGGCGGCGGCGAGCTTGACGGCCATGTGGCCCAGCCCGCCGAGACCGACGACGGCTACCTTCTTGCCGGGGCCGGCGCCCCAGCGGCGCAGCGGGGAGTACGTGGTGATGCCGGCGCACAGCAGCGGCGCGGCGGCCGCCGGGTCGATGCCGCCGGGCACGCGGAGGGCGAAGTCGGCGTCCACCACGACATGGGTGGAGTAGCCGCCCTGGGTGGTGCTGCCGTCGCGGTCGGTGCCGGCGTAGGTGGGGACCATGCCGTTCAGGCAGTACTGCTCGTCGCCGTTGCGGCAGTTGGCGCACTCGCGGCAGGAGTCCACCATGCAGCCGACGCCGACCCGGTCGCCGACGCGGTGCTTCGTGACGTCCGGCCCGACCTCGGTGACGACGCCGACGATCTCGTGGCCGGGGACGACGGGGAAGGGCTGCGAGCCCCAGTCGCCGTTGACGGTGTGGATGTCGGAGTGGCAGATGCCGGCGTACTCGATCTCGATGAGGACGTCGCTCGGGCCGACGTCCCGGCGCTCGATGGTGGTGGGGGCCAGCGGGAGTCCGGCGGCGGGGGCGGCGTAGGCGTGGACGCGCAAGGGAAGTGCTCCTCGTTCAGGGGGTGGGTGGAGAGGTCAGTCGACGGCGGGGGTGGCGGCGTACTCCTCGTCGGTGACGGGGGTCAGCCAGTGGACGACGGCGTGGTCGGCGTCGGCCTCGTTGACGGCCAGGTGGACCATCAGCCGGTTGGGTGCTGCGCCGTGCCAGTGCTCCTCGTCGGCCTCGAACAGGACGCGGTCGCCGGGGCGGATGACCTCGACCGGGCCGCCGCGGCGCTGGCACAGGCCGACGCCCTCGGTGACGAAGACAGTCTGGCTCAGCGGGTGACGGTGCCAGTGGGTGCGCGCGCCGGGCGTGAAGTGCACCAGGTTGGCGGTGACCCGGGACGGCGGGGGCGCGGCGGCGACGGCGTCGATGTACACGTCCCCGGTGAACCAGTCGGCGGGACCCTTGACGGTGTCGATCGAGCTGCGGGTGATCTGCACGGTTCTCCTCGGGTGGTGGGTCAGGGGCGCAGCAGGGCCTTGATCGCGCGGCGCTCGTCCATCGCCCGGTAGGCCTCGGCGGCCTGGTCGAGGGGCAGGTGGAGGTCGAAGACGCGGCCGGGGTCGATCTCGCGCCGCCAGATCAGGTCGACCAGCTCCGGCAGGAAGCGGCGCACCGGGGCGGGGCCGCCGTGCAGGTGCACGCCGGAGGAGAACAGCTCCTCACCGGGCAGCATCACGTCGTGGGAGACGCCGACGTAACCGACGTGCCCACCGGCGCGGGTCGAGCGGATCGCCTGCACCATCGACTGCTGGGTGCCCACGGCCTCGATGACCGAGTGGGCGCCGAGGCCGCCGGTGAGCTCCTTGACGCGGGCCACACCGGCGTCGCCGCGCTCCTCGACGACGTCGGTGGCTCCGAACTCCCGGGCGAGCTCCTGCCGGGACCGGTGCCGGCTGAAGACGACGACCCGCTCGGCACCCAGCCGCTTGGCGGCGAGCACGCCGAGCAGGCCGACCGCGCCGTCACCGACGACGGCGACGGTCTTCCCGGGTCCGACCTCGGCGGCGACCGCGGCGAACCAGCCGGTGCCCAGCACGTCGGAGGCGGCGAGCAGGCTGGGG
Organism: Geodermatophilus sp. SYSU D00697; assembly: GCF_054050175.1. Classification (NCBI taxonomy): domain Bacteria; kingdom Bacillati; phylum Actinomycetota; class Actinomycetes; order Geodermatophilales; family Geodermatophilaceae; genus Geodermatophilus; species Geodermatophilus sp. SYSU D00697. The sequence goes on from NZ_JBJGYV010000008.1 coordinate 73,201, forward strand.
ACCAGGTCGTCCGACGGCATGCCCGGCGTGGCGACGAGGGTGCCGTCGGCCAGCGGGACCCGCGTGTACTCGGCCTGCGCGCCGGTGGCGGCGCCGGGCTGCCGGTTGACGCAGTGGGTCTGGTAGCCGGCGCGGCAGATCTCGCAGGTGTTGTCGGAGGCGAAGAAGGAGCCCACGACGAACTGGCCGGGCTCGACGGTGGTGACCTCGCTGCCCACCTCCTCGACGACGCCGACGTACTCGTGGCCCATCGGGGACGGCCCGTCCACGGCCTCGACGCCGCGGTAGGGCCACAGGTCCGAGCCGCAGACGCAGGCGGCGGCCAGCCGGATGACCGCGTCGGTGGGCTCCTCGATCCTCGGCATGGCGCGCTCCTCGACGCGGACGTCGCCGGGGGCGTACAGGACCGTGCTCCGCATGGCGGTGCTCCCTCGTGAGTGGACGGACGGTGGACTCCACGGAACGCCTCTCGTCGCGGGCGTGGGAGGTCGGGTTTGTGGGGGGTAGAAGCTCGACCTCCCTCCACCGGCGGGGCGACGTAGCGTCGACGGCGTGGACAACCGCGCCGACATCCGCGACTTCCTCGCCAGCCGGCGCGCCCGGATCACGCCGGAGCAGGCCGGGCTGCTGCCCGGCGGCGGCCGGCGGCGGGTGCCCGGCCTGCGCCGGGAGGAGGTCGCCGTCCTGGCCGGGGTGAGCACCGACTGGTACACCCGGCTGGAGAAGGGCCACATCGCCGGTGTCTCCGCGGACGTCCTCGAGGCCGTCGCCCGGGCGCTGCAGCTGGACGAGGCCGAGCGCACCTACCTGTTCGACCTGGCCCGCGCCGCCACCACGCCGAGCCGCACGCCCCAGCGCCGCAGCAGGGCGCAGCTCCCGCCGCGCGTGCAGTGGATGCTGGACTCGATGACGGGATCGGCCGCGTTCGTCGCCAACGGCCGCCTGGACGTCCTCGCCACCAACACCCTCGGGTGGGCACTGCACTCACCGCTGTTCGACGACCCGCGGCGGCCGGCGAACTTCGCCCGGTTCCAGTTCCTCGACCCGCAGGCGCACGACTACCACTCCGACTGGGAGGGCGCGGCCAACATCACCGTCGCCCTGCTCCGTGCCGAGGCCGGCCGCCGTCCGCACGACACGCAGCTGCGTGAACTCGTCGGGGAGCTGTCCACGGTCAGCGAGGAGTTCCGCGCCCGCTGGGCCGCCCACGACGTCCGCATCCACCACGACGGGGCCAAGCAGTTCCACCACCCCGTGGTCGGCGCCCTCGACCTCAGCTACTGCACGCTGGACCTGCCCACCGAGGACCGCTCGCACCTCCGCCTGACCATCTACACCGCCGAGCCCGGGTCGGCGTCCGAGGACGCCCTCAAGCTGCTGGCCAGCTGGGCGGCGACCAGCGCCGACGCGACGGTCCCCGCCACGTCCGACTGACCGAGGACGCCTCCCGCCGCCCCTGACCTGCTCCGCCGGCGGCGCTGACCGCGACGGTCGTCGACGACCTCGCGGGAGACCTCCGAGCCGCGCCCCACCGCGGCGCGTCCACCGGCACGCTGCCGTCCGCGGCCCCGCCGGCCCGACCACCGCCATGCTCTCCGCGGCTCGACCACGGCTCCGCCCGCCCCGGGTGGGACGGTGGTGTGCGGTGGCGACGCACCCCGACGCACCCCGCGGGAATGCTCCGCACCCTGCGTCCGTTGCGACCGGCATATACCCCCCGGGGTATCATCGACGGAGAGTGGGAGGAGCCCCCGTGATCTCCGAGATCGACCAGACCGCCTCCGCCGCCCGGCTCGCGGAGGGTGCCGCCCTCGTCGTCGACGTCCGCGAGCCAGACGGGCACCGCCTCGGTCACGTGCCGGGTGCCCACGACCTGCCGCTGAGCGTGCCGGCGGACCTGCTGCCGCAGCTGCCGAAGAGGCAGCCGGTCGACGTCACCTGCCGCACCGGCGGGCGCAGCGGCCGGGCCACCGCACTCGTGCGTGCGGCCGGCATCGACGCGACCGACGTCGCCGGCGGCACCGACGCCTGGATCCCGTCCGGCCGCCCCGTCCACACCGTCGCCTGACCCCTACGAGACGCCAGCCCCGAGAGGAAGCCCCATGACGATCACCGTGCTCCCCCTGGACACGCCCGGCCTGGGCGACCGCACGTACCTCGCCCACGACGGTGAGGTCGCGCTCGTGGTCGATCCGCAGCGCGACCACGACCGCGTGCTCGGCCTGGCCCGGGCCGCCGGTGTGCGGATCACGCACGTGTTCGAGTCGCACATCCACAACGACTACGTGACCGGCGGCTACGAGCTCGCCCGCGAGGTCGGCGCACAGTACCTGCTCAACGCCGACGACCCGGTCGCCTTCCACCGCGTCGGCATCCGCGACGGCGACGCGGTCGCGGTCGGCGACCGGATGCGGGTGCGGGTGCTCCTCACCCCCGGGCACACCCACACCCACCTGTCCTTCGCGCTCTCCGAGGGCCCCGACGACGACGCCGAGCCGGTGGCCGTCTTCACCGGAGGCTCACTGCTCCACGGCTCCACCGGTCGCCCCGACCTGCTCGGCCCCGACTCCACCGAGGCGCTGGCGCACGCCCAGTGGCACTCCGCCCGCCGCCTGGCCACCGAGCTGCCCGACGCCACCGCGGTCTACCCGACGCACGGCTTCGGCAGTTTCTGCTCGGCCACCCAGTCCAGCGGCATCGCCAGCACCATCGGCCAGGAGAAGCTCTCCAACCCGGCTCTGACCAGCGACGAGGAGCGCTACGTCGCCGACCTGCTGGCCGGCCTGGACGCCTTCCCCGCGTACTACGCGCACATGGCGCCGGCCAACGCCGCCGGCCCGGCCGACATCGACCTCTCGCCACCCGCGGTCGCCGATGCCGCCGAGCTCCGCCGCCGGATCGAGGCCGGCGAGTGGGTCGTCGACCTGCGCAACCGGACGGCCTTCGCCGCCGGGCACGTCGCGGGCACGCTGAACTTCGGTCTCGACGGCCAGTTCGTCACCTACCTGGCCTGGCTGCTGCCGTGGGGCACCCCCATCACGCTGCTGGGCGAGTCCGCCGAGGACGTGGCCGAGGCCCAGCGCGAGCTGGCCCGCGTCGGCATCGACCGCCCGGCCGCGATGGCCACCGGGGGACCCGACGACTGGGCCGGGGGCGCGCCGCTGCGCAGCTACCGGACGGCGACCTTCGCCGACCTCGCCGCCCAGTCGGCCCACGACCCGGGGACCGCCGTCCTCGACGTGCGCCGGGACCAGGAGCGCGCCGGGGGCTTCATCGACGGGTCGGTGCACATCCCGATCCACGAGGTGCTGCACCGCCTCGACGAGGTCCCGGACGGCCCGGTCTGGGTGCACTGCGCCGGCGGCTACCGCGCCGGCATCGTCGCCGCGCTGCTCGACGCCCACGGGGTCGACGTCGTGGCCATCGACGACTCCTTCGACAACGCCGGCCCCGCCGGTCTGCCCCTCGTCACCCCGACCCGCCAGGAGGTCTCCGCATGAGCCGCACCGTCCACGCCTCCGCCCTCGCCGAGCGTCTCGGCGACACGACCGGTCCGGACCCGACGCTGATCGACGTCCGCACGCCGGCCGAGTTCCGGGCCGGCCACATCCCCGGCGCGGTCAACGTCCCGCTCGACGAGCTGCGCGGCTCGCTCGACCAGCTCCGCCAGGTGCTCGAGACCCACCACGACGTCGTCCTCGTCTGCCGCTCCGGCCAGCGCGCCGGGAAGGCCCAGGAGGCGCTCGCCGCGGCCGGACACGACCGGAGCGCGGTGCTGCACGGCGGCATCGCCGACTGGGAGGCCACCGGCGGCGCGGTCGACCGCGGCCGCCAGGTGTGGGACCTCGAGCGCCAGGTGCGCCTGGCCGCGGGGTCGCTGGTACTCGGCGGCATCCTCGCCAGCACGGTGGCCCCCAGGGCCAAGTGGCTGTCGGGGATCGTCGGCGGCGGGCTGGTCCTCGCCGCCCTCTCCGACACCTGCGCGATGGGCATGGCCCTGGCACGGATGCCGTGGAACCGCCGCGGCGCCCGGCCGACCGGTTCGGCCCTGGACCAGCTGACCGCGAGGCGGTGACCCGGTGCTGATCGCCGTCACGGTCACGCTGGCCGTCGTCGTCGGGCTGACCCTCGGTCTGCTCGGCGGCGGCGGGTCGATCCTGATGGTCCCGCTGCTGGTCTACGTGGCCGGCATGGACGCCAAGGAGGCGATCGCCGCCTCCCTCGTGGTCGTCGGTGTGACCGCGGCGATCAGCGTCGTCGGGCACGCCCGCGCAGGCCGTGTGCGCTGGCGCACCGGGCTGCTGTTCGGCCTGGCCGGCATGGCCGGCGCCTTCACCGGCGGACCCCTCGGCGGGCACCTGCCCGGGCAACTGCTCATGGCGACCTTCGCGGTCGTGATGGTCGCCACCGCGGTGGCCATGCTGCGCGGCCGCAGGGACGTCGACCCCGCCCGGGCACACACCGAACTGCCGGTGCTCCACGTGCTGCTGGACGGCCTCGCCGTCGGCCTGGTCACCGGGCTCGTGGGCGCGGGCGGCGGCTTCCTCGTCGTCCCCGCACTGGCCCTGCTCGGCGGCCTGCCGATGGGCGTGGCCGTCGGCACCTCGTTGCTGGTCATCGCCATGAAGTCCCTCGCCGGCCTGGCCGGCTACCTGACCACCGTGCCGATCGACTGGGCGCTCACCGGGGCCGTCACCGCCGCCGCCGTCGTCGGCAGCCTGTTCGGCGCCCGCCTGGTCGACCGGATCCCCGCCGAGGCGCTGCGCCGCGGCTTCGGCTGGTTCGTCCTGGCGATGGGCTCCGTCGTCCTCGTCCAGCAGGCACCGGGAGGACTCCGACTGCCGGCACTGGCGACCCTGGCCGGTGTCGCCCTGGTGGTCGGCGGCTGCGCGGCCCTCGTCCCCCGGTGCCCGCTGCGGCACGCCGCCGCGAGGGGCTGAGCGGAATGCACCCGCCCTTCCCGGTGCTACAACGGACGAGTACCCGGTGGGGTGTCCATCCCGCCGGCGGGGAGAGGACGGGGACGTGCAGCTGGAGAACACCGAGGTCGTCGGTGACGTCATCAAGCGGCTGCGCCGCGCCGAGGGACAGCTCGCCGGCGTGATCCGGATGCTCCAGACCGGCCGCGACTGCGAGGACGTCGTCACCCAGCTCGCCGCCGTCTCCCGCGCACTGGACAAGGCCGGCTTCGCGATCATCGCCACCGGCCTGGAGCAGTGCATCACCAGCCCGGACGGGAGCGGCGTCGACCGCGCCCGGCTGGAGAAGCTCTTCCTCTCCCTGGCCTGAGCGGAGGGCCCGGACGGCGGCCGGCGCTCGCGAGCCGACCGCCGGTCGTGCGTGTCGCGGCGTGCCCCCGGTCCGGTCGGGTGGCAGCGCCGCGTCAGGCGGTCGCCGGGGCCGGCGCCCCCGACGTCTCCAGGAGCCGCTCGAGCCCCTCCCAGCAGGCGCGCTCCTCGCGCCTGCCGGCGAGGCCGACGACCGGGCTCAGCACCCTCGCCGGCCCTCGCAGGTGCACGTCCCAGTCCCACCGCATCCGGGTGGCCGACCCGGCACCCTCGAAGGTGACCGCCCCGCTGATCTCCCCCACGGGGGTCCGGGTGGTCGAGGCGATGCGGTGCGGGCGGTCGAACGCGGTGACCTCGGCCTCCGTCTCCACCGGTCCACGGCCCGTCTCGTGCACCGCGCGGAACCTCGTCCCCACCCCCAGAGGGCCGTCGGTGAGCTTCTCGACGTCTCGGACCGCGGGGTTGTACCGCGGCTCGTTGCGCTGGTCCGCGACGAGGTCGAAGACCACGTCCACCGGACGGTCGATGACGATCTCACCGACGACGCGCGGCGCCAGCGCGGCGGTCGGCCAGGAACGGCGGGCCAGGTGCAGGGCACCGGCGGCCAGGACCGGGTTGGCCAGGGTGTAGGTCCCCAGAGGGGCCGTGCCGAGGCAGAAGGCCGCGACGCCGAGCAACCCGAGTCGCGCCGCCCGGCCCCGGCTCAGCACGGCGACGGCCAGGGCCGACTCGCCGACGGTCATGGCGACACCGAACGCCCGCGGCGCCGGCTGGGTGAGCGCCACGCCGATCCGCCGGTACCACGGCCAGGGGGCGCGCCGGGCCAGCTCGCTGAACTGCTCGGGCGCCAGCACCGTGAGGGTGCCGTTCACCCCGACGCCCATGGCGGCGAAGAGGAGCCCGATCGCCCGTCGTCCTCCGGCCGGCCGCAGCCAGGCCAGCGCGGTGAGGCCGGCGTAGACCAGGGCCGCCACGGTCAGCTGTCCGACGTCCTCGGCCGCCCGGTCCCCTCCGCGGGCCACGCCGCGCCTGAGCGCCGTCGTCCTCCGTCGTCCCATGCGGGTGTGCCTCCGGGGGTCGTGGTCCTCGTCGTCCGGTGGTGGTCAGTGCGCGGCGGTCGCCGGCTGCGGCCGGTCCGTCCCCCCCGTCGGACGGTCGGCCGTCGGGTGCACCACCATCACCGGGCAGGGCGCGTGCATCGCGCAGTGCAGCGCCACCGACCCGAGCAGCAGGCTGCGCAGCTCGCCTCGTCCCGAGCTGCCGACGACGAGCAGCGCCGCACCGCGCGCCCGGCTCACCAGCACGTCGTGGGGCGCGCCCTCGACCACCCGGACGTGGACGTGCGGCTGGTCGCCCCGCGAGGCAGCGAGCCCGTCGCGCACCTCCCGCGCGGACCTCGTGGCCTCCTCCTCGACGCCCGCACGGATCTGGTCGGCCGACGGGAGGAGGGTCGAGTACATGTCGGTCCAGTGGTCGGCGAGCTCGTAGGCGGCCACGGCCTCCACCTCCCCACCGCGCTGCGCGGCCTCGGCCATGGCGTGGACCAACGCCGTCCGGGAGCGCTCGGAGCCGTCGATGCCGACGACGACGCGGGCCGGCGCAACGGGTTCGGTGGTCATCGGGTGCACCACGGTGACCGGACACCGGGCGTGCGTGACGCAGTGCAGGGCGACCGAGCCGAGCATCGCGCTGCGGACCCCGCCTCTCCCCCGGCTGCCGACCACGAGCAGGTCCGCGTCGGCGGAGCGGCGCAGCAGTTCCTGGGCCGCGGGGCCCTCGGCCGCGACGGTGCGGACGGCGACGTCCGCGGCGCCCGACACCGCGGGGTCCCGGCGGACCTCCTCGAGGAGGGCGGCGACCCGCTCCTCGGTCGGCGCCCGGAGCGCCTCGACCAGCGACGGGTCCCAGACGTCCGGGTCGGTCCAGTAGGGGCTGAGCGCGTAGGCGCTGACGACCTCGAGATCCGCGCGCCGGGCGGCCGCGGCGGCCAGCGCGTACACCAGGGCGGCCCGCGATCCTGGCGACCCGTCGACCCCCACCACCACGCGCGCTCGCCGGTCCTCCGCGGCGGGCCGGGCGCTGGGTACGGCCCCGCCGTGCGGCTGCTCCGGTCCGGTCATGGGAACTCCTCGATCCCGGCCCGGTCCGTTCCCGAGCTCCGCGTCGAGGATCGGGGAGGGGGAGCGGCCTGTCCGGGGTCGATGGTCACCGACCCCGGGACCTCCGGTCCCCGGCGGGCGGCCTCGCGGCGAGAGCCCCTCACCAGTGGGGTCGAAGGGCACGAGCCCGGAGGACCTCCGCACGGTGCGCCGGCCCGCGCCCACGGCGCACGCTCGACCGTCTCGGTGCACTGCGGAGTGCGCCTGGGTGGAGGAGCGCACCACGATGATGGGCTGGTACGGCTGGAACCACATGGGCGGCTGGGGCTGGTTCGCGATGATCGCCAGCAGCCTCCTGCTGGCCGCGCTCGTCGTGGTCGGCATCGTCGTGCTGGCCCGGCTCGGGAAGCGGCCGCCGGATGTCCCGCCGGCGCCACCGCGGTCGCCCGAGGAGCTGCTCGCCGAGCGCCTGGCCCGCGGCGAGATCGGCGAGGACGAGTACCGCAGCAGGCTGGCGGCGCTGAGCGGGACCGGCCACCGCCCCGGGGCTCCCTGACCCACTCGTCGCGTCCGGGACACGCCGGTACGCACTCAGGCCCTCTTGCGCCTCCTATACCGTAGGGGGGTACCCTAGTGCCGGTCGTCGAGCCGGACGTGAGGGAGCAGCAGCGATGGGCACGGGACAGCAGACGGTCGTGCTGGAAGTCGCCGGGGTGCACTGGGCGTCGGAGAAGGCGGTCGTCGAGGCGGTGCTCGGCCGGCGGCCCGGGGTGCTGTCGGTGGCGGCCAACCCGGTCGGGCAGACGGCGGTGGTGACCTACGACCCGCAGCGGACCTCGGTCGCCGAGCTGTCGGCCTGGGTGCGCGAGTGCGGCTACCACTGCGCTGGGCGATCGGTCCCGCAGCACGTGTGCGACCCGGCGGTCGAGCCCCCGGACGACGGCGCGACGGTCCACGACGACCGGCGCGCGGCGGGGACGTCCGCGGGGGTGAGCCAGGAACACGCTGGTCCGGCCGACCACGCCGCGGGCCATGGCGGGCACACGCGGACGACCCCGCAGGAGGCGATGGGCCACGGCGGGCACCACGCCGGCATGTCGATGGACGACATGGCCAGGGACATGCGCAACCGGTTCCTGGTCGCGGCGCTGCTGTCGATCCCGATCCTGCTGTGGTCACCGATCGGCCGGGAGGTCATCGGCTTCACCGCGGCGGCGCCGCTCGGGCTGAGGGACGACGTCTTCTCGCTGGTCCTCTCGCTGCCGGTGGTCTCCTACTCGGCCTGGATCTTCTTCGACGGCGCCTGGCGGACGCTGCGCGCGCGGACGCTGGACATGATGGTGCTGGTCGCCGTCGCGGTCGGCGCCGGCTGGGTCTACAGCCTGGTCATCACCCTCAACGGCGGCGGCGAGGTCTTCTACGAGGCCGCCACGGTGCTCACCGCGTTCGTGCTGCTCGGGCACTGGTTCGAGATGCGCGCCCGGGGTGGTGCCAACGACGCCATCCGGACGCTGCTGGAGCTGGCGCCGCCGCGTGCAGTGGTGGTCCGGGACGGGCAGCCGGTGGAGGTGCCCACGTCCGAGGTCGTCGTCGGAGACCTGCTCCTGGTCCGCCCGGGCGCCAAGGTCCCCGTCGACGGGACGGTGGAGGACGGCGACTCGGAGGTCGACGAGTCGATGGTCACCGGCGAGAGCCTGCCGGTGCACAAGGCGCCCGGCGACGAGGTCATCGGCGCCTCGGTCAACACCACCGGCACGCTGCGGGTGCGCGCGACGAAGGTCGGCGCCGACACCGCGCTGGCGCAGATCGTGCAGATGGTTCAGGAGGCGCAGAACTCGAAGGCGCCGGGGCAGCGGCTGGCCGACCGGGCCGCGTCCTGGCTGGTGCTCGTGGCCCTGATCGGAGGCGGCCTGACCCTGGTGGTGTGGCTGCTGGCCGGGGCCTCGGTGGCCACGGCCATGCTCTTCGCGATCACCGTCGTGGTCATCACCTGCCCGGACGCCCTCGGCCTCGCCACGCCGACGGCGATCATGGTCGGCACCGGCCTGGGCGCCCGGCGCGGCGTGCTGTTCAAGAACGCCGGCGCGCTGGAGACCGCCGCCCGGATCGACACGGTGGTGATGGACAAGACCGGCACGCTGACGAGGGGCGAGCCGGAGGTCACCGACGTCCTCGTCGACGGGGTGGCGCCGGAGGACGTCATGGCGCTGGCCGCGGCCGTGGAGCGCGAGTCGGAGCACCCGCTGGCCGCCGCGGTGGCCCGGCACGCCGACACCCTCGGCGTGCCGCCGCTGAGCGCCACCGGGTTCCGCAACGTCCCCGGCCACGGGGCGTCCGCCGAGGTCGCCGGCCACCGGGTGCTGGTGGGCAACGCCCGGCTGATGGCCGACGAGGGGATCGACCTCGGCACGCTGGGCGCGCGCCGGGACGAGCTGGCCGACAGCGGCCGCACCGCCGTCCTGGTCGCCGTCGACGGGCGGGCCGCCGGGGTGATCGCCCTGGCCGACGCCCCGCGGGAGACCTCGGCCGCCGCGGTGGCCGCGCTGCACGAGGCCGGCGTCGACGTCGTCATGCTCAGCGGCGACAACGAGGCCACCGCCCGGCGGATCGCCGGCCGGCTGGGCATCGACACCGTCATCGCCGAGGTCCTGCCCGGCGACAAGGCCGCGGTGATCACCGGGCTGCAGCGCGCCGGCAGACGGGTGGCGATGGTCGGCGACGGCGTCAACGACGCCCCGGCGCTGGCCCAGGCCGACCTCGGCATCGCCATCGGCGCCGGCACCGACGTCGCCATCGAGACCGCCGACGTGGTCCTCATGCGCTCCGACCCGCTCGACGTCCCCACCGCCTTGACCATCGGCCGCGGGACGCTGCGCAAGATGCGGCAGAACCTCGGGTGGGCGATCGGCTACAACGCCATCGCCCTGCCCATCGCCGCCGGGGTGTTCGAGCCGGCCTTCGGCCTGGTGCTGCGCCCGGAGATCGCCGCCCTGTCGATGTCGGGGTCGTCGTTCCTCGTCGCGGTCAACGCGCTGCTGCTCAAGCGGCTGCGGCTGCCCGCCACGCCGGAGGCGCCCACGGCCGAGACGGCCACGGCGCCCGAACCGGAGCCGGTGCCCCGCTGAGCCGGCACCGAGCCCTTCCCGGAGGGCCGCACGGGGAGGCTCACCGCCGCCGCGTCGGCGGGTGCCGCCTGGCGGTCGGCGCGGAGCCGGTGCCGGCCAGGCGCGCGGCGATCTCGACGAGCACGACCCCTGCGACGCCCGTACAACCGGCCACCAGCAGCCCCGTGGGCGTGAGCTCGAGGAGGAGGACGTCCGTGCGGACGGCGGGGACCGCGATGGCGCCGGCGGCGACCGCGCCCATGCCGGCGACGAGGGCCACCCGCCACGCCGTGAGGGGGCGCGCCAGGACGGCGAGGGTCCACAGCGCCACGAGCAGCACGACCAGGGTCGCGGTCGTCCGCGCGGCCGCGACGCCGACACCGGGCTCGAGCCACCGCGTGAGGCCGTGGCCCGCGTAGGCGGCGACCCCCGTGACCGCACCGACCGGGAGGGAGAACCGGAGGACCCGGCGCAGGTACCCGGGCACGTAGCGCCGGCGGTTGGGGGCCAGGGCGAGGACGAAGCCGGGCACGCCGATCGTGACGGTCGAGATCAGCGTGAGCTGCACCGGTGCCAGCGGATAGGCCACGAGGGTCACGGTCGTGATGAGGGCCAGGACCAGGCTGTACACGTTCTTGACCAGGAACAGGTTGGCCGCCCGCTCGATGTTGGCGATCACCCGCCTGCCCTCGGCCACCGCCTGCGGGAGGTGGGCGAAGCGGCCGTCGAGGAGGACCAGTTGCGCGACCGCGCGGCTGGCCGGCGAGCCGCTGCCCATCGCGACCCCGATGTCGGCGTCCTTGAGGGCGAGGGCGTCGTTGACGCCGTCACCGGTCATGGCGACCACGTGACCGCGGCTCTGCAGCGCGCCGACCATGGCCCGCTTCTGGTGCGGGGTGACCCGGCCGAAGGCGCTGTGCTCCTCGAGCGCGTCGGCCAGTGCGCCGGCGTCCTCCGGCAGGGTCCGGGCGTCGACGGCGTCCGCGGCGCTGCTGACGCCCGGGACGCCCACCGCCGCCGCGACGGCACCGACCGTCCGCGGGTTGTCGCCCGAGAGCACCTTGAGGGCCACCCCCTGCTCGGTGAAGAAGCGGAGCACCTCCGCGGCGTCCGCACGGACCCGCTCGGCGAGCACCACGAGAGCGACCGGCTCCGCCGTCGGCGGCAGCTCGGCGCCGCCGTCCCCCGGCCGCCACGGGTCGGCGGACACGGCGAGCAGCAGCACCCGGCGCCCCTCGGCGGCCAGCGCGTCGGCCTGTGCCCGGGCGGCGGCCTGCCGCGGTGTGGCCGCGGCCGGCAGGACCATCTCGGGTGCACCGAGCAGCCAGGTCCGGCCGGCCGCGGTGCGCACCGCCGACCACTTCCGCGCGGAGTCGAAGGGCACGGCCTCCACGGCGGTCTCCGGTCCCGGGTCGGGGAAGGCCGCGGCGATGGCGGCCGCGGTCGCGTTGCCGCCGTCGCGGGCGCTCAGGAGGGCCAGCGCCTGCTCGGCACCGGCGTCGGCCCGGAGCACGACCAGCCGGTCGAAGGCGACGTCTCCGTGGGTGAGCGTGCCGGTCTTGTCCAGGCAGACCACGTCCACCCGGGCGAGGCCCTCCACCGCGGGCAGCTCCTGGACGAGGGTCTGCCGGCGCGCGAGCCCGACCGTGGCCACCAGGAAGGCGAGGGTGGTGAGGAGGACCAGGCCCTCGGGAACCATGCCGACCAGCGCGCCGACCGTCCCGGTGACGGCGTCCCTCCAGTCGACGTTGTCCGCCGAGCGGAACTGGCTCCAGAGCACGACCGGGCCGACGAGCACCAGGCCGACGGCGATCCACCGCAGGATCCGGTCGGTCCCGGCGACCAGCTCGGAGAACGTCCGGGTGAACCGGCGGGCCTCGGTGGCCAGCCGGACGGCGTAGGCGTCCTCGCCGACGGCCGTGGCCTGCGCGGAGCCGCTGCCCGCGACGACGATCGAGCCGGACAGCACCCGGTCCCCGACGGCCTTCGCGACGGCCTCGGACTCGCCGGTCAGCAGCGACTCGTCGACCGCCAGACCGGCGGAGGACCGGACGACGCCGTCCACGGGGACCTGGTCCCCGGCCGCGAGCAGGAGCAGGTCGTCGAGCACCACCTGCTCGACCGGGAGCTCCCGCTCGACGCCGCCCCGCAGCGCCCGGGCCCGGGGCGCGGTGAGCACCGCCAGGCGGTCGAGGGTCCGCTTGGCCCGCAGCTCCTGCACGATGCCGATCAGCGCGTTGGCGACCACCACGCCGCCGAAGAGGGCGTTCTGCCAGCGACCGGCCGCCACGGCCAGCACGAAGAGGCCGGCGAGCAGGCCGTTGAAGACGGTGAACACGTTCGCCCGGACGATCTGGCCGGTGGTGCGGCTCGTGCGCACGGTGGCGGTGTTGCTCTGTCCGGCGGCGACCCGAGCGGTCACCTCGGCGCTGCTGAGGCCGGCCGGCGGGGTGGGCCTGGTGCGACTGACCGGTCCGGCGGACGTCACGGCAGCGCCGGCCCTGCCCCTGCGATGGCGATCGACACGCAGCCCCCCTCCGGTGAGGAGTCGACCCTCGCCCGTGCGAGGTCCCGCGCCCCAGGGACCGAAGGCCCTCGGGACGGAGCCCTCGGACGTACAGGGGCCGCTCGGGCGTCCTCGGGTCCGCCCCGCCGCGGCGCGGACCCGAGGACCCACGGACACGGGTCCTCCGACCCGGTGCGGCGGACCGGTGGCGCCGTGGGATGGAGCCGGAGCCCGTCGGCAGGGAGGAGTCCGCCGTGCGCGACGACACCCACCCGAGGACCCGGAGTGGCGACCGTGCGGCCCACGTCGGTGACTGGCTGGCCGTCTACGGCAGGACCCTGGACGCCCCGGTACGGCACGGACAGATCGTCGAGGTCCCGCATGCCGACGGGTCACCCCCGTACCTGGTGCACTGGCTCGACGACGAGCGCCGCAGCCTCGTGTTCCCCGGCCCGGATGCGGTGGTCACCTCCCAGGCCCCCCACGCCGCGGCCGCGCGACGTCCCTGAGGCCCCGGCGGCACGGGGCCGCACGCCTCCGGGACGACGGGACCTCGGGCACTGCGGCCCCGCGGCGGGCCGTCGCCAGGGTGGAGGCCTCACGACGAGCCGAGGAGGCCCCGATGACCAGCAACGTGCAGCGCCGCGACAAGGGTGCCGCCACGTCCCCGTTCGCGCGCCTGGACCGCATGTTCGAGGAGTGGCTTCGCAGCGGTCCCATGCGCCGGACCTCCTCCGTGTTCGAGGGACTCGGCGAGGACGTCATCAGCGTCGACGAGTACCGGGACGGTGACACCCAGGTCATCCGCGCGGAACTGGCCGGGATCGACCCCGACCGGGACGTCCGGCTGACCGTCCTCGAGGGCACGCTGCGCATCGACGCCGAGCGGCGCATCGAGCAGGACACCGAGGACAAGGGGTACACGCGCCACGAGCTGCGGTACGGGCGCTTCACCCGGACCCTGCCACTGCCCCCGGGCGCCACCGAGTCGGACATCACCGCCACCTACCGGGACGGGATCCTCGAGATCCGGATCCCGATCGCCGAGGCGCCCGTGGAGCCGACGCCGACCCGGATCCCCATCAGCAAGGGGTGACCACCGCCCTCGGCGCCGGGGCCCCGGTCCCTCACCGGCGCGGGCGCCGGGGCCCCGGCACACCGAGACCGCCGGCCCGGTGGACGAGGGGACGTTCGCCGTCCCGGAGGGGACCGCCGCCCTCGGGCGCGCGGCGCCCCCGGCGCCGAGCCTGGGGACGCACCACCCCGACGAGGAGCCCCCATGACGAGCCCGACCTCCCCGCACCGGCCGACGCCGCTGGACCGCGGACCCGCCACCGCGTACCGAGAGCTGGAGGAGGCCGTCGATGCGGCGGTCCTGGCCCCGTCGGTCCACAACACCCAGCCCTGGCACCTGGTGCTGCGCCCCGGCTCCCTGGAGTTGCGGGCCGACCGCTCGCGCCAGTTGACCACCATCGACCCCGTCGGCCGGGAGCTGGTGCAGAGCGTCGGCGCCGCACTGTTCAACGCGCGGGTGGCGCTCGCCTCCGCCGGTCGCGCGGTGGCGGTGGACCGGCTGCCCGACCCGGACGACCCCGACCTGCTGGCCGTCGTCCGGCCCGTCGACGGCGTGCCCGACCCCGCCCTCGCGACCCTCGCGCCCGCCCTCCGGCGACGGCGGACCAACCGGCGGCGGTTCGCCGACGAGCGGCTGCCCGACCACCTCCTGCGCGTCCTGGGCCGGAGCCTGGCGGCCGAGGACACCGACCTGGTGCCCGTGGTGGCCGACGACCACCTGCGGCTGCTGGCCCGCCTGACCCAGCAGGCCGACCAGCTGCAGAACGCCGACGCCGCCTACCGCGCCGAGCTCCGCCAGTGGACCAACCGCCGCCCCGCCGACGGCGACGGGGTGCCCGCCACCGCCGTCCCCCACGTCGACGGCCGGCAGCACGACGACCTGCCCCTGCGGGACTTCGACACCGCCGGCTCCGGCAGCCTCCCCGCGGACACGCACTCGGGCACCGAGCAGACGCTCGTGCTGCTGGCGACCCGGGACGACGACCCGCACGCCTGGCTGCGGTCCGGGGAGGCCCTCGAACGCCTCCTGCTCGAGGTCACCGGCGTCGGCTGGGCCGCCAGCCCCATGACGCAGGTCATCGAGGTGCCGCTGACCCGGACCCAGCTCCGATCGGCTCTCGCGTGGAACGCCCACCCGCAGTTCCTGGTGCGCATCGGCCGCGCCGGTCCCACCGCCCGGACGCCGCGCCGGCCCCGGCACACCGTGGTGGAGAACAGCGGCCGGCCCCCCGAGCTCCCGGCCGACGCGCGGGTGCCGACCTCCACCGGTTGGCCGGTCAGCCCTCCGCCGGGCCCGTCCGGACGGCGTCCGGTCTCCGACGGCCGCGGCGGGACGACGTGGGTGTGACCGCGGCCCTGCGGCCCGTCGTCGTCGGGGTCGACGGCTCCCCCGCCGCCCGGGACGCCGCCACGACCGCCGCCCGGCAGGCGCGTCGGGCACTGCGCCCGCTGCGACTGGTCCGGGCGGTCCCCGGCACGGCCTCTCGCGAGACGGAGCGCCGGGTGGGCGACGAGCTCGACGCCCTCCGCGCCGACCTCCGCAGCGAGGCCCCGGCGATCCCCCTCCGGGCCGCCGTCCGCGAGGGACCCGCCGACCTCGTGCTCCTCGACGAGTCCCGGACCGCGGCGCAGCTGGTGCTGGGGGCCGGCCCGCCGGGTGGACCGGTCCTGGGCCCGGTGGCCCGCGTCGTCACGGCACGGGCGAGCTGTCCCGTGCTCGTCGACCGGCCGGTCCCGCCAGGGGCGGCGGGCGTGGTGGTCGGGGTGGACGGCGGTCCCGGCACCGGGGCCCTGCTCGCGGCCGCCACCACGGAGGCCTGCCTGCGCAGCACCTCCCTGCTCGTGGTGCACGCCTGGCGCCGCCCGCGGGAGACCGAGGCGGACCCACGGCACGAGGTGGCCGTGACCGACTCCGAGCGGCGGTGGGTCGAGCAGTACGTCCAGCCCCTGAGGGAGACCCATCCGGGCGTCCCCATGGCGGTCCGTGTCGTCCACGGGGAGGCGCGGCGGGCCCTCGTCGCCGCCTCAGCCGACGCCGAGCTCGTCGTCCTCGGCCGCCGGGTCGGGCGAGGAGCGCCGGGCGCGACCGGCCCGGCCACCGCCGCCGCTGCCGCCGCGCCGGTGCTCGTCGTGCCGCTGACCCCCGTCCCGGCGGTCCCGGACCCCCGGCGGGCCAGGCGCAGCGCCGTCGCACTCAGCCGCTGACGAGCCGGTCCCCACGCCGACGGCCGGTCAGCGGTGCAGCACCGCGGCCCCGCCGAAGCGCCCGTGGGCGAGGTCGGACAGGGCCCGGGGCGCGTCGTCCATCGCGTAGGGCACCGTCGTCGCCCGGACGCCGAGCCGGCCGGCGAGCTGCAGGAACTCCTCGCCGTCGCGCCGGGTGTTGGCCGTGACGCTGCGCAGCCGGCGCTCGCCGAACAGCTCGGCGGTGTGGTCGAGGGCCGGGATGCGGGAGAGCCAGATGCCCGCGACGGCCAGGGTCGCGCCGCGGTCCAGGGCGCGCAGGGCGACCGGCACCAGCTCGCCGGCGGGGGCGAAGAGGACCGCCCCGTCGAGCGGCTCGGGAGGTGGGTCCGTCGCCGCTCCCACGGAGTCCACGCCGAGCTCCTCCGCGAGCCGGCGGTTGTGCTCGCCCCGCGTGAGGACGTGCACGCGCAGGCCCTGCGCCAGCGCCACCTGGGCGGTGAGGTGCGCGCTGCCCCCGAAGCCGTAGATGCCCAGCCGGCCGGCGGGTGGGACGTCGGCCAGGCGCAGGGCCCGGTAGCCGATGATCCCGGCGCACAGCAGCGGCGCGGCCTGCTCGTCGTCGAGACCGTCGGGCAGCGGGTAGGCGAACCGCTCGTCGACGAGGCAGGCGTCGGCGTAGCCGCCGTCGAGGTCCCAGCCGGTGAACAGCGGCGCGGTGCAGAGGTTCTCCTCGCCCCGTCGGCAGAACCGGCACCGGCCGTCGGTGCGCGCCAGCCACGGCACCCCGACGCGGTCCCCGACGGCGAACCGCGCGGCGCCCGGGCCGGCCGCCGCCACGCGTCCGACCACCTCGTGGCCCGGCGTCACCCCGGAGCGGCGTGGCGGCAGGTCCCCCTCCGCGAGGTGCAGGTCGGTGCGGCAGACGCCGCAGCAGCTCACCTCGATCCGCACCTCTCCCGGCCCTGGCTCCGGCTCGGGTCGCTCGACCCGCCGGAGCGGCCCGGCGTCGATCGGTGCCGGGCGGTCGACCACCCAGGCGCGCACCGCACCGCCTCGCGGGTCAGGCGTGCACGGACTCGGGCGCCACCGCGCGGGGCTCCGCGGGAGCCCCGCGGGACGGTTCCGGGCGGACCACCATCACCGGGCAGGAGGCGTGCACCACGCAGTGCAGGGCCACCGACCCGAGCACCATCCCGGCCAGCCGACTGCGGCTGCGGCTGGCGACCACGAGCAGTTCGGCCCCCTCGGCCCGGCGCACCAGCACCTCCCCCGGCGTCCCGACCTCCACCACCACGTCGACGCCGGCGGGACGGTCCTCGCCCAGCGCCGCGATGACCACGGCCTCGGCGCGACGCCGCGCCTCCTCGACCGTCTCGCCGACCGGGGGTGCGACGACCGCGACGTCGCTCCAGAGGTCGATCGGCTGGACCACCACGACGACCTCGACCACGGCGCCGACCCGCCGGGCCTCCTCCACCGCCCGGACCAGGGCGGCCTTCGACATGGCCGACTCGTCGATCCCCACGACCACCCGCGCGGCGGCCGGCTGCAGGGGCGCGTGCACGACGACGACCGGGCACGGGGCGTGCGCGGAGCAGTGCAGGGCCACCGACCCCAGGAGGGTGCTCCGGACCGCACCCCGACCGCGGCTGCCCACGACCAGCAGGCGGGCGCCCTGGGCGCGCTGCACGAGGTGCTCGGCCGCGGCACCGGCCACCACCACGACGTGCACCGGGATGGCCGCCGTGCGCGGGACCGCGGTCACCCACGGGTCGCTCATCGCCTCGGCGACGAAGGCCCGCGCCCGGGCCTCGGTGTCCGACCGGACGGTCTCGATGCGCCGGGTGTCGATCAGGTAGGGGTCGGCCCAGTAGTCGTCCACCGGGAACGCGCTGACCACCTCGACGGCATCGCCGGTGCGGGCCGCCGCCGCCAGCGCCCAGACCAGTGCGGCCCGGGCTCCGGGCGACCCGTCCACGCCGACGACGATCCGGCCCGGGACGGGTCCTCCGGGTCGTCCGGCGGCGCTGCCCGCCGGATCGGTCGCCATCCGCTCACTGGTCACCGCGATCACCCCGCTCCCTGCCCGGGACCGTCCCGGGCAGGTCGAGCCTCCGCTGCCGCACCGCCCGGGGACGCTGGCCGACGTCCTGCCGGCGGAGGACCATCGTCCCGGGAGATGGCCAGCAGTTCGTCGACCTCGTGGGGGCCGTGGCCGGGTGCCGGAGGGGACGGTGCTCGGACCCCGCGGAGTGGTCGTGGCGGCCGACCTGGGTGCGAAGAAGGCGCCGCGGGCGACAGCGCGCCCAGCACGGCCAGGGAGAGGACCCGGTCCTGGAACTCCCCACGTCGACCAGCGACGCGGCACTTCGCCTGTCTCCGCATCGCGGCCCGAGGGACCTCACGGACCGCGGGGCGGTGCGGCGTGGTCGGTCGTGTCGGGGTCCGGCGCGCCCAGGTGCCGGTGCACGGAGCGGATCAGCGCTCGGACCTCGGCGACCATCTCCTCACTCCGCACGTCCGCCGCGTAGTCGTGCACGGCCAGTTCGGAGGAGATCTGATCGGCGCGCTCGGCCGCGATCAGCAGGATCGCGCCCTGCAGCGCGGCCAGGCAGCTCAGCACCAGGTTGAGCAGGATGAACGGGTACGGGTCGAAGCCGCCGCCGCCGTTGCCGGCCATCCACCCGGCGAGGAAGAGCAGGGCGCCGAACACGAAGGTCCAGGGACCCATGCCGTTGCGCAGCCGGTCGGCAGCCCGCTCCCCCAGGGTCAGCTGGTCCCCGGTGCGGACGGCGGGGTGCCGCTGCCAGACGCTGGGCAGGGTGCGGTGCGAGCGGGAGAGGGTGGTCGCGTCCGCACCGGGGCGGGTCATCGCGCCCCGCCCCGGCGTCGGCCGGGGGCGGGGACGGCGACGTCGGCAGGCACGTCAGGCCGTCCCGTGCGCGGCCCGCCCGGTCTCCGGCTCGCCGTGCTCGGCAGCCGGGTGGACGACCATCACCGGGCACGGTGCGTACATGGCGCAGTGGAGGGCGACCGAGCCGAGCAGGATGCCGCGCAGCGGACCGCGTCCACGGCTGCCCACGACGAGCAGTTCCGCGCCGCGGGCCGCCTCGACCAGCACGGCGGACGGGGCGCCCTCGACGACGTCGACCCGGACGGTGGGCGCGGCCGATCCCCCGGGCCGCGCGGCGAGCACGGCCTCGACCATCGCCGCGGCGGCGCCGCGGACGTCGGCACGGATCTCCTCCGCCGGCGGGATGACCACCGGGTACAGCTCGGTCCAGTGGTCCGCGGGGGTGTAGGCGGCGACGACCTCGACGACCGCGCCCGTGCCGGCCGCCTCCTCGACGGCCGCGGCCAGGGCGGCACGGGCGCCGTCCAACACGTCCAGGCCGACCACGACGCGCGGGGGCCGCGCCGGCTGCTCGACCGGCGGGTGCACCACGACCACCGGGCACCGGGCGGAGGTCACGCAGTGCAGGGCGACCGAGCCCAGCAGGACGCTGGCGGCCGCGCCGCGCCCCCTGCTGCCCACGACGAGCAGCTCGGCGCCGGCGGAACGGTGCAGCAGTTCCACGACGGCCGGCTCGCCGGAGACCACCATCCGCGTCCGCACCGCGCCGCCGCCCGCACCCACCGGGATCCCGAGCTCGGCGGCGACCTCGTGCAGCAGGTCCACGGCGCGCTTCTCGGTGCCCTCGCGCAGCGCGGACACGTCCGGGACGGCGACCGGGGCGCCGCTCATCCAGTACAGCTCGGGGGCGTAGCCGGCCACCACCTCGAGCTCCGCCCCCCGGCGCTGCGCCGTCACGAGGGCGTGGCGGAGTGCCGCGCGGGAGCCGCGCGACCCGTCCACCCCGACGACGACCCTGCCGGGGTCTGCCGAGCCGGCCGCGTGCGCGCCGATGTCCATGGGCTCCTCCTCGGCCGTCCGTCCGGGCGCCGGTCGCCGGGACGTCCGCCCGACCGTCGGTCCCGGCCGAGGGCTGCGTCCTGGGCCGACGGTCCCGGGCCCCAGGGACCTGCGTCCCGGCGGTCCCGCGCCGCGGGACTCGGTGGTCCGAGCAGGGACGGAGGTCCCGCACGCCGGCGTCCGGCGACCCTGGGGTGGGTCCCGCCCACCTGCCTAGCGTCCGGCCCAGCACCCCGTCCCGGAGGAGGAGCCGTGCAGGCCAGAGACGTCATGACCCGCCAGGTCGTCACCGTGGGACCGGAGACGTCGGCCAAGTACGCGGCGGAGGTCATGGCCGAGCGCGGCTTCGCGGCCCTGCCCGTCGTGGACGACGACGACGACCGGGTCGTCGGCATCGTCGCCGAGGCCGACGTCCTCCGTGACCGCATGCCGCAGGACCCCAGGCTCCACCTGCGCCGTGACGGGGAGAGGCCCGAGGCTCCCCCGTCGCTGCTGGTGCACGGCGTGATGACCCGCCACGTCCGCACGGTCGACGCCACGGCGGACGTCGCGGACATCGCCCGGCTCTTCGTCGACGACAGGCTGCGCAGCGTCCCCGTGGTGGACGGGCACCGGCTGGTGGGCATCGTCAGCCGACGGGACCTCCTGCGCACGCTGGTCCGCCCGGACGAGGAGATCCGGCACGACGTGCTCCGGCTGGTGGAGGGCTACACCGGCGAGCTCGACGCGTGGTCGGTGACCGTCGTCGACGGCCTGGCCACCATCCAGCGTTCCCGTGGCGTCCCCCAGCCGTCGGCAGCGGTGGAGGAGCGGGCCCTGACCGCGCTCGCGACGACGGTGGGCGGCGTCGTCGGGGTCCGCGTCCTCCCCTCGCCGGACCGTGCGGCACCTGCTCCGGCCCAGCCCTCACCCGCAGACGCCTGAGGAGGCGGTCATGACACGGTCCAGCTCCGTCCGCCCCGTGGCCGTCGGGATCGACGGCTCGGACGCGGCCCGCGCGGCCGCGTCGTTCGCGACCACCGAGGCCCGGCTGCGGCAGGCCCCGCTGCGCCTGGTGCACGGGCTGTCCTGGCCGCTGGGCGGCATCACCGCCGACACCGACCCCGGCTCGGAGCTGCAGACGATGGTCGAGTCCGGCGCGGAGACGGTCCTCCGGGAGGTCGCGGCCGAGGCCGCCGACGTCCTCGGCGCCGACCGGGTCGGCTGGTCGGTCGTCCCCGGCGACCCGGTGGCGGCCCTGCGCCGCGCGTCCGAGGAGGCCCAGTTGCTGGTCGTCGGCAGCCGGGGTGTCGGTGGCGTCGCGGGCCTGCTGATGGGCTCCACGGCCAGCGGGGTCGTCGCGGAGGCCGCCTGCCCGGTCGTCGTCCTGCCCGACGAGACGTCGGTCGTCGTCTCGCAGCGGACGTCCGTGGTCGTCGGCGTGGAGGGTCGCCGGGGGGATGACGCCGTCCTCGGCTTCGCCTTCGCCGAGGCCGCCGTCCGTGGCACGGACCTGGTCGCGGTCCACGCCTGGCAGGACGCCGCGCTGGAGACCTCGTTCCAGACGATGAGCCCGCTCGTCGACTGGGCCGGCGTGCTCGCCGACGAGCAGCGGGTGCTCGCCGAGGCGCTGGCCGGGTGGCGCGCGAAGGAGCCCGACGTGCCCGTCCGCGAGGTGGTCCTGCGCGAGCGCACCGCACGGGCGCTCGTCGCCGCCGGCCTGACCGCACAGCTGCTGGTCGTCGGCCATCGGCACCGCAGGCCCTTCGCCCGCCTGGGCTCGACGACCCACGGCGTGCTGCACCGCGCCGGCTGCCCCGTCGCGGTCGTCCCCGTCCCGCTCGACGGTGCCCGGTGAGCACCGACGCCCTCCGGGTGCTGGTGAGCGCGGCCAGCCGCCACGGGGCCACCCACGAGATCGCCGACGCGCTGGCCCGCGCCATCACGGGGAGCGGGGCGGGAGGTGGCAGGGAGGTGGTCGCCTCGTCGGTGCCGGCCGAGCACCGCCCCGACCCCTCCGCGTTCGACGCGGTGGTCCTCGGCAGCGCGGTCTACGCCGGACGCTGGCTGGAGCCGGCCCGTGAGCTGGCGACGGCGCACGCGGTGGCGCTGCGGGACCGCCCGGTGTGGCTGTTCTCCAGCGGCCCGATCGGCGAACCGCCGTTCCCCCCGGAGGAGCCGCACGACGCCGGCACGCTCGCCGCGATGCTCCGTCCCCGCGGCCACCGGGTCTTCCCGGGCCGCCTCGAGAAGTCGCTGCTGTCCTTCGGGGAACGGGCCATGGTGACGGCCATGCGGGCACCTGTCGGCGACTTCCGCGACTGGGCGTCGGTCGGTTCCTGGGCCGAGGAGATCGCCGCCGCCCTGAGCAGCCGCCCGGTCCCGGCTCCCGCGGCCGGGTCCGCCCCGTGACCGTGCGGAGCCGTCCGGGGCCGGGAGGGGAGACGTGCCGACCACGCATGAGGACCCGGTGCTCGAGGTCCTCGGTCACGACGAGTGCCACGGGCTGTTGACGACGGCCCGGACCGGCCGGCTGGGCTTCACGCGGAACGCGCTCCCCGCCATCCAGCCGGTCGCCTATCGCCTCCACGACGGGGCGGTCGTCATCCCCGCGCACGCGGACAGCGACCTCGTCGCCGGGGCCAGGGGGACGATCGTCGCCTTCGAGACCGGCTGCTACGACGAGCTCGGGAGGGGCTGGAGCGTCTCGGTGGTGGGGCCGGCCCGGCTCGTCACCGACCCCACCGGGATCGCCGCCCTCGACGCCCTCCCCTGGACACGCCCGGCGACCGCGCCGGACCGCTGCTACGTCGCGGTGCTGGTGCGCCTCCTGCACGGCTGGCGCGCGGTCCCTGCCGGCCGGCTGGGTCCCTCCGGGCCCTCGACCGGCCCGGCGACCACGTGACCGGCGCCGCGGGCCCCGGCGGGACCGACGGGTTCCACCGCCGGGAGCGTCGTGCCAGGCTGGGGCCGGCGAGAGGAGGTGGCACGGTGATGCGCCCTCAGCCACTGGGCTCCCCGTCGGAACCGGGCGCCGGGTCGTTGGGCGGGATGCGCCTCACCGAACTCCTGGACGAGGTGCAGGACCGCCTCGCCGCCGTGGCCCGCAACCAGGCCCGGATCCAGCACCTCCTCGACGCCTTCCTCACCGTCTCCACGGGGCTGGATCTGGAGACCACGCTGCGGCGGATCGTCGAGGCCGCGGCCGACCTGGTCGACGCCCGCTACGGGGCGCTGGGGGTGCTCGCCCCCGGTGGCGGGCTGGCCGCCTTCATCCACGTGGGGATCGACGACGACCTCGCGGCCCGGATGGGATCGCTGCCGGAGGGCAAGGGCGTGCTCGGGCAGCTGATCACCGAGCCGTACCCGCTGCGCATCCCCGACCTCAGCCGGCACCCGGCCTCGGTGGGCTTCCCGCCCCACCACCCGGAGATGCACACGTTCCTCGGCGTCCCCGTGCTCGTCCGTGGCGAGGTCTTCGGCAACCTCTACATGACGGAGAAGCGGACCGGCGAGTTCACCGCGGAGGACGAGGCCGTCCTCACCGCACTCGCCGGTGCCGCCGGCATCGCCGTGGACAACGCCCGCCTCTACGAGGAGGCCGACGAGCGACGGCGCTGGACGACCGCGGTCTCCGACGTCCGGGCCAGCCTGCTCGAGGCCGCCTCCCCCGACGACGCGTTGCGGCTGATCGCCACGCGGATCGCGGAGCTGACCGGCGCCCACGGCGCCTGGGTCATGGTCGGCCCCTCCCCCGACGACGGCACCTTCGACGTCCGGGTGCAGGTCGGGAACGGGCTCGACGACCTCACCGGGCAGCGACTGTCGACCGCGGGCAACCCGGTGCTCGAGGCGGTGGCGTCCGCCGAGGGCGTGGTCACCGTGGACATGCGCGGGGTCGACTACGAGGGCCCCAACGCCGACGTCGACTGGGGTCCCTGCATCGCCGTCCCCCTGCGTGGAGCGCACACCGAGGACGCGGTGCTCGTCGCGGCGCGGCGCGCGGCGGCTCCCGACTTCGCCCCCGGCACCGCCCCGCTGATCGCCTCCTTCGCCGACCAGGTCGCCGCCGCGCTCGACCTCGCCGCCCGGCAACAGGTGGCGCGCCGGCTGGACGTGTACGAGGACCGCGACCGCATCGCGCAGGACCTGCACGACCACGTCATCCAGCGCGTCTTCGCGGCGGGCCTGACCCTGCAGTCGGTGCTGCCCCGGGTGCAGGACGGCCAGGTCCGGCGCCGGATCGCAGAGGTCATCGACCAGCTCGACGGGACCGTCCGCGACATCCGGACGACGATCTTCGACCTGCACACGACCGATGACGTCGACCAGTCGACCAGCCTGCGCCGCCGTGTGCTCGACGTCGTCACCGAGACTGCCGGGCCGGACCTGCACCCGACGGTCCGCATGTCCGGAGCCGTGGACAGCCTGGTCACCGGAGCCCTGGCCGCCGACGTCGAGGCCGTGACCCGGGAGGCGGTCAGCAACGCGGCCCGGCACTCGGGCGCGGCCCACGTCACGGTGACCCTCGACGTCACCGACGAGGTCGTGCTGGAGGTGGTCGACGACGGCCGCGGGATCGATCCCCGCGCCGCCCGCAGCGGCCTGCGCAACCTCGAGGACCGCGCCGCCCGTCGCGGCGGCGGGGCGACCGTGGAACCGGTGCCGGAGGGCGGTACCCGGCTGCGCTGGTGGGCGCCCCTGGCCTGACCCGCCCCGGGGTCGTCAGTCGCGGCGGGAGCCCGTCGGGGAGGCGCGCAGCTCCGTCGCGAGCACGGCCGCCTGGGTCCGGCGCTCGAGGCCCAGCTTGGCCAGCAGGTGGGAGACGTAGTTCTTGACCGTCTTCTCGGCGAGGAACATCCGCTCGCCGATCTGGCGGTTGGTGAGCCCCTCGCCGATCAGCTCCAGGACGGTGCGCTCCTGGTCGCTGAGCTTGGCCAGCGGGCCGGCCGGCTCGGCGGCGCGCCGCAGCCGCTCCAGCACGGCGGTCGTGGCAGCCGGGTCCAGCAGGGAACCGCCGGCCGCCACCGTGCGCACCGCGCTCACGAGGTCCTGGCCGAGGATCTGCTTGAGCAGGTAGCCCGAGGCGCCGGCCATGATGGCCTCGAACAGCGCCTCGTCGTCGCTGTAGCTGGTCAGCATGATCACCTTGAGATCCGGCATCCGGGACCGCAGCTCGCGGCACACCGAGACGCCGTCCCCGTCGGGCAGCCGGACGTCGAGGACGGCCACGTCCGGGCGCAGGGCGGGGATGCGGGCCAGCGCCTCGGCGGCGTTCTTGCCCTCGCCCACCACCGTGATCGACGGCTCGTTCCCCAGGACGTCGGCCACGCCGCGGCGGACCACCTCGTGGTCGTCGAGGAGGAAGACCGTGATCGTGCCGTTCCCGTTCGCGTCCACCTGCCGCCTCCTCGGTGTCACTGCCGGCGGGCAGCGCTCCACCGCCGGTCCTCCGACGGTACGAGCGCCGAGGCTAGGTCCTGGACGGGCCGGGCGGCGCAGGACCAAGGTCCCGGGAGCCCGGGGCCTCCTCCCGTACCTGCACGGGTCCCCGGAGGAGCTCCGGAGCGAAGGGCACGTCGATCCGGGACCTTGGCCCCCACCACGCCGCGGCGGCGGACCGGAGCATCGGTGCCATCCCCGACCCCCCGGAGACCCTGGACGATGACCGCAGTCGAGGCCGCCACGGCCGGCACGGACGCGTACCCCGACGACGACCTGGACCTGGACCTCCGGTGGTGGAACGCGGCGAACCACCTCACCGCCGGCCAGATCTACCTCCGGGACAACCCCCTGCTCCGGGAGCCCCTGCGCCCCGACCACGTCAAGCCGCGGTTGCTCGGCCACTGGGGCACGAGCCCCGGCCTGACGATGCTCTACGCGCTGCTCAACCGGTTGATCCGGCGGACCGGGCAGCAGGCGCTCCTCGTGACCGGTCCCGGGCACGGCGGCCCGGCGGTGCTGGCCGGCGCCTACCTGGACGGCACCTACAGCGAGGTCCACCCCGAGGTCTCGACCGACCTGGCCGGCCTCGTCCGCCTGGTCCGCCAGTTCTCCACCCCGGGTGGGGTGAGCAGCCACGCCGGCGTCCACGTCCCCGGCAGCATCCACGAGGGCGGCGAACTGGGGTACGCGCTGCTGCACGCGGCCGGGGCCGCGTTCGACGACCCGCACCTGCTGGTCGCCTGCGTCATCGGGGACGGCGAGGCGGAGACCGGGCCCCTCGCGGCCTCGTGGCGGTTGCCGGCCTTCCTCAACCCGCGTCGGGACGGCGCGGTCCTGCCGATCCTGCACGTGAACGGCTACAAGATCTCCGGCCCGACCGTGCTCGGCCGCACGGACGACGAGGAGGTCTGCGGCTACCTGCACAGCCAGGGCTGGGACCCGGTGGTGGTCGCCGGCGACGACCCGCGCCGCGTGTTCCGCGACCTCGACGCCGCACTGTCCACCGCGCACTCCACGATCCGGGCGATCCAGGCCGAGGCGCGCTCGGGCACCGGACGGGGACGGGTGCGCTGGCCGGCCGTCGTGCTGCGGACGCCGAAGGGGTGGACCGGTCCCCGCCGCGTGGACGGCGTCGCGGTGGAGGGGACCCACCGGGCCCACCAGGTGCCGCTGTCCCGGGTCCGGGAGGACCCCGCGCACCTGGCCCAGTTGTCGGACTGGCTGCGCTCCTACCGTCCCGAGGAGTGCTTCGACGCCGCCGGACGGCTGGTGCCGGAGCTGGCGGCGCTGACCCCCGAGGGCGACCTGCGGCTCTCGGCGACCCCCCGGGCCGGCGGTCCCCGCTTCCGCGTGCGGCCCCTCCCGCTGCCCGACCTCGACGACCACGCCCTCCCCGTCACCGCGCCCGGGGTGCTGCAGCACGAGACCACCCGGCCGCTCGGCGAGTACCTGCGCGACGTCCTCGTCCGCAGCGGGCGCGCCGACGGCGGTGGGGACTTCCGGCTGTTCTCGCCCGACGAGACCAACAGCAACCGGCTCGGCGCCGTCTTCGAGGTGACCGACCGCTGCTCGATGCTGCCGGTCCTCCCCGGGGACGAGTCGCTCGGCCCCGACGGCCGGGTCATGGAGGTCCTCAGCGAGCACCTGTGCGAGGGCTGGCTCGAGGGCTACACCCTCACCGGCCGGCACGGCCTGTTCGCCACCTACGAGGCCTTCGCCATGGTCAGCGCCTCGATGATCGTCCAGCACGCCAAGTGGCTGCAGCAGGCCGCGACCGAGCCAGGCCGCAGCCCGGTCCCCTCGCTGAACGTGCTCCTGACCAGCACCACGTGGCGGAACGACCACAACGGCTTCTCCCACCAGGGGCCCGGCCTGATCGACACCGTCGCGCCGCTGTCGCCGGACGTCACCCGCATCTGGTTCCCGCCGGACGCCAACAGCACGCTGGTCGTCGCCGAGGAGTGCCTGCGCAGCCGCGGGCTGGTCAACCTCGTCGTCGTCGACAAGCAGCGGCACCTGCAGTACCTCGACCTGGAGGCCGCGCGCACCCTGGTGTCCGCCGGCGGCGCGGTGTGGGAGTGGGCCGGCACCGAGGAGCCCGACCGGTCCCGCACCGACCGGCCCGACGTCGTCCTCGCCGCGGCCGGCGACGTGCCCACGATGGAGGTGCTGGCCGCCGCCCAGCTGCTGCGGGCGCACGTCCCCCACCTGCGGCTGCGCGTGGTGGCCATCGTCGACCTGATGGGGCTGCTGCCGCCCGGCGAGCACCCGGCGGCCTTCTCCCCGGAACGCTTCTCCGACCTGTTCACCGACTCCGTCGACGTCGTCTTCGCCTTCCACGGCCACCCGCGGGCCATCCACCCCCTGATCCACGGCCGGCCCGACATCGACCGCTTCCACGTCCGCGGCTTCACCGAGCACGGCACCACCACGACGCCCTTCGACATGGTCGTGCTCAACCGGATGAGCCGCTACGACCTGGTGCTGGAGGCGCTGCGCCGGTCCCGGCGGATCCCGGAGGGCGGCGACACGCTGGCCCGGCTGTGCCGGGAGCAGCTGCGGCGGCACCGTGAGCACGTCGTGGAGGCGCTCGAGGACCTGCCCGAGGTCCGCGACTGGACGTGGGAGGCGGATCCGCGATGACCGACACCCCGGACACGCCCTCGACCGAGATCCCCGTCGACGAGTGCTACCGGCTGCTGCGGACCCAGCAGGTGGGCCGCCTCGGGGTGAACGCCGAGCACTACCCGCTCATCTTCCCGGTCAACTACGGCATGGACCACGACACGATCGTCATCCGCACCTCCCCCGGCACGAAGCTGGCCGCCGCCGACCACGCCAACGTGACCTTCGAGGTCGACGCGATCGACCCGGTCCACCGCAGCGGGTGGAGCGTGCTGGTGCGCGGGCTCGCCGAGGAGGTCACCGACGCCCACGGCGCGGAGCTGGTCCAGCGCACCCACGACGTCGGGGTCCGCCCCTGGGCGCCCGGGGAGCACGGCCACTGGCTCCGGCTGATCCCCCACCACGTCACCGGGCGCCGCGTCGTGCCGGGTGAGCTGCCCCCGGCCGTGGACCCCCGCGCCTACCTCTGAACGGACACCCCGGCGCCGGGTCAGACGGGGAGCAACCTGATCCGCACGTCGACGGCCGCGCTGCTGTGCGGACCCACGACCAGCGGGTTGACCTCGAGTTCGGCGACCTCGGGGACGGCGTCGGCGAGCCACGCCACCCGCCGCAGGCAGTCCGCGACACCCGCCCGGTCCAGCGTCCGCCCGTGCGCGGTCGCGAACAGCCCGGTGGCGGCCAGCACCTCCTCGGCCTCGGCGTCGCCCAGCGGAGCCAGCCGGTGCGCGCGGTGGCCGAGCGCGTCCGCGGCGCGGCCTCCCGGGCCCAGGGCGACCACCGCCCCGGCAGCCGGGTCCCGGACGGCGCCGACGAGGACCTCGTCGCCCGGCGGCACCACCGGCTGGACGACGGCCCCCACCCAGTCCGCGCCGGCGCGTGCGGACCACTCCGCCACGACGGCGGCCGCCTCGTGCGGGTCGGTCACCGGGAGCCGCAGGAACCCGGCGTCGCCCTTGTGCACCACCCCGCGGACGACGGCCTTCACCGCGACCGCGCCGCGCACGGACGCCGCCGCGGCCGTGGCCTCGGCCGGGGTGGTCGCCCAGAGCAGCGGCACGACCGGCAGGCCCGCCGACCCGCACAGCGCCGTCACCTCCGGGGGCAGCAGCCAGTCCCCCTCCGGAGCCCGCCGCAGCACGCCGGTGGCCACGTCCCGGGCCGCGCGCACGTCCACGCCCGCCGGCGCCGACACCACGCCCGCGGGCCGGGACAGCCAGGCCCGGCGCCGCGCCGCGGCGCCGAGCGCGCGAGCGGCGACCACCGGCTCGGCGACGGAGACGAGGAAGCGGCCGGCCGGGTCGCCGGGGAGCTCGATCCGCTCCACCGACGTGGCCCGGCCCAGACGGACGTCGACGACGGGCGTGTCCCCGGAGTGCTGCTGCACCGCCGCGGCCACCGCCGGGGCCGGGTCGCTCACCCCGGTGGGCGCGGTGACGGTGACGACGGCCGCGACCTCGGGCGCGTCGAGCAGGCAGCCCAGCGCCGCGGCGAACGACCCGACGCCGACCGCGGCCCCCGCGTCCACGGGGTTGCCGGTCGCGGCCAGGGGCGGGAGCAGCGCACGCAGCCGCGCCTGGAGCAGATCCGGGAGCGGGTCCACCGGGAGCCCGGCGGCGACCAGGGCGTCGGCGGTCAGCACCCCTCCGCCGCCCACGTTCGTGAGGACGGCGACCGTCCCCGCCCCCGGCAGGGGCTGCGCGCGCGACAGCGCCACCGTGGCCGCGAGCGTGGTCAGGTCCGGCACCGTCTGGATGCCCGCGGAGGCGTACGCGGCCTCCCGGACGGCGCCGGGCGTCGCGGCGCGCGCCGTGTGGGAGGCCGCGGCACGGGCACCGGCACGCGAGGTGCCCGACTCCACGGCCAGCACCGGCACGCGGGCACTCAGCCGGGCGGCGGTCCGGGCCAGGCCCCGCAGGTCGGGTTCCGACTCGGCGTAGAGGGCCACCGCCCCGGTCCGGTCGTCCTCGTCGAACCAGGCCAGCAGGTCACGGGCGCCGACGTCGTAGGCGTCCCCGATCGCCGCCATGGCCGACACGCCCAGCCCCAGCCGCTGCCAGGCCCCGACGGTGGCGATCACGATGCCGCCCGACTGGGCGACCAGGCCGATGTCGCCGGCCGGGCACGCGGCGCCGGCGAAGGTGGCGTCCAGCCAGGCCGGAGGGCCCGGCGCGGCCACACCGACGCTGTTGGGCCCGACGAGGCGCATGCCTGCGCGGGTCGCGACGTCCACGAGCCGGTCGAGCAGGCCGGGGATGCGCTCGATGCCGCCGCTGAGGACCAGGACCACGCGGACCCCGGCCCGGCCGCAGTCCTCCACGACCTCCTCGACGGCGGCGGCGGGCACGGCGACGACCGCCAGGTCGACCCGGTCCTCGAGCGCCGCCACCGAGGGCCGGCACGGGACGCCGTCCACCTCGCCGGCCGCCGGGTTGACCGGGAACACCTCGCCGCGGAAGCCCGACGAGCGCAGGCTGCGCAGCACCGCCCGGCCGACCGACGTCTCCGACCGGCCGGCGCCGACGACCGCGACCGTCCGCGGCCGGAACAGGGCCGAGAGGCTCGCGGCCGCGGCGCGACGGTGTCGCTCCTCACTGGCGGCCTCGTACCGGCCGTCGGGGTGGAGGGCGACCTCCACGCTCAGCTCGGCACCGTCGCGGGTGACGTCCAGCGGGAGGCCGAGGTCGGTCAGCACCCGGATCATGGCCCCGTTCTCGGCCAGCACGAGCGCCTGGAACCGCTCGATCCCCAGCCGCCGAGCGCTCGCGGCGAGTTCCTCGAGCAGCACGGTGGCCACTCCCTCGGAGCGCCACCGCGCGTCCACGACCGCCGCCACCTCACCGGCGGCAGCACCGGTGGGCAGCAGCTGCACCACCCCGATCAGGCGCCCGCGCACCCGGGCGCCGAGGTTGACCGCCCCGGCGGCCGGGTCGAGCGTCTGCCGCACGTGGTCGTCGAGGTCGGCAGGGTGCAGCGTCGCGAACCGCAGGTGGCGGTCGTGGTCCGGCAGCCGCTCGTGCAGGGCGAGGACCTCGTCCACGGAGTCGGGGCCCAGCCGCTCCAGCAGCGCCGGCGTCCCGTCCCGCAGGAGCGCACGGGCCGGGCGGGCGGGACGGGCGACCCCGGCGCCGAGCAGGGCCGGGGACGGGGGCGCGCCGGTGGTCACGCCAGCCCGGCCAGGGACGGGGCGGCCAGCTCGGCGCCGATGGCGGCGCCCCACTCGTCCACGGCCCGCAGGTCGCGGAAGTCGCCCTCGGCGGCCCGCAGCGCGGTGACGACGGCGCGCTCCCCGACGTCCAGCACGGACCGGTCGAGCCGCCCCGGGAACACGCGGTGCTCACGGCACCGGGTCTGGGTCTCCATCTCACCGACGTCGAGGTAGGCCTCGGATGGCCGGGGAGGCACTCCCAGGGGTCCGCTGGAGAACGCCCAGACGGGCCGATCCCACAGGTCGATGGCCGACCGCAGGACGAAGTCGCGGGCCTCCTCCAGCCAGTGCCCGCCGTAGACGGCGCTGCCGACCACCACGGCGCCGTACCCGGCCACGGAGCGCACGTCCCCGGCCGGGCGGACGTCGACCGCCCGGCCGGCTGCGCGGCGGATGCCGACGGCCAGCGCCTCGGCGATCTCCCGGGTCGCGCCGTGCCGGCTGGCCACGGCCACGAGGACCGGGGGTGCGTCCGGGGCCCCGCTCGGGTGCACCGGTCGCTGCGCCGGAGCCGGGTCAGCCGCGACCGGGCCGTCCTCCCGGGTCGGGGCCAGCGCGGCGCGGGCCAACCGGTCCATCACGGCCTCCTCGTCCACGGGGAGGGCGAGCACCCGCAGGCCGGACGCCACCAGCCGCTCGCTGGGTCGGCCCGCCAGTCGTGCGGTCCCCACCCGCAGCGGGAGCAGCCGGCTGCACACCAGCTCCCGGACCTCGGCCGAGTTGGCCCCGATCCCACCGGTGAAGACCAGGCAGTCCCATCCGTCGAGCGTCGTGACGGCCCCGGCGACGGCCATCGCGACGTCCCGCACGAAGACCCGCAGGGCCAGGTCGGCCTCCTCGTCCTGCGCCGCGAGCAGGGCGCGGACGTCGGTCCGGCCGCCGGAGAGCCCGGCGACCCCGGACCGCCGGTTGAGCAGCTCGCGGGCCGCCGCGACCGATCCGGCGCGGTCGACCAGCCGCAGCACCACCTCCGGGTCCAGGTCGCCGCTGCGGGTCAGCGACGGCACGCCGCCCGCGGGGCTCAGCGCCATGCTGGTGTGCCGGGGCACCCCGTGGTCGACCGCCGTCACGCTGCAACCGCTGCCCAGGTGCACCACGACGGCGCCGCCCAGCCCGGGCACCAGGTCGACCACGCTCTGGACCGCCAGGCCGTGGAAGCCCCACCGGCGCAGTCCCGAGGCCCGGGCGTCGGCCGGCAGCGGCAGGGTGACCGCCTCGTCGGTCAGGCGCTGGTGGAAGCCGGTGTCGGGCACCAGGAGCGTCCGGGCGTGCGGCCACTGCAGGCGGGCCGCCTGCACCACGTCCAGCTGCCGGGGCAGGTGGAGCGGGTCGAGGTCGGCCTCGGCCCGCAACCGCTCCAGCAGGTCGTCGTCGGCCGGGCAGGCGCGCAGCAGCAGGTGGCTGCCGTGGACCACGCGGTGGGCGACGGCGTCGGGCGGCGGTCCGTGGCGGTCGAGGACCGCGGCGACGGCGGGCAGCGCGGCCTCCCAGCCGCCGTCCAGCGGCGAGGTCTCCGTCCCCGACCACGGCGCTCCGGCCGTGATCCGTGGGGCGCCCCCGCCGAGACCGGCGATCTCCACGTGCACCCGCAGGGCGGGGTCCCGCAGCGCCGCCTTCAGGGAGCTGGAGCCGACGTTGAGGGAGAGGACCGCGGCCCGACCGGGGTCGGCCCCCGGGGAGGGCGGGGGCGCTGGCATGACCGTCACGCTGGCCGACCGGGTCGGCCGGGAGCAGGGTCCAGGGTCCCGCTCGGGACGGACTCCGGCCCCGTCCCGGCCGTCCACGGGGCCAAGGTCCGTCCACCCGCCGACCATCTCCACCGCCGCTCGGGACGCCCGCCCCTGCTCGGCGTCCCGACCGGGGACGACCGTGGGCACCGCACGGGCGGGCACACAGGAGGGCTGATCGGCATGGAGATCGCGGTGGTGTTCGAGAGCATGTACGGCGCGACGCACGAGATCGCCGACGCGATCGCCGCGGGCGCGTCCGAGGCCCAGCCCGGCGCGACCGTCGTGTGCCTCCGGGTGGGCGAGGCCGACCCGGGCCGGGTGGTCTCCGCGGACCTGCTCGTCGTGGGCGGTCCCACCCACATGCGCGGCATGTCCTCGGGGATGACGCGGCGGATGGCCGTCCGGATCGAGGAGGAGAAGGAGCGCGACGGGGGCACGACCATGGGCCACGGCCTGGAGCCCGGCGCCGAGGGAGCGGGCCTCCGGAACTGGTTCCACCGGCTGCCGGAGGCGTCGGGCGGCCGGCGCGCGGCCGCGTTCGACACCCGCGGCGAGGGTCCGATGGTCGGCGGGGCGGCCAGGGGCATCGCCCACCGCCTCGACGGACACGGCTACGAGCTGGTCGCCGAGCCGGAGGGCTTCGTCGTCGAGGGGGACGCCGGGTTGCTCAAGGCGGGCGAGCGGGACCGGGCACGGGCCTGGGGGGCCGACCTGGCCCGCCGGGCGGCGTCGGTCGGCCTGTCGCGCTGAACCGGGGAGACGACCATGGGCAGGCTCGACGGCAGGGTGGTCCTGGTGAGCGGCGGCGCCCGCGGCATCGGCGCGGCGATCGCCCGGACGGTCGTCGGTGAGGGCGGCCGCGTCCTCGTCGGTGACCTGCTCGACGACGACGCGGCCAAGGTCGTCGCCGAGCTCGGCGAGGAGCGGGCGCGCTCGGTGCACCTGGACGTGACCGACCGCACCCAGTGGCGCGCGGCGGTCTCGGCCGCCGAGGCCGCGTTCGGGCGCCTCGACGTGCTCGTCAACAACGCCGGGATCGTCCGCTGGGGGCCGATCGCAGACCTGGACCCCGGGGACTGGCAGGCCGTGCTCGACGTCGACCTCACCGGGGTCTTCCTCGGCACGCAGGCGGCGATCCCCGCCCTCCGCCGGTCCGGCGGTGGCGCCATCGTCAACATCTCCTCCACCGCCGGCCTGGAGGCCTACGCCGGCCTGTCGGCCTACGTGGCCAGCAAGTGGGGCGTGCGCGGGCTCACCAAGGCCGCCGCCCTCGAGCTGGCCCGCGACGGCATCCGGGTCAACTCCGTGCACCCGGGGCCCATCCGCACGCCGATGACCGAGTCCGACGACCCGGCGCAGAACGCGGTGCGCGACCGGATGCTCGCCGTCCAGCCGATCCCGCGCATGGGCGAGCCGGAGGAGGTCGCCCGGCTGGTGCTCTTCCTCGCCAGCGACGACAGCAGCTTCTCGACCGGGTCGGAGTTCGTGGTGGACGGCGGCCTGGTGACCGGGCCGGTCCCGCCGGCGGTGCCCGACGTCCCGACCGCGGAGCCGGGGCGAGGGTGACCCTGAACCTGGCCATGACGCTGCGCGAGGCGGCGCGGGCCCACCCGGAGAAGCCGGTGGCGCTGTTCGACGGCGGGGCGCTGTCCTACGTCGAGCTGGACGCGGCGTCCGACCGGTTCGCCGCCGGCCTGGCCGCACGGGGGCTGTCCCCGGGCGACGCGGTGGCGCTGCAGCTGCCCAACGTGCCGCAGTTCCTCGCCGCCTACTTCGGCATCCTCAAGGCCGGCTGCGTGGTCGTGCCGCTCGACGTGCTTTCGGAGGCGGCCGGGGTCGGCTCCGTCCTGCGGGACTCCGGCGCCCGTCTGCTGGTCACCTGGGGCGGCGCCGCGGAGGAGGCGGCCGAGGGCGCCGCGGACGCCGGCGTCCACGACGTCGTCGTCCTCAACGCGCCCGGCGTCGGGCACTGCCCGATCGGCCGGCCGTTCGAGCAGGTCCTCGAGACCGCGGTGCTGGGACCGCCGCCCCTGCACCAGACCGACCCGGGTGACGTGGCGGTGATCGGCTACCCGGCCGGCACCACCGGCCGGCCCGCGGGCGCCGAGCTCACGCACTTCCAGCTGTTCATGAGCGCGGACACCGTCGGACGGCTGTACGGCATCCGGGACGACGACGTCGTGCTGTGCGTGCTGCCGCTGTCCCACGTCCTGGGGCTCTCGAGCATCCTGGGCGTCTGCGTGCGCTTCGCCGCGACGATGGCGCTGCTGCCCCGGTTCGACCCGGCGCAGGTCCTGGCCACCATCGAGCGTCATCGGGTGACCGTCCTCGACGGCCTGCCGACGATGTACGCCGCGCTGCTCGACCACCCCGGCCGCGACCGCGCCGACACCTCGTCGCTGCGGCTGGGGGTGTCCGGGGCCGCCCCGCTCCCACGCGAGGTGATCGAGGCCTTCGAGCGGGAGTTCGGGATCGTCGTCCTCGAGGGCCACGGGCTGTCCGAGACCGCCGGGACGACGACGTCCAACGTCAGCGCCTGGGACCGCCGGGTCCACAGCGTCGGCCGACCGGTCTACGGCGTCGAGGTGCAGGTGTGGGACGACGACGGGCGCATCCTCCCGCCCGGCCGCCGGCACGTCGGCGAGCTCGTGGTCCGCGGCGTCACCGTCATGCGTGGGTACCACGGCCGGCCGGAGGCGACGGCGGAGGCGATGGCCGGCGGCTGGTTGCACACCGGCGACCTCGGCTACGTCGACGAGGACGGGTTCTTCTTCGTCGTCGACCGGGAGGAGGACCTCGTCACCCGCGGCGAGGACCGGACGCGCACGCGGTCGCCCGACGGCTCCCCGCAGGGGTGAGCGTGTCCGCTCCGCACGACGCCGCAGCGACGGTCGTCGAGCCACGCACCGCGGCAGCCGTCATCGACGTCTTCGCCTACGTCGTGGTCCTGAACCTCTTCGTGGAGTACCTCCCGCAGGTCCTCAGCGAGACCTTCACGCTCTCGCTCCTGACCGCGGTCCTGCTCAAGGGCGTGCTCGAGGTGGTCGTCGCCGCCAAGAACAGGGTCAGGGACCGGTTCCGCGCGGCATCGTCGCCCGGGGGCAAGGTGGTGGCCGCGCTCCTGCTCTGGGCGGTGCTCGTCGGGAGCAAGTTCGTCGTCCTGGCGGTCGTCGACCTCGTCTTCGGCGCCCGCGTCAGCCTCGGTGGGTTCTTCTCGGTGACGCTGCTGATCCTCACCCTGGTGCTGTCGAGAGCCGGCGTGCGCCGCCTGCTGTCCGGCGGCCGGGCCGGTGCATGACCTCCGCCGGGTCAGGCGGTCCCGTCGGCACGCCGTCCGCGGCCGGGTGTCCGTGACCGCCGGCGCCCGGGACGCCGGAGAGCCGAACGTCCCGGGTCCGAGGGCCGGTCAGCCGCCGCCGGACCGGGCCGTCCGGGGGCAGGCTCGGCCGCGTGGACGGTTGGCTGCTGCGCTACGAGGACTTCGACCCGGCCGGCGAGCGGTTGCGGGAGACCCTGTGCGCCCTCGGCAACGGCCGCTTCGTCACCCGTGCCGCCGCGCCGGAGTCACGGGCCGACGACGTCCACCACCCCGGGACGTACGCCGCGGGCGTCTACAACCGGCTGAACGACACCGTCGAGGGCCGGCGCGTCGACAACGAGAGCATGGTCAACCTGCCCGACTGGCAGTCGCTGGCGTTCCGGCTCGAGGACGGCGACTGGGTCGACCTCGCCACGGCCCGGGTGACCGGCCACGTGCAGGAGCTCGACCTCCGGCGCGGTGTCCTGACCCGGCGCTTCCGCGTGGAGGACGGTCAGGGCCGGCGGACACGGGTGACCCAGCGGCGGCTGGTGTCCATGGCCGAGCCCTTCCTGGCCGCCCTGGACTGCACGTTCGTCGCGGAGAACTGGTCGGGGACGGTCACCGTCCGGTCCGGCCTCGACGGGCGGGTGGCCAACGACGGTGTGGCCCGCTACCGCGGGCTGAGCTCCGTGCACCTGGTGCCGGAGGGCACCGACGCGACCGACGACGGTCTGCTCACCCTCACCACGACGACCAGCCAGTCCCGGATCCGGGTCGGCCTGGCCGCGTGGCACCGGGTCCTCCGCGGCGGCGAGCCGCGACCCCCCGGCGGGACGACGGTGACCGAACCGGCGTACGCGGCGGTGGACCTGACCCTCGAGGTGACCCCGGACACGCCGGCCGGCGTGGAGAAGCTGGCCGCGCTGTGCACCTCCCGCGACCGCGGGATCGGCGAACCGGGCGAGGCCGCCGTCGACGCACTGTCCCGTGCAGGGACGTTCGCCGACGTCCTCGCCCGCCACGAGCTGGCGTGGGACCACCTGTGGTCGCGCTGCGACGTGGAGGTCGACGGACCGGACCGGGCCGCGCTGGTCCTGCGGCTGCACGTCTTCCACCTGCTGCAGACCGTCTCGCCGCACAGCGTGGACCTCGACGTCGGCGTCCCCGCCCGGGGGCTGCACGGCGAGGCCTACCGGGGCCACGTCTTCTGGGACGAGGTCTTCGTCCTGCCCTTCTACAACCTCCGGCTCCCCGAGGTGGCCCGGGCGATGCTGCTGTACCGGTGGCGCCGGCTGCCGCAGGCGCGGGCCGCCGCCCGGGCGGCCGGGCACCGCGGCGCGCTGTTCCCGTGGCAGAGCGGGGCCACCGGCCGCGAGGAGTCGCAGACGCTGCACCTCAACCCGCGGTCGGGGCACTGGCTGCCGGACAACTCCGCGCTGCAGCGGCACATCGGCCTGGCCGTGGCCTACAACACCTGGCGCCACTACGAGGCGACCGGGGACGCCGGCTTCCTCGCTGCCCACGGAGCGGAGGTCATCCTGTCGGTCGCGGAGTTCTTCGCCGACCTGGCGACCTACGACCCGGTCGACGACCGGTTCGACATCTGCGGCGTGATGGGTCCCGACGAGTACCACGACGCCCTGCCCGGTCGCGACGAGCCCGGCCTCGACGACAACGCCTACACCAACGTCATGGCCGCCTGGACCCTGCAGCGGGCCCTCGGCTGCCTCGACGAGCTGCCCGCCGGCCGGCGCCAGGAGCTGCTGGACACCCTCGACCTGCGGCGCGCCGACCTCGAGCACTGGGACCACGTCAGCCGCAAGCTGCGGCTGTGCTGGCACGCCGACGGCGTGCTCAGCCAGTTCCGCGGCTACGAGGACCTGGCGGAGCTGGACTGGGCGGCCTACCGGCACCGGTACGGCGACATCAGCCGGCTCGACCGCATCCTGGAGGCGGAGGGTGACTCGCCCAACCGGTACAAGGTGAGCAAGCAGGCTGACGTCCTCATGCTCTTCCAGCTGCTGACCGCCGACGAGCTCTACGGCCTGCTCGACCGGCTGGGCTACCGGTACGACCGGCAGACCATCCCCCGCACCGTCGGCTACTACCTCGACCGCACCTGCCACGGGTCGACGCTGTCGCGGGTCGTCCACTCCTGGGTGCTCGCCCGCGGCGCCCGGCGCAAGGCCTGGGGCTGGTTCCTCGAGGCCCTGGAGAGCGACATCGCCGACGTCCAGGGCGGCACGACCGGCGAGGGCGTCCACCTGGGCGCCATGGCCGGGACCGTCGACCTCGTGCAGCGGTGCTTCACCGGGATGGAGACCCGCGACGACGCGCTGGGCTTCGACCCGGCCCTGCCCGACGCGCTCCACTCGCTGCGGTTCCGGGTGCGCTACCGCCGGCACCCGGAGGTCGAGGTGCGCATCAGCCACGCCAGCCTGACCGTCGGCGGGGCCGGACGGTCGGCCGCCGCCCTGCCGCTGCGCGTCCGGGACGCCGAGTACCGGCTCGATCCCCGGGGCGCCCTGGAGGTGCCGCTGCAGCGGCACCACGGCTGACCTGTCCGGTCAGAGGAGGCCGCCGGCCCGCAGGTTGACGGCGAGCAGGACCGCGGCCAGGCCCGCCCCGCCGACGGTGGCCACCGCCAGGAGCACGCGGCGCATGCTCCAGCGCTGCACCCGGACCCGCGGCCACGGCGGCAGCAGGGCACGGAACTCCGCCAGCAGGTCGCCGTCGGCCTCGGCCACCCGGCGGGCCAGCTGGCGCGGCATGGTCAGCGAGCTCGTGCCGGCGAGGGCCTCGGCCAGCTCCGCCGGCTCGAAGAACGCCAGCGCGCGATCGGTGACCCGCCGGGGACCGGCGACGAGGGCCAGGGTCAGCATCATGTTCGCCAGGTCCGCCGCCTGCCGCCAGCGTGAGGGGCGCAGCTCGCCGAAGGAGACGTCGACGAGGTAGACGCGGGAGCCGCGGACCAGCACGTTGGAGGGCTTGACGTCGCGGTGCGCCGCGCCCGCGGCCCACAGCCGGCGGACCTGCCGCAGCGCGTCGTCCACGACGGCGTCCTCCACGCCGGAGTCGAGGACCTCGACCGCGTCGGGGACCAGCTCGGTCACCAGGAGGTACTCGCGGCCGGGCACCACCTCGACCACGCCCACCGGTTCGGGCACCTGCACACCGCCGTCGCGGAGCAGGCGGATCATGTAGTCCTCGTGCTCGACCAGGCGCCGGACGGAGGCGAACGGTGCCTCGTCCTCCAGCCGGCCGTACCGGAGCACCCGGGCCCACTTGTACGAGCGGTCCGAGCGCAGGTGCGTGGTCGCGTAGAGCTTGCCGAAGAGGTACCGCGGGGGGCCGTCGGCCAGGCGCAGCCGGCACGGGGTGGACCCCGCCGAGCCGGCCAGCCGGTACGGCCTGATCTCGTCGAGCTCGATGCCCAGCTGGTCCCGGACGGCGGACACGACCCGCCGGATGCGGTCGGCGTCCAGCCGCAGGTGCGCCTTCACCTGGCGGCGGTAGGTGACCGGGAACTCCCGTTCGGGAGCCAGGAGGGTGGACGCCAGGGCTGCGGCGCTGCACCCCAGGACGGCGCTGACGACGGCGGTGCTCGCGGCGTCCAGGCCCAGGGCGACCCGGTCGACGGCCAGCGTGCCGACCCCGGCGGCGACTCCCACCCACCCCCACCCTCGTGCCCTCCCCGAGGGGGTGAGCGCGAACAGGCTCCCGGTGGCCACGGTGGCCAGGACGACGACCGGCCACGCGGGCAGGCTCAGCTCCCCGGGCGACCCGACGACCCCCTCGCGCACGATCCGGACCAGCCGGGCGTCACCCGCGGCCACCACCGCCGTCGTGGCCACCAGCGAGACGCTGGCGACGTAGACGAGCAGGTGGCGCCACCGCGCGGTCCAGGCCAGCACGACCACCGTCGGTATCCAGATCACCCGGTAGCCCAGGGCGGACCCGGCCCGGGCGAGGTCCTCGGCCCAGCCCGGTCGGGTGCCCGAGGGGGCGAGGACGTCGTGGACGGCGCGGTCGACGACCGGCACGCCGCCCGGCCGGCCGGACCAGAGCGCCAGGAGGACGACGGCGGTGAGCCCCGCCGCGGCGCAGATCCAGACGGTGCGGGGCACCGGTCCGGAGACGGCGTCCTGGCCCGACGGGCGGCGCCGCCCGGCACCGGCCGGCCACACCGGTCGGCGCACGGTGCCGACGGGGACGACCGGCTGCGGACGGGCCGGGGCGTCCGCGGTCCACAGCCCGCCGCCCTGCGCCTCGTCCCCGGTCACCCGGTCATGCTCCCCCGCCGTCCGCCCCCGGTCCTGGGGCCGGCGGCACGGCTGACCGGGTCCTAGGTCCCGGGTCCGACCGCGGTCGGCCCCCCGGGCCCAGACACCCTGCCCGTCGGGACCTCCGGCCCCTCGGCGGCGGCCCGCGCACCGCCGACGGTGGGACGCACCCCGACGCCCGTACCGAGGAGCCACCCATGACGACGACCCCCGTCCGCACGCCCCGGCGCCGAACGCCGCACACCCGCGCCCGGACCGCTGCGGGGCCGCTGCTGGTGCTGGCGGGTGCAGCGGTGCTCCTGGCGGTCATCACCGCGGAGGCGCTCTACCCCGCGGCCTACGACAGCACCACCAACACGGTCAGCGACCTCGCCGCCATGCGTCCCGAGAACGTGGTCCAGCAGCCCTCGGCGGCGATCTTCAACGTCACGATGATCGCGGCCGGTCTGGCCATCGCCGCGGCGATCGCGCTCCTCGGCCGGGCGCTCCCCCTGTCCGCCGCCCTCCCGCTGGGCGGCCTGGCCCTCGGGATGGTCGGCGTGGGGGTGTTCCCCGGCAACACCGTGATGGCCGTCCACCAGCTGGTGTCCCTCCTGGCCTTCGTCAGCGGCGCACTGGCCGCGATCCTGACCGCTCGGCTGCTGCCGCGGCCGCTGCGCCCGGTCCAGCTGCTCTTCGGCGTGGTCGCGCTGGCCGTCCTCCTCGGCTACGAGGTGCTGGGTGACCTGGCCGTCTTCGCATCGCTGGGTGAGGGCGGGACCGAGCGCTGGATCGTCTACCCCGTCGCCCTGTCGCTGGTCGTCCTGGGCAGCGCGCTGGCCGGCGCCGCGCCCGCCCCGGCCCCGACCTCGGACCGATGACGTCGGCGTCCTGACGGGGCCCGCCGCGATCCCGCTCACCCACCTCCAGCCGGACCACTCCTCCGCGGACCGTCCGCTGGGCGGCCGACGAGCGCCTCGAACTGCTGCTGCAGCGCTGCGGTGAGGACGGGCAGGTCGGGGACGCGGTCGGCGTCGACGACCGCGGTGACCGCCAGCATGCCGGCGTAGGACAGCGCGTCGAAGGCGACGGTGACGTTGCCGGCCTCCCCCGCCGCCACGGGCACGATCGCCTCGACGGGCCGGCCGGCGAGGGCGAGGGGCACCTCCGGCCCCCGCACGTTGCTCACCAGCGTGTGGAACCGGCGCTGGTGCCGGAGGTAGCCGCGGTAGCCACCGGCCGCGGCCACCACCCGGAACACCGGCCCCAGCAGCGCGATGAGCGGCGGTCCGGTGGCCGCGTCCCGGGCCGCGCGGACGGTGCCGGCGAACCGTGCCAGCCGGTCGGCCGGGTCGCCCTGCACCGGGACGGCCACCACGAGGGGGGTGGTCGCGTTGCCGAGGTCGGCGAGCCCGGCCGACCGCCGTGCGGTGACCACCACGGTCACGACGACGGGGTCGACGGTCTCCCCGCGGCTGTCCAGCAGCGCCCCGAGCGCGCCGGCGACCGCCACCAGCAGGACGTCGTTGACCGTGCCGCCGGCCCGGTGTGCCGCCGTCCGGAGCGGCTCGAGCGGGACCCGGACCACCGCGACGCGGCGGCGCGGCCCCGTCGGGGCCAGCAGCGAGCAGGGTGCGGCCCGCGGGCCGCGCATCCCGCGGGCGGCCCGCACCGCGTCCCGGACCTCGGCGGCACCCGCGCGCCACCGCGCGACCGCCCGTGCACGGGCCCGCAGCGCGTCGGCGGCCAGCCGTCGGTAGGGGGCGCGCGGAGCAGGCGGCGACGGCCCGGACGGCGGTCCGCCGTCCGCCGCGGCCCCGAGCAGCGCCAGCCCGCCGATCCCGTCGGCGAGCACGTGCGAGAGGACGACCACCACCCCGGTCCGCCCGCCGGCCAGGCCGGGGACGACGACCGCCGCCCACGCCGGCCGGTCCCCCGGCAGCCGCTCGGCGACCAGTCCCGCCGCGAGGTCCAGCAGCGCCTGCTCGTCGCCCGGCCACGGGCAGGCGGCTCGCCGCACGTGGGCGCCGGTGCTGAACCGCGGGTCGTCGACCCACACCGGGCGGCCGGCACCCGGCGGTACCCGCACCAGGCGCTGCCGGAGTCGCCGCACGCCGCCCAGCCGCTCGGCCAGCACCCGAGCGAGGTCGTCGGCCCCGGCGTCGGGACCTCCCGGGCGGGGGCCGAGCACCAGCACGGCGCCGAACTGCATCGGCACGTCGCCGCCGGCGTCGATGGCACCCATCGCCAGGTCCGCCGCGCCGGCCCGCGCGATCGGCACGGTCACACCACCTCCGCCCCGGCCCGCCGTCATCGCCGGCGGGCCGGGGCCGGCACCCGGCCGCACCGGTCAGGTCCCCGCTGCCCCGAGGCCCCGCAGCGGCTGGTCGACGGTCAGCTCCCCGACGTGCAGCCGGGCGATCCGGAGCTCCTGGATCTCGCCGCGGCGCAGGACGAGCCGGCCCACGGCGAGGGCGCCCACCGCCAGGGAGCCGACGGCGAGGCTGCCCAGAGCCAGACCCCCGGCCGCCGCGGCCGCGGTCGCCGCCGAGCGGACCGCCACGGCCCGGAGCCGGAGCTCCGGGGCAGGAGGCTGCCTGCGCCCGGCGCGGGCACTCCGGGCGCGCGTCACCGGTCACCGCCCGACGAGGTGCCGATCGCGGAGTCGGACGCCGGCGCACTGCGCGGTGCGGGTGCGCCCGCTCCGGGGACCTCCGGTGCCGGTGCGGGCGCCGGAGGCGGAACGGGCTGCGCCGACGCCGCTCCGGCCGGACCGGACCGTGCCCGGTGCACCGCGAGGGCGACGAGCAGCGCGCCGACGAGGGCGAGGACGCCGCCC
Organism: Geodermatophilus sp. SYSU D00697; assembly: GCF_054050175.1. NCBI lineage: Bacteria > Bacillati > Actinomycetota > Actinomycetes > Geodermatophilales > Geodermatophilaceae > Geodermatophilus > Geodermatophilus sp. SYSU D00697. Next base: position 116,761 of record NZ_JBJGYV010000008.1, read on the forward strand.
GCGAGCAGCAGCCCGCCCCACAGCCACGGCAGTCCCGGGGCGGTGATGCCCGCCCGCGCCTCGACGTCGATGCCCGCCGACCCGTCGGCGCGCATCACGACGACGGTCCAGTCGCCGTCGGCCGGCGTCCACTCGAGCGTCCGGGTGCCCGGCCCCTGGGACTGCGCGACCCAGATGTCCTGCCCGCCGGGCGGGGACGACGGTGGACCGCCGGCCAGGTCCGCGCCGCCGGGGGTGCCGTCCGGGCCGATGGCGTCGAGCGCCCGCCGGCCGACCCCCTCCAGGTAGCCGCGGACGTCGGCGCTGGGGGCGACGCCCACGAAGACCTCGGTCGCGGGGTCCTCGGCGGTGACCTCCAGCCGGGCGTTCCCGAGCACGTCGTCCACCAGCCACTCCTCCCCCGCGGTGTCGAGGGTGAACGACCCGGCGACCAGTGCGTACCGCTCGGTGCTGAGGTCCTCGGTCGGCGCCCAGACGTACCCGTCCTCGCGCTGCGCGGTGTCGGCCCAGGCCAGCCCCGCTCCCCCCGCCAGCAGGCCGGTGGACGTGAGCAGGAGGACCGCGCCGACGACGACGGTGACCACCCGGCCCGCGCTCCACGACGTCGGCGGACGGTGCTGCGGCGGCCCCGTCGGGACGACCGCGGCTCCGGTGGGCGCGAGCACCCCGCCGCCGGCAGGGGGCGGCCCCACCGGACCCACGGGCTGCGTACCGGGGTCGGCGCCGCCCATGTCGAGCCGGAAGGGCGGGTAGCGGTCGGTCATGAGCGCGACGTAGGCGGCCACCCGCAGCACCCAGCGGTCCATGCCCAGCACGAAGTCGTAGACCGGACGCGGGTAGCGCCCCGAGAACAGCAGCACGATCCCGGCGACCAGCACCAGCAGGCCGACCAGCCCACCGGCGCCCCAGCCGTCGTCCCAGACGCCGTCGTCGGTGGCCGACGACGTGCCGATCCACAGCCCGCCGCCGACGAACAGGGCCACCACCAGCCAGTGCGGCAGCGCGAGCAGCCACGACTTCACCAGGACCAGCCCACGGGAGAGCCGCTCCGGGTAGGGCACCTCGAGCCGGGCCGGGTAGTCGGGCACGTCGGCCAGGGTGAACGGCGGGTACCGGTCGGTCCCCAGCGCGGCGTAGCCGTAGTAGTGCACGCGCCACGACCAGCGCAGGACCCCGACGTTGAAGTCGAAGACCGCCCGCGGGTACCGGCCGGTGACCAGGATGGCGAACCACGCCACCACGGTGAGCACGGTGAAGGCGATCCACAGGAACGCCAGGACGATCGCGTGCGGGATGAGCAGGAACCACTTCACGAGCCACAACCAGCGCGAGAGCGACGCGTCCATCGACGCGTCGACCCGCACGGGGTAGGGCGGGTGCTGTTCGGTCACCGTGTCCTCTCCTCCGCTCTCCCGCGCCGGGCCGGGCGGCCACCGCGGGGCGTGCCCAGCCTCCGGGCGACCGAGGGAGCCGGACACCGACCTCGGTCGGCCCCGGGCACGACGGAGGTCCCGCCGGGCCAGGGCCCTCGCACCCTCGGCTGCGCCGGGGCCGTCCCGTCAGGGCGCGGCGGGACGAACGTCGTCGGCGGCGTGGACCTCGGTCCCCCCGCAGGTGCTCCGCGAGGCGACCTGCGGCGACGGGGTCGGGGACCTGCGCCCCTCGGCGCCCCCAGCGGTCCCCCGCGACGCTCGTCCCGGGCCGGGGACCGGCCCGCGCCAGCTGGGAGAGGAGTCCTCCATGGCCACTCCGCAGGCTGGCCGGGTGCTGCGCTCCCTCCGGTGGTTCACCCTGGGTTCCGGCCCGCTCAAGCGCGGCAGCGACCGGGTGGAGTTCCTCGCGCGGCTGCTGGTGCTCGCGGTCGTCCTGCTCTCCGTGCCGGTGGCGCTCGCCGTCGGCACCGCGGTCCGATCCGACCTCGCGTCCGCCGCCGCGCGTCAGGCCGGGGAGCTCACCCGCACGTCCGCGACCGCGCTGGTGGACGCGGACGGGTACGCGGCATCGACCCCGCCCGCCTCGCACGGCCACGGCAGCGTCGTCCCCGCCCGGTGGACCACCCCCGCCGGGGCGCAGGTCGAGGAGCAGCTCCCCGCGCCCACCGGCACCCGTGCCGGTGACGAGTTCCCGATCTGGACGACGGCCGAGGGCCTGCGCGCCGAGGAGCCGATGAGCTCGTCCGACGTCACGCTGGCCGCCGTCGTCCCCGTCGTCCTCGGGTGGAGCGCGGGACTCGCCGTCACCGCACTGGCGCACTCGGTGCTGTGCTGGGTGCTCGGCCGGCAGCGGGACCGCCAGTGGGCCCGGGAGTGGGCGGCGGTCGAGCCGACGTGGACCCGCCGGGTGTCCTGAGGCGCCGCCTCCCGGGGGCTGCCCGGAGGCTCACGGAGGCGACGGCGCCTCGGGGCCCGGCTCGGAGTGGTGCTCGCCCAGGACGAGGACGTCGGACCCCGCAGCGAACGCCGTGAGCACCTCCGCCACGGGGCCGGCCACCAGCTCCGCGAGCGTCCGCCCGTGCACGCCGGTCTCCTCCACGGCCCGGCGGACGCGCTCGAGCAGCCGTGCCTCCTCGGCGGCGCGGGCCACCTCCGGACCGCCGGACCAGACGGTGACCGCGAGCACCCGGCCGTTCCGCCGTTCGGCCTCGCGCAGCGCCCAGAGCAGCGCGCCGTGGCTCTCCGCGGACGGCCCCACGCCGACGACCAGCCAGGGCGGTCGCGGGTCCGCCGGTGGGGACACCGGTGTCAGGGCACCCGGGAAGGAGTCCATCCCCGGTGGGTTCAGGCCCGACGGCGGAACAGCCGTCGCAGCAGTCCCCGCGTGCGACCCGCCGGTCGGACGGTGCCCGAGGCCCCCTCCTCCTCCGGTGCGGGAGGCCGCGGCCGCGGCACGGCCGACGCCGGCTCCCCGTGGGTCAGCCGCTCGTGGGCGAGATGGTGCTGGACCACGTCGGGCGAGGCCCGGTGACCCCGCGCGGCCACGTCGTGCCGCGCCTCCCACTCGGCCATCCGCTTCTCCGCCTCGGTCATACGCAGGGGGTCGCGGGCCGCGGACGGCCGCGGGCGGTGTGGGTGCTCGGATCCGTTGACGGTGCTCACCAGGCCTCCTCGCGCCGGTCCGTGGGCACCCAGGGTCACCCGTCGCACCGCCCACCGCGCAGGGCCCGAGGTCCTGGAGCGGGAGGACGCCCTCCCCCTGCCGGCGCCGCCCGGGTGCCCCTGCCGGACCAGGTGTGGGTCGGGCAGTGTGGCGGCGCCACACGAGAACGGCGCCACACGAGAACTCGGAGGGAGCCCGCCATGGCACTGCGCCGATGGCACGACCTGGGACCCCGGCAGCGCGCCGCACTCCTGGCGCTGGGAGCGGTGCAGCTCGCGCTGGTCGTCGCTGCCTGGGCCGACCTGGCCGGCCGCGCCCCGGCGGAGGTCACCGGCCGCAAGGGCGTGTGGGCGGCGGTCATCGCCGTCAACTGGGTGGGCCCGCTGGCCTGGTTCCGCTGGGGCCGTCGGCGCTGAGCTCTCCCGGTCGGGAGGGCCCCGCCGGTACCTCCGGCGTCCCGGGCGGGCCCTTCGGCCCTCACCCGGGGCCGCTCGCACGCCCAGAGTCGTCCCCATGGGAGGCACCGTCGCCGTGGGCCGGATCGCCGGCGTCGCCGTCAAGGCCCACTGGAGCGTCCTGGTCATCGCCGGCCTGCTGGCCTGGTCGATGTCCACCCGCGCCTTCCCGGACGCCGCGCCCGGCTCCTCGCCGCTGGCCTACTGGATCGCCGGCACGGCTGCTGCCGCGGTGTTCCTGCTGGGGCTGCTCGCGCACGAGCTCTCCCACGCGATCGTGGCCCGCCGGCACGGCGTGGCCGTGGACGACATCACCCTGTGGCTCTTCGGCGGGGTGGCCCGGTTGCGCGGCGAGGCGCCGGACCCGCGCGCGGAGCTGCGCATCGCCGGCGTCGGTCCGCTGGTCAGCCTGCTGCTGGGCGTGGGCTTCGGCGTGCTGGCGATCGGGCTGGCGGCCATCGGCGTCGCCGGGCTGCCCCTCGTCACGCTGAGTTGGCTCGCCGGCATCAACGTGCTCCTCGCCGTCTTCAACGTGCTCCCCGGCGCGCCGCTGGACGGCGGCCGGCTGCTCCGGGCCGCGCTGTGGCGCTGGCGCGGCGACCGGCTGTGGGCCACCGTCGCCGCCTCCCGCGCCGGGCGGGCGCTGGGCCTGGTGCTGATCGGGCTCGGGCTCTGGGAGTTCCTCGCGTACCGCGCGGCGGCAGGGGTGTGGCTGGCCCTCATCGGCTGGTTCATCCTCGGCGCCGCCGGTGCCGAGCAGCAGCAGGCGCAGCTGACCTCGGAGCTCGCTGGTGTGCGGGTGCGCGACGTGATGACGCCACAGCCGGACACCGCGCCGCTGGCGCTCGGTGTGGCCGCGTTCATCGACGGCTGGCTGCTCCAGCGCCGGCACTCGACGTTCCCGCTCCTCGACAGCAGCGGGCGGCCGGCCGGGCTGGTGACCGCCGCGCGGGTGAAGGCGGTCCCGCCCGCCCGACGCGCGACGACCGCGCTGTCGGAGGTCGCCCTGCCGATGGCCGACGTCCCCGTCGCGACCCCGGACGAGCCGCTGGCCGACCTCCTCCCCCGGCTGAGCAGGCGGACCGACGGTCGCACGCTGGTGGTGGACGACGGCCACCTGGTCGGCATCGTCTCGCCGGTGGACATCACGTGGGCCGTCGAGCGCGCGGCGGTGCGGGGCCGCCCGTCGGTCGCCACCCCCGGTCCGCGGGACCCGTGACGCACCCCCAGGGGCCGGAAGTCCCTGCGCGGCCCCGGACCCCGCAGGGTGGACTCTCGGCATGACCTCCCCCGTCGTCACCCTCTCCGGCCCCGAGCGGCGCGCGCCCCGCCCACCGGGTCCGGGTCGCCGGGCGGTGCAGCGGCACCCGGTCGACCTGGTGCGGGTGGTGCTGGGGCTGGCCGTCCTGGGGCTGGGCCTGCTGGTCGCCCAGCGCGGGGAGCTGCCGGTCCTCGAGCGGGACGTGTTCCGGCTGGTCAACGACCTGCCCGCGCTGGTCTTCCCGATCGTGTGGGTGGTCATGCAGCTGGGCAACGTGGTCACGGTGCCCGTGCTGGCCGGCCTCGCGGCGGTCACCCGGCGCTTCCGCCTGGCCCGCGACCTGCTGGTCTCCGGCGTCCTGGCCTACCTCGCCGCCGACCTGGTGAAGAGCCTGGTGCAGCGGGAGCGCCCGGGCGGCCTGGCCGGACAGGTCAACTTCCCCGAGGGGCCGGTCACCGGGCTGGGCTTCGTCTCGGGCCACTCCGCGGTGGCCGCGGCGCTGGCCACCGCCGCCGTGCCGTACCTGTCCCGGCGGGGACGGCGGTGGGCGTGGGCGCTGGCCTGGACCGTGGCGCTGGCCCGCGTCTACGTCGGCGCGCACCTGCCCCTCGACGTCGTCTGCGGCCTCGGGCTGGGCTGGGCGATCGGCTCGCTGGTCCACGTGGTGTTCGGCGTGCCCCGCCGGGAGGTGTCCGCGGGCCCGGTCGGGCGGCTGCTGGAGCGCTACGGCCTGCCGGTGACCGAGCTGCGCCCGGCGGCGGTGCGGGCGCGCAGCTCGCACCCCTTCGAGGCCCTCGACGAGCGCGGCCGCCGGCTGTACGTCAAGTTCCTCGAACCCGACCGCGCCGAGCGCGACTGGCTCTACCGGCTGTGGCGGCTGCTGGCCGTGCGCGACGTCAAGGACGCCGACGCCGTCGCCCCCCTCGGCCAGCAGGCCGAGCACGAGGCGGTCGCGGCGATGACCGCCCGGGAGCGCGGCGTCCGCGTGCCACCCGTGCTGCTCGCCCGCGGCACCGACCGCGGCGCCGTGGTCGTCCAGGAGTACGTGTGCGGCCGCGGCCTGGACGACCTGCCGCGCGAGCAGTGCACCCCCGCCCTGCTGGGCCGGGTCTGGCGCGAGGTGGCGCTCCTGCGGGCCGCCCGCGTGGCCCACCACGACCTGGTCACCGCCAGCGTCCTGGTCGACGCCGGCGGAAGGCCCTGGATCGTCGACTTCGGCAACGCCCTCACCGGCGCCGACGACGACGCGCTGGCCGACGACGTCGCCGAGCTCATGGCCTCCCTCTCGCTCCGGATCGACCCGGCGCTCGTGGCCGACACCGCCATCGACGTCCTCGGGGCCGACGCCGTGGCCGCCGCCCTGCCCGGCCTGGCACCGCTGAGCCTGTCGTCGGCCACCCGTGCACAGGTCCGGGAGGACCGCTCGCGGCTGGAGTCCCTGCGGACCGCCGTCCGCCGCCGACTGGACCTGCCCGACCCGGAACGCCCGGAGTTCGGGCCTCCGGGAGTCGGGGCGCGGGTCGCCGTCGCCACCGGAGCGGGCCTCGTCCTCGTCGGGGTGCCGCTGCTGGCGGGAACGACGCCGCTCCTGGAGTCGGTCGAGCACGGCGGCTGGCGGTGGCTGGGCGCGGCCCTGACACTGGCCGTCCTGGCCCGGGCCGCGCACGCGGCCGCGGCCCTGCTGACCGTGGACCGGCGGCTGGCCCTGGGCCGCACCTACGGTGCCGGCATGGTCGCCGACTGGGCGTCGCTGCTGCACGGCCACGAGGGATGGCGGCGGTCGGCGGCCCGCTTCCTCGAGCGCGCGGGGGTGCTGCCGGCGGCGGCCCGGGCAGCCATCGACCGGTTCGTCACCGGTGCCATCGTCGCCGCCGTCCTCGTCGCCGCGGGCACGCTGGCGCTGGCGGTGGTCGAGGGCGGGCTGGGCAACTGGCGGGCGCCGCAGGCCCTCGTCCCCGCCGTCGCGCTGGGCCTGTGCGCCTGGGGACTGGTCCTGGTCGGCCAGTGGATGGCCCGCCGCCACGACCCGGCCGGGGCCGGGCGGCGGGACCTGACGCACACGCTGCGGGAGGGCCTCACCCTGATGCGCGCCGGCACGGGCGCCCCGTGGCGGCGCGGCGAACAGCTGGCCTGGGCGGTCGTCGGCGTCGGTCTCGAAGGCGCGGCACTCGCCGCCGCCCTGCACGCGGTGGGTGGCTCGGTACCGCTGCTGGCCACCGCCACCGTGTACGCCGGGCTGCACATGCTCTGGTCGGTGCTGCCCGTGACCGGTGCACCGGGTGCCGCGGAGGTGGCGCTCGTGCTGGCGCTGACCGCGCTGGGCGCACCGCTGGCCAGCGCCTGCGCCGCTGCCCTGGCCTTCCGGCTGCTCACCTTCTGGGTGCCCGCCGTGCTCGGCGTGCTGCTGTCGGCTCGCTACGAGCACCGTTTCGGCGCGTGATCACGACCGCGCCACGCCCTCCGCGCAGCGCCGCCCGGCGGCTGCTACGCGGGCCGGCCGCCCGGACCGCCCTGGCCCTCGCCGTGGTCGTCGCGGTCTTCGCGGGGGTGCTGCCCCGGATCGCCGACTACTCCGCGGCCTGGGACCTCGTCCGCGGCATGACCGTTGCCGAGACGGGAACCGTGGCCGCCGTCGCCCTGGTCAACCTCTTCTCCTACGCGCCGCTGTGGATGGCGGCGATGCCCGGGCTGACCGTGTACCGCGCGGTGATGTCGGACTCGGCGTCCACCGCGGTGTCCAACACCGTGCCCGTGGGCTTCGCCTTCGGTGTCGGGACGAACGTGGCGATGTACCACTCCTTCGGCTTCACGGCCGGTGAGATCACCCGCGCGGTGGCCCTGACCGGCGTCTGGAACAACCTCGTGAAGCTCGCGATGCCGGCCGTGGCGCTGGCCGGGGTCGCCCTGGTCGGCGACGTCGACACCGGGCTCGGGGTCGCCGCGGTGCTGGGCAGTGCGACGCTGGTGCTGGCCGTCACGGGCCTCGTGCTGGTGGTGACCCACGGCCGGGCCGCCGCCGCGGTGGCCTCGGCGGGCGAGCGGATGGCCGGCCGCGCCGCCCGGGCCGTGCGTCGGCGGCCGCCGTCGGGGTGGGTCGCGGCCGCCGAGCGGTTCCGGAGCGCGTCCCGCGACCTGGTCCGCGCCCGCTGGCCGCACCTGACGGCCGCGGCCGTGGCCAGCCACGGCGCCCTGTTCCTGGTCCTGCTGACCTGCCTGCGCGCGGTCGACGGGCAGGGCGCGGACGTGCCCTGGGTCGTCGTCCTGGCGGTCTTCTCCATCACCCGCCTGGTGACCATCGTGCCCGTCACGCCCGGGGCACTCGGCGTCGCCGAGCTGAGCTACGTCGCCGGGCTGACCGCCGTGGGGGTGGATGCCTCGGCAGCGACCGGCGCCGTGCTGCTGTTCCGCTTCCTCACCTGGTTCCTCCCCATCCCGCTGGGCGCGGCGATGTGGCTGCTGTGGTCCCGCGGCGCCGGCCGCGCGTCCCGTGCCGACCCGGGCCGAGCCACCTGGTGACCGCGATGGCCCACCGCCGCCGCGCCGGTGACGCCTGGACCCTCCTCGCCGCGGCCGCCGCGACCGCGCTCTGCTCGTGGGCCGTCTCCTCCGGGGAGGTGGGCCCGTGGGAACGGGCGGTGTTCGCCGGCGTCAACCGCTGGCCCGATGCACTGGGAGGACTGCTGTGGGCCTTCCAGCTGGTCGGCGTGCTGGGGATGCCGCTGCTCGTGGCGGTCCCCGCGCTCCTGCTGCGACGGTGGCGGCTGGTCCTCGCCCTGGTACTGCTCGTGCCGCTCAAGCTGCTGGTGCACGGCGAGTTCATCAAGGGCCTGGTGCAGCGGGAACGCCCGGGCAGCACGATCCCCGGCGCGATCCTGCGGGACGTGCCGTCGGCCGGTGTCGCCTATCCGTCCGGACACGCGGTCATCGCCGCGGGCGTCGTGGTGCTCCTGGCCCCGTACGTGCGTCGCCGCTGGCTGGTCGTGCTGGTCGCACTCGCGCTCCTGAACTCGGTGGCCCGCGTGTACCTGGGCGGGCACGCGCCCCTGGACGTGGTCGGCGGCGCGACGACCGGCATCGCCATCGGCGCCGCGCTCAACCTCGTCGTGGGCGTCCCGGCGTCCCGGCGTGCCGTTGGTCCCAGCGCCGCGAGCCGTGTGCCACTGCCCGGGTCACCGACGGTGACGCTGGACTGACGGTCATGGACCGGTCGGGGACCAGGCGGTGGTGGGCGGTCGCCGCCGCGGTCGTGATCGCGCTGGCGGTCGCCGTGGGCGTCGTCCTCGCCGGTGGCGGGGGCGACGACGGCAGTCCCTCGGCCACCGGCACGAGGCCCGCCGGACCCTCGACGACCGCGGTCCCGGACACGACGACGGCTCCGGACACGACGACGGCTCCGGACACGACTGGGCCCGGGGCGACGACGCCCCTGCCGACCACGGGCCCGTCTCCGACGACGGCCGGGCAGGTCGGTCTGCCCCCGGAACTGCTGGGCCAGGACCTGACCGTCCTGCCGACCTCCCGCCGGGTGGTCGCCCTGACCTTCGACGCCGGGGCGGACTCCGCTGCCCTGCCCCGCATCCTGGCAACCCTGGCCGACGAACGGGTGCGGGCGACGTTCTTCCTCACCGGCCAGTGGGCGGCGGCCGACCCCGGAGGCGTGGCCTCGATCCGCGCCGGCGGGCACCGCGTCGGCAACCACTCGATGACCCACCCCGAGTTCACCAGCCTGTCCGACGCCGCGATCGCCGAGCAGCTCCGCAGCGCCGAGCAGGTGATCTCGGCCCGCGGCGCCGATCCCCGGCCGCTGTTCCGGTTCCCGTTCGGAGCGCGCGACGCCCGCACCATCGCTGCGGTCAACGACGCCGGTCACGTCGCGGTCCGCTGGACGGTGGACACGCTCGGCTGGCAGGGCACCAGCAGCGGACGCAGCGCCGAGGAGGTGGCCGACCGCGCGCTGGCCGGGCTGCGGCCCGGGGAGATCGTGCTCATGCACATCGGCAGCAACCCCGACGACGGCTCCACCCTCGACGCCGACGCGCTGCCGGCGGTGATCGACCGCACGCGGGCGGCGGGGTACGACTTCGTCACCCTCGACGCACTGTTCGGGTGAGCCGGTGAGCTGCGAGACGACGAGGACGGCCACGCCGTCCCTCCCGCGTGGGCTGACCTCCGCCGAGGCCACCGCCCGGCGGCTCCCCGGCGGCAACCGGCTGCCCGTGGAGTCCGCGCCCCACCCCGTGCGGCTGCTCGTGGCGCAGCTGGTCCACTTCTTCGCCCTCCTGCTCTGGGGCGCGGCCGTCCTGGCCTTCGTCGGGGGCATGCCGCAGCTGGCGGTGGCCATCGCCGTGGTCGTCGTCCTCAACGGCGCCTTCGCGTTCATCCAGGAGTACCGCGCCGACCGGGCCGCCGAGGCCCTCCGCGGCTTGGTGCCGCACCGGGTCACGGTGGTGCGCGACGGGCTGCGCCAGGAGATCGACGCGGTCGACCTGGTCCCCGGTGACGTGGCCGCCCTGCAGGCCGGCGACCGCATCGCCGCCGACCTGCGGGTCACCGAGGCGCACGCGCTGCGCGTCGACGAGGCGTCGCTGACCGGGGAGAGCGAGCCCGTCGGCAAGGACTCCGGCGACGCCGCCCACGCCGGGTGCTTCGTCGTCGAGGGAGAGGCCTGGGCGAGCGTCGAGGCCGTCGGGGCCGACACCCGCCTCGCCTCCATCGCGACGATGACCCGGTCCACCGCCCGGGCGCGGACGCCGCTCGCCCGCGAGCTGGCCCGGGTCGTCCGCATCGTGACGGTGATCGCCGTCGGCCTCGGCGTCGTCTGCTTCGGCGCGGGCCTGCTCATCGGCCTGCCGCTGAGCGACGGCTTCCTGTTCGCCGTCGGTGTCACCGTCGCGCTGGTCCCCGAGGGCCTGCTCCCGACCGTCACCCTCTCCCTCGCGCGCGGCGCCCAGCTGCTGGCCGGCCGGCAGGCCCTGGTGCGGCGGCTGGAGTCGGTGGAGACCCTCGGGTCGACGACGTTCATCTGCACGGACAAGACCGGCACCCTGACCCAGAACCGCATGGCCGTCGTGGAGGTGTGGACGCCGCGGGGAGGTGTCGCCGTCCGCGGCGAGGGCTACGAGCCGGTCGCCGAGCTCATCGGGCAGCCGGCCGCCGTGGTCGCGGCCCGGGAGCTGGCGCGGACGGCGGTGCTGTGCTCGACCGGGCGGATCCGGCAGGCCGACGGGGACTGGACCGCGATCGGCGACCCCATGGAGGCCGCCCTCGACGCGCTGGCCCGTCGAGCCGGCGCCACCGGGCTGGACGCCGCCGACGGGCCGGGCACCCGCCGCTTCCCGTTCGACCCGCGGCGCCGCCGCATGTCGGTGCTGGTGGACGGCGTCCTGCACGTCAAGGGGGCGCCCGACTCGGTCCTGGCCCGCTGCACGGACGTCCCTGCGGCGGCGCACGAGACGGCCGCCGCCCTCGCCGGCCGCGGGCTGCGCGTCCTCGCCGTGGCGCGGCGTGCGGTCCCCGCACCGGCCGGCACCGTCGCCGGCGCCGACGACGCCGAGCGGGACCTGACCCTGCTCGGCGTCGTCGGGCTCGAGGACCCGCCACGGGACGGCGTCGACGCGGCACTGGCCGACTGCCGCCGCGCGGGGATCCGCGTCGCCATGGTCACCGGCGACTCCGGCGCCACGGCCAGGGCCATCGCGCGCGAGATCGGCCTGACCGGGGACGACGCCCTGGTGGTGGAGGGACGCGACCTGCCGCAGGACCCCGGGGAGCTGGGCGCGCTGCTCGACCGGGACGGGGTCGTGGTGTGCCGCGTGGCCCCGGAGGAGAAGCTGCGCATCGCCCAGGCCCTGCGCGACCGCGGCCACGTGGTGGCCATGACCGGCGACGGTGTCAACGACGGGCCGGCCCTCCGCGCGGCCGACATCGGCGTGGCCATGGGGATGAGCGGCACCGACGTCGCCCGCCAGGCCGCGGACCTGGTCCTGCTCGACGACCACTTCGCCACGATCGTCACGGCCGTGCGGCAGGGCCGGACGACGTTCGCCAACATCCGCCGGTTCCTCACCTACCACCTGACCGACAACGTGGCCGAGCTGACGCCGTTCGTCGTCTTCAGCGTCACCGGCGGCGGGATCCCCCTCGCCCTGAGCGTCCTGCAGGTGCTCGCGCTCGACATCGTCACCGACCTCCTGCCCGCGCTGGCGCTGGGCGCCGAGCCCTCGTCGTCCCGGGTCCTCGACGGCCCGCCGCCGCGCCGCCGGCTGATCGACCGGAGCATCCTGCGGCGGGTCTTCGGGCTCCTCGGTCCCGTGGAGGCGACGGTCTCGATGGGCGCCTTCCTCGCCGTGCTGCTGGGCGCGGGGTGGTCCTACGGCCGGCCGGTGTCCGCGGCGCTGCTCGCCACGGCGTCGGGGGCGGCCTTCACCGCTGTCGTGCTGGGCCAGTTCGCCAACGCCTTCGCCTGCCGGAGCACCAGCAGGCCGCCGTGGCAGCTGCGCGGGCGGCCCAACCGCCTGCTGGTCTGGGCGGTCGGCATCGAACTGCTGGTGCTCGTCGCGGTGCTCGTCGTCCCGCCGGTGGCCGACCTCCTCGGCCACCGGCCGCCCTCACTGGTGGGTCTGGTGCTCGCGGTCTGCGCGGTCCCCGCCGTGCTCGGCGTGGACGCCCTCGACAAGGAGCTGCGGCGCCGGCGCCGGGCCCGCGGGTCGGCGACGTCCGGCACGTCCTGACGGGCCCTCCGTCCCTCCCCCTGGTCCCGCGGAGCCAGCAGCGTGGACCCATGGCAGCGGACACGCGGGTCCTCGTCGGGTACGCCACCTCGGCCGGCTCCACCCGGGGCATCGCCGAGCGGATCGCCGCGGGCCTCGCCGAGGTCGCCGACGTCACCGTCGGCCCGCTGGGGCCGGACGTGGACCCGGCCCGGTTCGACGCGTTCGTCATCGGTAGCGCGGTGCACGACATGGCCTGGCTGCCGGCGGCCGCGGAGTTCCTCCGAAGCGGGCGCGCCGTCCTCGGGGACCGGCCGTTCTGGTGCTTCAGCGTGGCCGGCGTCGCCCCCCGCGGGCCGGTCAGCCGTGCCGTCGTGGGCATGGAGGTCCAGCGGATCGGCAGCACGTTCCCCTCGGGCCTGACCCCCCGGGACCACCGGGTCTTCGCCGGCGTCGTCGCCCTCCAGGGGATGCCGCTGTGGGGCAAGCTCTTCTGGCTGGCCGTCGGCGGCCGTCCCGGCGACCACCGGGACTGGTCGGCCGTCGACCGATGGGCCGGCGAGGTCGCGGCGGCGCTCCGCGACCTGCACCCCGGCCGGGACCGGACGCCGGCCGGGCCCGTGGAACCGCCCGCTGTCTGACCAGGACGGCGATCGGCGCCGCGGGGGTCGCGCCGTCGACCCGGTCGCCCGCGGGGACGAGCGGCCCACCGGCCCGGGACCTCGGCCACTCCCCCGCTCCCCCGACGCCGGCGGAGGCTCGGCACCAGCCCGCCCCTGCTCGAACCGGCCCCGAGGAGCGACCGTGCTCACCGCCCACCTGGACCGCACCACCGCCCGGACCGTCGTCGCGCTGGCCAACCGTGCTCCCTCGGTGCACAACTCGCAGCCGTGGCGGTGGCGGATCGCCCCGACCTCGATCCACCTGTTCGCCGACCCGACCCGCGCCCTGCCCGCCACCGATCCCGACGGTCGCGACCTGCGCATCAGCTGCGGCGCTGCGCTGCACCACCTGCGGGTGGCGCTGCTCGCCTCGGGGCTGTCCACGCGGGTGCACCGCATGCCCGACCCGGCGCACCCGGGGCACCTGGCAGCCGTGGAGACCGCTCCTGCCCAGCCGACCGCCGACGACCTGGCCCTGGCCCGGGCGATCGAGAGCCGCCGGAGCGACCGCCGGGTGTTCTCCACCTGGCCCGTGCCGGCGCAGTTCCTGGCCGACCTCGTCCGAGCCGCCGACGCGGAGGGCGCCGCCCTGCACGTCCTCGACCGCGAGACCGAGCGGTGGAGCGTCAGGCGGCTGGTGGAGCGCGCGGCGGTGGAGCAGGCCCTGACACCCGGGCTGGACGGGGAGACGGCCGGGTGGACCGGTCGCAGCCGCTTCTCGCGGGAGGGCGTCCCTGCGCAGAACGTCCCCGAAGTGCCCGGCGGGACCGTCCCGGTGCGGCACTTCGCCGGTGGGGAGCAGCGGCAGAACGAGCTCGGCGCGGAGGAGTCCGACGGGACCGTCCTGGCGGTGCTCGCGACGTCCACCGACGAGCCGGTCGACCAGCTGCGCGCCGGGGAGGCGCTCAGCGCCGTCCTGCTCACCGCCACGCGGTACGGGCTGGCCACCGACCCGATCAGCCAGCCGCTGGAGGTGCCCGCGACCCGCGCGGAGCTGCGCCGGGTCTGTCAGGACGGCGAGGGGGAACCGCAGCTGCTGCTGCGCCTGGGCTGGGCACCGATGAGCGCCGTCCCCGTGCCCCTGACCGGCCGACGGCCCGTCGACGACACGATCGACCCGCTCGACGCCCCGTGGGCCTGACCGCGCGCACCGCGGTGGACGCGGCTGTCCGGATCGTCGGCCCAGGACACCGACCGGAGGAGGACGGCATGGGCGAGGTGACGACATGGACGGTCTCGATCGAGCTCGACGAGCACGACGGCCACACCCGTGCGGTGGCGCGGCTGCACACGCGGGACACCGACCGGCTGAGGGGCGTCGGCCTGGCCCGGCTGGACCCGGCCGACGCCGACGTGCCGGAGATCGGTGAGGAGATCGCCGCCGCCCGGGCGCTCTCCGACCTCAGCCGACGGCTGCTCCAGACCGCGAGCGAGGACGTGGAGCAGTCCACGGGCACGCCGGCCCACCTGACCATGTGACGGCCGGTGTCGTCGACCCGGACGCGGCCGGGTCGGCGACGCCGGACGGCCGCGCGGCCAGCTCCCCCACGCGCGGTGCTGCGCCGCCCGCGCGCCGGCTCTCGCCCGGAGGACGACGGTCAGCGATCCGGGACGGCCGGGTCGGGCGACCCGGGCTGCGGCCCCCTGCCGGGGTGCGGTTGGACCGAGGCGACCAGGTCGGCCGCCACCAGCCGCAGCTTCCGGCCCTTGCGCTGCGACTTCGTCACCAGGCGCTCGAAGGCCTCGTCGGGGGTGCACCCGTGCCGCTCCATCAGGACGCCCTTGGCCTGTTCGATCACCGCCCGGGACTCCAGGGCGGTGCGCAGCTGGGCGACGAGGTCGGTGGCACCGGCGTACTGGGCGGCGTTGTCCACCGTGACCGACGCGTGGTGCGCGAAGCGCGTGACCAGCTCCGCGGCCGCGCCGTCCAGCCGCCCCCCGGCGCAGTAGACGTTGAGCGAGCCGACCAGCCGGTGCTCGAGCGGCAGCCCGACCGACAACACGCTCGTCACGCCGAGGCGACGGGCCAGCACCGCGAAGTCGCGGTGCACGGCCTCGTCCGACGTGTCCTCGATGAGGACCGGCGCACCGGTGAGCGCGGCCTCCATGCACGGCCCGAACCCGGTCGCGTACTGGCGCTCGTCGAGGGCCGCGGCCAGCGGGCCGGTGACCCCCACGCTGCGCGCCTCCCCCCGCTCGATCAGGGTCACCGACGCCGCTGCGGCCCCGGGGACGGCCTCCCGCGCCAGCTGGGCGATCCGGGTCAACGCGGCCGACAGGGGCTGGGCAGCCAGCGAGATCCGGCTCAGCTCGTCGAGGGGCAGGCCCGGCCCGCCGGAGACGCCGCGGGTCTCCCCTGCAGCCATGGCGCCCTCCGTGGCCCCGGGCGACGGGTGGAGGTCCCCACCGCCGCCGCTCGCCGGACAGCGGTCGCCGCCCACCGCACAGCGTGACCGGGGTGCGGACCGCCCCCCAGGGACGTTGTGCCCAGGTCCGGAGGCGTTGGACCCGCCCGACCTCCCCGGCCGGGCAGGGAGGCCGACGGCCGCACCCCGCGACGACCTTCGGCCCTGTCGGGCTCCTGGCACCGGACGGTCCGATGACGCGGCCACGTCCCGCGGGCACTGACCGCGCCCGCCACCGTCTCTCCCGGGAGGTCCTCGTGAGCGTTCCGAGCACCGGTCAGCAGGCCGCCGGGCGGATCGTCGTCGGGGTCGACGGGTCCGCCTCGTCCGAGGATGCGCTGCGCTGGGCCGTGGAGCAGGCCCGGCTGACCGGCCAGCAGGTGCACGCCGTCTGTTCCTGGGAGCTCCCCATGTCCTACGACGGGCCGCTCACGGGGGACCTCGACCTGTCCGGGGACGCCGCCGCGCTGCTGGAGAAGACCGTCGGGAACGCCCTGGACGCGGCCGATGCCGCGGGGGTCGTCCGGCAGGTGCAGCAGGGACATCCGGCGAGGGTGCTGATCGACGCCGGCCGCGACGCCGACCTGCTGGTCGTGGGCTCCCGGGGGCACGGGCGCCTCCCCGGCCTCCTGCTCGGCTCGGTGAGCCAGCACGTGACGGCCCGGGCCTCCTGTCCGGTGGTCGTCGTCCGCCGGCACCGGGCCGCGACCGGGCTGGTCGTCGTCGGCGTGGACGGGTCGCCGGAGTCCGAGCAGGCGCTGCGGTGGGCGGCCGGGCAGGCCCGTACCACCGGCGCCCGCCTGCGCGCGGTCATCGCGTGGGACGTCCCGCTCGCCTACGGCATCACGGCGCGCAGCGAGCCGGACTGGCCCGCGCACAGCGCACACACGCTGGCCACGAGCGTCGCCGGAGCACTCGGTGGAGAGGGCGCCATCCGGGTCGAGCAGGACGTCGTCGAGGGCGACCCGGCGGCCGCACTCCTGGCCGCCGCGGAGAGCGCCGACCTGCTGGTGGTCGGCCGGCGGGGCCGTGGTGGCTTCGCCGGCATGCGCGTGGGCTCGGTGAGCCGGCACGTGGTGACGCACGCCCCCTGCCCCGTCGTCGTCCACCCCGGCGCGCCGGAGTCCCGGCCCGCGCGGGAGCCGTGACCCGTCCTCGGTGGTCCTGAGGCGGCCGCGTCAGCGGGAGCCCGGCGGAGAGCGGTCCACCAACGGCCCTCACGGCGGCGACGAACGGCTCTCCACCAGGCGCGGGCGTGCTCGGGACCATGAGGCCGATCCGGTGGCCCCGGCACGGAGGAGGTCTCGATGACCGGCGTCGGCGCGGCGAGGACGTCGTCCCGCCCGGTGCGGGGGGTCCCCGTGCGGGCACTGCTCGTGGCCGCCTGCCTGCTGGCCGCCTGCGGCCAGGACAGCGGGACCGGGACCGCGGAGGACGCCGGTGACGCCTCGCTCCCTGCCGCGACCGAGCCGTCGCCCACCCCCCGGGACACACCGACGGCGACGGCGGCCGACGTCGAGGACGTCCTCGTCCGCGCACTGACCCGGGAGCACGAGGCGAAGGCGACCTACGACAACGTGGTCGCGGCCCTGGGTGACGTCGCCCCCTTCAGCGCGGTGGCCCCCGCCCAGGCCCAGCACATCGCCGAGCTGGAGCAGGTGGCGCGATCGAGGGGGGTCGACGTCACCGGGATCGCCGTCGTCGGGGCGCCCGCACCGTCGACCCTCCCGGAGGCCTGCCGGACGGGCGTGGCGACCGAGCAGGCCGTCATCGCCCTGTACGACGAACTGCTCCCCCAGGTGGCTGCCCAGCCGGACGTCGAGTACGTCCTCAGCAACCTCCGGTCGGCCTCCCTGGACAACCACCTGCCGGCGTTCGAACGCTGCGCCTGAGCCGGGGACGTGAGGACGTCGAGCGGCGTCACCGGACCACCGCGGCGCGCAGCGCTCAGCGGACCCCGGTCCACAGGACGCGCTCCCGGGCGTACGGGTCCTCCATCACCGACGGGGAGGTGTCCAGGCGCATCACGGCCCGGCGGTCGAGGTCGTAGCGCGGCCAGCCCGGGTCGCCCGTCGTCGCGAAGGCCACCCACGCGCCGTGCACCAGGTCGGCGAGCTGCTGGGGCGGGTCCTCCCCCAGCGCCCCGCCCAGCATCTGCCGGCGGCCCAGGTCGAGCGTGTCGAAGACGAACGGGATCTCCAGGCCGTGGCAGGCACCCAGGCGCCCGCCGAAGGCCGGGGAGGGCCAGGCGAACTCGTAGGCGAAGGTCCCCGCCCGGGCGGGGGCGTGCGCATCGGCCAGCCGGAGCGCCGGCACGCGGACCCACCAGTCGGTCAGCACCGCGGCGAGCAGGTCACCGGGGCTCGCGTCGGGGTGGGCGGCCCGGTAGGCGGGCAGTGCGGTCTGCGCGGACAACCCGAACGCGGCGAGGCTCTGCGCGCCGTGCACCTCCACCGGCCCGGTCAGCGTCTCCTCGGTGACCCGGTCGATGGCGCCGCTGAGGACGGGGAACAGCCGCCAGTCGTCGGAGTTCGTGCCCACCATCACGTCGACCTCCGCGCCGGCCCCCGCGGCGATCTGCTCGATCGGCACGCCCGGGACGACGTCGCCGTCGACGACCGGGTGGAACGGCATGGTGCTGGCCACGACCTCGGCGCCCCAGCGCGCCGGGTCGGGGGCCGCCGCCACCTCGGCGTCCACCTGTGCCTGCGCCTCCAGCAGGCGCTCGACCGGCACCGCCGCGAGCGCCTCCCGCGTGGGCGGGACGCCGAGGAGCCCGGCCAGCCGCGCACCGATCCGCGCCGCCTCGGCGGCCGGGACGACGTGGTGGGCCGCGCCGCTCTGCAGCACGGCCCTGCGGAAGAGGCCCTGGGCGCGCGGCATCGACAGCAGCACGCCGATGGACATCGCCCCGGCGGACTCACCGAACAGGGTCACCCGGTCCGGGTCCCCACCGAACGCGCTGATGTTCTCCCGGACCCACGTGAGGGCGGCGAGGTGGTCGAGCAGCCCGAGGTTCGCACCGTCGTCCCCCTCGCCCAGGTAGAGGAAGCCGTCCGCGCCGGTGCGCCAGCTGAGGGTCACGCACACCACGCCGTCGCGGGCGAAGCGGCTGCCGTCGTAGCTGCTGCCCGAGGAGTAGTGGAACGCGCCGCCGGGGCTCCAGACCACGACCGGCAGCCCGGCCGCGCCGGGGTCGGGGGTCCACACGTCGAGGTTCAGGCAGTCCTCCCCCGGCACGGCGGGGTCGTAGATCATCCCGGTGGGGTCCTCCCCGGGGAACTGCGGCTGCGGCGGCTCCGGCCCGATGACCGTGGCGTCGCGGACCCCGCTCCACGGCTCGACCGGCCGCGGCGGCCGCAACCGGTTCGCGCCGACGGGGGGTGCCGCGTACGAGATGCCCAGGAAGGCGCACACACCGCCGGTGGTGGTGCCGCGCACCTGCCCCTGCCGGGTCCGGACGATCGTGTCCATGGCCGTCCTCCTCGAACGCCGGTGGCGAGCCGGGCTCTGCCGTCCACCCGGGCCCTCAGGTCACCAGCCGCCGCGGGTCGCGCCCAGAGGCGCCGTCCCTCCCGGGGCCGGGCCTTCCGCCACCTGGGGACGCCGGAGGCCCCGGACGACCAGCAGCAGGGCGGCGGGCACGAGGGCCGCCGCCGCGCTCCCCGCGAACTCGGCGGCGGTGAGCGGCTCGGTGCCGAGCAACGTCGAGAGGCCGGGCAGGTAGACAGCACCGACCAGGAGCAGGGCGCTCCCCCCGACGGTCACGGGGAGCCACCAGGCAGTGCGCCACGACCGCCACGCACCCCTCGGCCGCAGGGTCAGCGCGAGGGCGAGCTGGGCGAGGGCCAGCGTCACGAACAACTGCGTCTGCCAGGGGCCGTCCCCGGCGCGGGCGACCACGGCCACCGCGAAGCTCACCCCGGCGACCGCGGTCGACAGCCCCACCACCTGGAGCACCAGCCCCCGGTCGAACACGCCCGACGTGGGCGGTCGCGGTGCGCGGCCGAGCACGTCGGGTGCCGGCGGCTCACCTCCCATCGCCACCCCGACCGGCCCGTGGGTCAGCAGGTTGACCCAGAGCACCTGGGCCGGGAGCAGCGGCAGCGCCAGCCCGGCGAAGGGGCCGAGGAGCATGACCAGCACCTCGGCGACGCCGCCGGCGACCCCGAAGCCGACGAACCGGCGGACGTTGTCGAACACGCGTCGCCCCTCGGCGACCGCCGCGGTCACCGTGGCGAGGCTGTCGTCGGCGAGCACCAGGTCGGCAGCCTCCTTGGCCACCTCCGTCCCCCGCTGCCCCATCGCCACCCCGATGTCCGCGGCCCGCAGCGCCGGGGCGTCGTTCACCCCGTCGCCGGTCATCGCGACCACGTGCCCCTCGCCCTGCCAGCCGGTGACCAGCCGCAGCTTCCCCTCCGGCTCCACGCGGGCGAGCACGGAGTCCTCCACCGGGTGCCGGTCGTCGACGAGCCCCACCGCCCGCGCCACCGCAGCGGCGGTCCCCGCGTGGTCCCCGGTGACCAGCACCGGCCGGATCCCCGCCCGGTGGCACGACGCGATCGCGGCCGCCGCCTCGGGCCGGACGGGGTCGTCCATCCCGACCAGGCCCAGCGGGACGCCGTCCCTGGTGACCGCGAGCAGGCGGGTGCCGTCGGCCGCCCACCGTGCGGCCACCTCGTGCGCCGCGGCCTCCCCGGGGAGCCCCGGCAGCACCGCCTCCGGCGCGCCCTTGGTGACCACCGTGGCGCGGCCGCCGGGGTCCCGGTGGGTCGTCGTCATCCGGCGCGTGACGGCGTCGAAGGGCTCCTCGGTGAGGCGCGGGTGTGCCGACCGCACCGCCGGCACGTCGATCCCGGCGCCCACGGCCGCCCGCACCAGCGCCGTCTCGGTGTCCGCGGTCCCCGCAGACCCCGCGGCGCCCGCGCCGGTCGGGTCGGCGTCGTTGCACAGCACGGCCGCCTCGAGCAGGCCGCGGACCGACGGGGGCAGCGCGGCGCCGTCCAGCCGCCGCTCCCCGTCGGCCGGCGTCCACACCCGGTCGGCGACCATGGCCCCCGCCGTCAGCGTCCCGGTCTTGTCGGTGGCCAGCAGGGTCACCGACCCGAGGGTCTCCACCGCCGGCAGGGACCGGACGACGGCGCCGCGCCGGCTCATCCGCGCGGCGCCGCCCGCCAGCGCGAGCGCGACCACCGCCGGCAGCGACTCGGGCGTGGCGGCCACCGCGAGCGCCACCGCGGCCACGACCGTGGTCTCCCACGGCTGCCCGCGCAGCAGGCCCGACACCACGAACAGGACGCAGGCGACCCCCACCGCGAGGGCGATCTGCCGGCCCAGCCGGGCCAGCCGCCGCTGCAGCGGGGTGAGCGGCTCCGCGGCCCCCTGCACCAGGGACGCCACGCGGCCGACCGCGCTGGCCGCCCCGGTCGCCGTCACGACGGCCTCGCCGGTCCCCCGGACGACGGTGGTGCCCGCGTGCACCATGCCCGCCCGGTCGCCCAGGGACGTCCCCGGTCGCGCCACCACCTGCGCCGACCGGTCCACCGGCAGCGACTCCCCCGTCAGCAGTGACTCGTCCACCTGCAGGCGGGTGCTGCGCAGCAGCCGGGCGTCGGCACCGACGACGTCGCCGGCGGCCAGCCGCAGGACGTCGCCGCGCACCAGCTCCCGGGTCGGCACCCACCGGTCCCGCCCGCCGCGCAGCACCCGGGCACTGGGCGCCACGAGCTGCCCCAGTGCGGCCACCGCCCGCAGGGCCCGCCGCTCCTGCACCACGCCCAGCGTCGTGTTGGCCACCACGACCAGCAGGATCACCGCGAGGTCGACCAGGTCCCCGGCCACCGCGGTGAGCACCGCGGCGCCCAGGAGGACCAGGATCAGGGTGTCGGTGAGCTGGGTGAGCACCGAGCGGGCCAGGGACACCGGGCGGTGCGTCTGCACCTCGTTGGGCCCCTCGGCGGCCAGCCGGGCCGCCGCGGTGGCGTCGTCCAGCCCGGTGGCCGGGTCCACCGCCGCCGCGGCGGCGACCTCCCCGGGGGGGAGGGCCCACGGCGTGGACCCGTCCGGCACGACGGTCCCCTCCGGCCGGGCGGCGGGCGCCGGCACACCGAGCAGCCGGACGAGCCCCCACCCGGTCACGACGGCCACCGTCCCGGCCATAGCGACGCCGCCGGCGATCCCGATCAGGGCCACGGCGACGAGGCCCTGTCCCGGGTGCCAGAGCGGGGTGGTCACCGCCGTGAACACCGCGAGGCCCGCCAGCCAGCCGGCGGCGACCCAGCCGACCCAGCGCCCGGCCCGGGGCACGCACCGCCGCAGCACCGACCACTGGGCGACCCCGAGCGAGCCCAGGAGCGCGGCTCCGCCCACCGCGCCGCCCACGAGCTGCAGAGGCAGCGGCCAGGCGGCCACCGCGCCTCCCAGCGCGGCCGGTGTCAGCCCCACCGCCCAGGCCACGGACGCCGCCACCGCGGTCCGCAGGGTCCAGTCGCGACGGCGGAAGCCCGGCAGCGCCCGCCCGAGCACGCCGGCCTGGGCCCACCCGAGGACGGCGCCCTCCCCGGCGCCGGCCAGCAGCAGGAGCAGGGAGGACCGGGGGTCGCCGGGGTCGCCGGCGCCGCTGAGGACGACGAGCACCGGGACCAGGAAGCCGAGGGTCTCCCCCAGCGTCGTGGCCAGGACCCACCGGCGCCACAGGGTCCACCGGTCCTCCGGCACCCGGACGGAGGCGCGCGAGCCCGCTCCGGAGGTCGTCGTTCCCGTGCTCACCTGCGAAGCCTGGGGGACACCCGCGTGTCGGGCTCAGGGCGGAAGGTCCTCCGCGCACGGGACCCGCGACCCGCGGCGCGGCCCATCCCCGGGCAGGAGGCTGCAACCACGCCGTCCGGAGGAGGAACCCGTGATGCCCCGTCCGCTCCCCTCGCCGCCGTCAGGAGCACGGGCATGACGGCGACCCCGGTGCAGACCGGCCGTGCTGGACGCCGCCCGCGGCGGAGCCGGCCGTGACCTCCGGGCCGGTCCTCCCCGTCGTGGCGGGGGTCGACGGTTCGCGCACCTCCGTGGCCGCGGCCCGGCTCGCCGCTCGGGAGGCCCGGGACAGGGACGCGCCGGTCGAGCTCCTGTTCGCCTACCCCTGGACGACGCGGGACCGCATCCCGGCACCCGAGGGTTTCGACGCCCTGACCGCGCTGCGCGCCGCCGCCGACCTCGCCCTGGCGACCACCGCCGACGTCCTCCGTCGCGAGCACCGCGGCGTGCCGGTCCGCACCAGGCTCACGGAGGGTCCCGTCGTCGACGTCCTCCTCACCGCCGGGGAGGCGGCCCAGCTGCTGTGTCTCGGGTCGCGGAGCACCGGCTCGCTCGGGGACCTGCTCCTGGGGTCCACGGCCGCCGACGTCGTGCGGGCCGCCCCGTGCCCGGTCGTCGTCGTGCCGGACCGGCCGACGACGACGGTGTCCGAGCGCACCGGTGTCGTCGTCGGCGTGGAGGGCGGCCCGGGCGAGGACGAGGTGCTGGGGTTCGCCGTGCGGGAGGCCGCCCTGCGGGACACCGGCCTCGTGGCGGTGCACACCTGGCAGCACACCGTGCCCGGGGTCGGGCACGTCGTGGCCGAGCCGTTCGTCGACGAGCGCATCGCGCAGCGCCGGGAGGAGGCCCTCCTCGACGACGCCCTGGAGCGCGCGGGAGCCGGCGACCGGCCGGTGCGGCGCATCGTCGAGCGCGGCCCGGCGGCTCCCGTGCTGGTCGCCGCCGGCCTCGGCGCCGACCTCCTCGTCGTCGGACACCGGCACCGGCGCGGCGGTGCCGTGGGGAACCTGCGGTCGGTGACCAACGCGGTCCTGCACGCCGCCGCCTGCCCGGTGGCGGTCGTCCCGCTCCACCAGCGGGACGTCGCAGGGGCCGGGCGCGCCGGGGCCACCGGGGCGTCGCGGTGAGCGCCGGTCCCGCGGGGCCGGACCCGCTGCTGGAGGCGGCGCTCAACCTGTCCCGGTTCCACAACCAGCACGAGCGCTTCTACGCCTCCTCGCCGCTGGAGACCGCGCTGCGGCTGCAGCGGCACGCCCGGGCCCTGCAGGCACTGGCCGACCGGTGGGCCACCGCCGAGCCGTCCCCTCGTCCGGCACCCAGTCCCTACGCAGGCGCCGAGGACCTCAACAGCGAGGCCGCCACCGCCCTCGACGGCGTGCTCTTCCTCGAGGGTGGGGGCCGCCCGGCCGAGCTCACCGCGATGGTCGGCGAGCTGCGCACCGCCGCTGACGGCTTCTCCAGCGGCGGCGAGTGGCTGGCCGGCGCGATGCAGGCGTCGTGGGACGTGGCCGCGGCGCTGCTGGAGATCGACGCCCTCGCCGACGTGATGGGCGAGCGGCACCGGATCATCACCAACGACTGGCTGGCCGCCCACCTGCAGTCGCGGGTCGGGACACTGCTGGCCCGCGCCGCCGACATGCTCCAGCGCGTCGACCTCACCCCGGCCGCACTGCGCGCCGACCTCGCCGGGGCCCGCGTCGCGTCCCGGCGGCTGTACGCCACCGCCGAGGTGCTCTCCCACGCCGCGGACCTGTGCTGCCAGTCCGCGCAGCTGGTGCACGACAACGAACGCCGCTGGCGGGTCACCCGCGGCCGGATCGAGCAGGTCGTGCACGAGAGGACCGCCCACACCGCAGCGGCGACGCCCGCCGGCGAGGACGCCACCGGCGGGTGAGCAGCCGGTTCGGCGGGTCGTCCCGCCGTCCGCGGGCGGGCGCCCCGCGCGCGGACCCGACGAGGACGGGCGGACCCAGCAGCCCGGTCACCTGCCCGGAGGGACGTCGAGGTCGAGGCCGCGGAGGGTCATCTCGCCGTAGCGGAACTCCCCGTCGGGCAGGTGCCAGACGGCGGCCCCACCGGTCGGGTGCGGTCGCCCGTCGACGACGTCCCAGCCGGCCACGGGTGTGGTCCACGGTGCCCGCACCGGCCCGCCGGGGAGGTCGGCCCAGCGGTCGGTGGTGCGGAAGTCCCGCGGCCGACCCCGATCGTCGACGAGCACCTCCGCGCTCACCGTGTGCCCGGCGTCGGTGACCGACACCCGGAAACCGTCCTCGGCGACGGCGTCCCAGCTGGTGCGGGGGTGCAGCAGCATGCCGGGTGCCAGCAGCACGGCGTCGTTGAGCCAGGTGGTCAGCTCGCTGACGTCGAACTCCGGCCCGGAGCCGTCGGCGACGGTCACCAGACCCAGCGCCTTGCCCAGCATCCGCCCGGTGCCGCCGCGGTAGGTGTCCCAGCCCCACATCGGCAGCACCCGGGCGACGGTCAGCCGCATCCGGAACAGCCGGGCCACCTCCAGGGCGGAGTTGTACTGCCAGGCGTCCAGCGGCAGCCACGGCTGGTCCGGCCCGCGGCGGAAGCGGCCGGTGAAGTGCGCCCGCAGCGACCAGGTGCGCGGCCGGCCGACCACGCCCATCGCCTGCAGGTACCGGGCCGCGACCGGTGGCAGCGCCGCGAGGTCGGCGTGGCTCACCGGGTTCGTCGACGCGGACCGGTCCGGCAGCCCGGCGGCGGCCACACCCCGGAGGAAGGCGCGCGGCGGACGCGCCCCGGTGCCGGGCCGCTCAGCCGTGGTCGTGGACACCGAGGACCTCCGTCGTCGCGCTCGTCGCCGCCGCGGGGACGGCGGTCCGCGGACGCGCCGGCGACCGGACACCGGCAATCCGGAGGCCGACGACCCCGACGACCGCGACCGGCGCGGCGGGCACGGCCGCCAGACCCGACGACCAGCGCAGCGCTCTGCCCACCAGGCCTCCCTCGACGTCTCAGCGGCGGCCGGCCGGGTCGGGCCGCCGGCCCGTCCGTGCAGTGTCGCGGCCCGACGGACCCCCGGTCGACCGGAGCAGCCTCCGGGACCGGCGGAGGGCCGGCCGACCCGGGACCACCGTCATCCGTGGTGATTGCCGACGGTCGGCAACATCGCCCGGGGTGAGTTGACCGGTGACGGCCCTGTCCCCGCCGCCGGCGTGCGGCGATGGTGGTCTCGGGTCCGCGGAGGGCGTGGAACGACACCGCTCCCCGCGATCCCGGCCATCGTCCGCCACCCCGTCGTGCGTAGACGTGGACGCGTGCTGGGAGGGCTCTCCGGCTCCGCGCTGACCCACGACGAGAGGAGAGGGTGACCCTGGTGGACACGTGCTCCCCGCCGGTCTCCGGCCCAGTGGCACTCGCCGGGTCCCCCTCGCGCCGTCCCGCCCCGGTGACCGGCGGTGGGCTGTTGGCCCTGGAGCTGAGCCTGCGTGCTCGGGGGTTGCGCGGCCTCGACGTGCTACGACGCAGCCAGGACCGGGCGCCTCCGGTGAGGTGCTGACCCCCGCCGGTCGTCGGCCCTCGCCCCTGCGCGTCCTGCTCCGGCGGGACGCGTCCGTCGTCATCCAGGAGAACCACCATGACCTCGCTCGCCACCCCGGCCACCGCCACCGCGTCCCCAGCTGAGACCAGGGACCGGGCGCCGTTCCGGATCCTGCTCCAGACCCAGCGGGCGGACTGCGTCCGGCAGCGCGAACTCGCCCTGGCCGAGACGGCGACGTCGATGCCGGACCCGGTCGCGGTCAACCGCGCAGCGAGCCTGGCGCGCACGATCGAGGAGATCGACGAGGCGCTGCGGCGCATCGCCGCCGGGACCTACGGCCGCTGCGTCCGGTGCGGGGACGCCATCCCCGCCGAGCGACTGGAGTTCCGGCCGTTCGCGGCCACCTGCGTCTCCTGCCAGCAGGCGCACTGAACGGCCTGCGCCTCGGCCGCGCATCCCTGCGCGAACCGCGGGTCCGCCTCCCTCGGCACCCGCCGGTGCCGGGTCCGGCGCCCCGGTGGAGAGGGCGCCCGTCGACCCGCTGCGCTGATCCGCCCCGCACCCCACGCCTGGAGGCTCCCGTGCTACACACCCCGGTCCACCGGTCCACCCCCGATCCCGATCAGCTCCTGTCGGTGCAGACCCTTCCCGACCCCCGCCCCGGCCGGGTCGTCGTCGAGGTCGTCGGTGAGGTCGACAGCTACACCGCCCCCGCGCTGGACCTCTGCCTGACGTCGCAGGCACGCCAGCGTGGCGTCCGCGAGCTGGTCGTCTCCCTGGGACAGGTGACGTTCCTCGGTGCGGCCGGTGTCGGGGTGCTGGCGCAGGCCGATCGTCGCTGCCGGATGCGCGGCGGCCGGCTGGTCGTCCGGACCGGAGGACGGCCGGCCGTCCTGCGCGCGCTGCAGATGACCGGCCTGGCCGACCTCGTCGCCGTCGACCCTGACGGCGTCGACCCGCAGCCGCACGGCCCGCGGACGACCGGGCGACCGCGGACGAGCCCGCGCCGCCCCTCGGCGCGGCGTCGCCGGCGGGTGTGCCGGTGACCTGAGCGACGACCTGGGTACCGCGCTCGCCGCCCGCGTGCAGGCGCTGCTCGCAGAGGTGCACGGTCAACCGGACGAGGCGTCGGTGATCTCGGCGCGGGGGACGCCCCCGGCGGCACTGCGAGTGACATCCGGGCCCGCTCCCGCTCATCACGGTTCCCGCGTGTGCCGCCGTCCGGGGCGGCTCACCGCTCCCGCGCCCCACCTCCCGGGTGGCGCGCGGCGGTCGAGCCGCGGTGCACCTCTCCGAACACCGACCACGCCGTGGCCGAGCCCATCCCGCCCAGCCGGGGCCAGTGGCGCCACACCGCCCATCCGGCAGCGGTGGCCACACCGACCGCCAGTCCGGCGTCCGGCACCCCGAAGATGACCAGCAGGATCGTCGCCCAGACGCCGGCGACCACGAGGGCGGGCGGATCGGGCGGGTCCTGGGACGCCCGGCGGCGCGAGAGCGGCGCGGATCGGGCGGGTTCCTGGGCCTCCTCGGCCCAGGAACGCACGACGTCGTCCCACACCCGCTGCTCGTGATCGTCCAGCACGTCCGACCTCCTCCTTGCCGACTTCGACCATGTCAGTTGCGGAGGAGCCCCGGCTACGGTCTACCCGGGCCAGATGAGGCACGCTGTCCTTGCCGGTCGTCGGCAAGGACGGCGAGGCTGCGGATCGGTTCCCCGGCGAGCCGCGGCCGGGAGAGGAGCGGACGTGTCCCGCAGCACCGGACAGCGGCGCCCCGGCGGGACCGCCGCGTCGTCGGAGGAGTGGCTGGCCTCGGTCGGGGCCTCGGCAGCTGCCGCCGCCCAGGCACCGGCCGACCTGCTGGGTGAGTACCTTCCCCTGCTGGCCGACGCCGCGATCACGGGGCGACGTCCCGACGAGTGGGAGCTGCACGCGGTCCACGAGCTGGGGCGGCGCGCGGCGGCGCAGGGCGTCGGGGCCCGCCGCGCGGTGGACCTGTACCTGTCGGCGGCCTGGCGGCTGTGGCGGCAGCTGCCCGTCGTCGTGCGCTCGTCCGACCCGGAGAAGGTCCGCGCGGCCGCCGAGGCGGTGCTGCGGGTCCTCGACGACGCGGTCGGCGTGCTCGTCGACGGCCACCAGGCCGAACGCCGGGAGATGATCCGCCGCGAGGAGGTCCTGCGGGCGGAGTTCGTCGACGACCTGCTCCGCGGGGACGCCGACGTGTCGCGGATGGTGCAGCGCGCCCAGCTGTTCGGCATCGACCTCGGCAAGCCGCACCACGTCGCCCTGGTCGCGCCCCGCGACCCCGACGGCGGAGTGGACCGTGCGGCGACCGCTCTGGAGCGGGCGGTCGTCGACCGGTTCGGGGACCGGGAGGTCCTGGTCGCGACGAAGGACGGGCGCGTCGTCGTCCTCGTCCCCAGCGCCGCCACCCCTGCGGGAGCTGCCGCGCGCGGCGCCGACCTCGGCGAGCTGCTGCAGGAGGACCTGCGGCGGCTGCGGATCGCCGGCCGGTGGCGGGTGGCCGCCGGACGGGCGTTCCCCGGGGTCTGGGGTGTGCCGCGCAGCTACGAGGAGGCGCGGGAGGCACTGGCCCTCGCCGACCGGCTGGGCTCCGACGACGACGTGGTGCACGCCCGGGACGTGCTGGTGCACCGGGTGCTCGGTCGCGACCAGGCGGCGATCGTGGACCTGGTCCGCGACGTGCTCGGCCCCCTGGAGCAGGTCCGCGGGGGCGCGCAGGTACTGCTCGAGACCCTGCAGGGGTACTTCGACGCCGGTGACGTCGCCACCGAGGCGGCCCGACGGCTGCACGTCTCGGTCCGCACGGTGACCTATCGCCTCGCCCGGGTCGCGCAGCTGACCGGGTACAGCGTGTCCCGGCCCGACCAACGGTTCGCCCTGCAGGCCGCGGTGCTTGGCGCCCGCCTGCTCGAGTGGCCCACCGTGCCGCTGCCGGCCGACCCGTGACCGCTCGGACGTCGGGCGGGCGGTCGGTGCGAGCCGCGGTGGAGCCCACCACGGGCGTGGCCGACGCGGCCGTGCCAGCCTGGGCGGATGCCCGTCCCGTGGGTGCACGCCTTCGTCGACGCGGCGGCCGACCGCGTCGACGCCGCCCGGGGCATTCTGGTCGGCGGTGACCGGCTGGCCACCCGGCGAGCCGTGGCCCGGCCACCCGGAGTTCGTCTCGCTCGTCCCGCCGTCCGGGGCGCCCTACCTGCACGTGCAGGAGGTCGGCGGGCCGCCGCGGGTGCACCTGGACCTGCAGGGCTCGCTCGCCGCCGACGTCCCCGGCTCGCGGAGCTGGGCGCCCGGCCCGGGCCGGTCGGCGCCGGGTGGCGGGTCATGAGCTCGCCGGCCGGCCTGCCGTTCTGCGTCTGCGAAGAGGCGTGGCCGCACGAGCGCCCGAGCGCGGTGACGTGGCCGGACGGACACCGCACCCGGCCGGTGCAGCTGTGCGTCGACGTCCCGGCCGACCGGTACGACGCCGAGCTGGGATCTGGCGGGCGGCGACCGGGTGGGCCGACGAGCCGGTGGACTCCCCCGAGTTCTCCCGGCTGGTGCACCGCTCGCAGAGCCCGCTGGCGCTCCTGGTCCAGCGCCTCGGGGACGACGACGGCGGGGAGCACGCGCGCGCCCACGTGGACCTGGGCAGCGACGACGTCGCCGCCGAGGTGGACCGCGTGCGCGCACTCGACGCCGAGCTGCTGTGGCAGGGCGACGGGTTCGTCGCGCTGCGCGACCCGGTAGGCCTGCCGTTCTGCGTGACCGCCAACCACCCCGACCGGGGCGCCGGCTGACCGCGCTCACCTCACGGCCGCACGTCCCGCGGTGACCACGGGCGCCGGTGTCAGCCCATCGTCTTCTGGCCGTCGATCGACTCCCGCAGGATGTCGGCGTGGCCGGCGTGCTGAGCGGTCTCGGCGATGACGTGCAGGAAGACCCGCCGGGCCGACCAGCGGGCGCCCGGCTCGAACCAGGGCGCCTCCGGCAGCGCGTGCTCGGCGTCCAGGTCCGGGAGGGTGGCGACCAGCTCATCGGTGTGCCGGGCCACCGTCTCGTAGTCGGACAGCACGCCTGCCAGCGTCTCCCCCTGCGCGAGGTGCCAGTGCCGGGTCACCGCGTCGGGGCCCCAGTTGCGGTGCATCGCCTCGGCCCCGCCCTCGGCGAACCGCACCCACTCGGCCTCCGTGGCCGCCACGTGCTTGATCAGCCCGGCCAGGTTGAGTGAGCTGGCGGTGGGCCGTCGCACCGCCTGCTCGTCGGTCAGGTCGCGGACGGTGTACCGCAGGAAGGCCCGGTGTCGCCGCAGCGACTCGATCAGGTCGGCCCGCTCGCGAGTGAGGGTGGTCGTACCGGTCATGGGATCCCCTTCCGTCGTCCTCCGGTGGGCCGGTGCCGACGCTAGGGGCAAGGAGTGCCGGATGGGACGGGTCGGCATCCGCAGGCCGCCTGTCGCGGAGGAACGGTCCTGTCGCGTCGACTGGTCCGTGTGCGTCAGCGCCAGTGAGGTGCGGACGGCTTCTCCGGCGCACGTAGAGAGCTCACGACGAGGGAGCAGGCCAGCCCGGTCATCCCAGGACGGCAAGACGCTGGCGTTCGGCCGCAGCGGCTCCGGGGAGATCGGCGCCGCGCCAGCTCAGGATGCGACCACCTCGGATCAGCGCTGCATGAGCCATCCACGGTTGCGACCTCTGCTGCCCACCGGCGAGTGGAGCAGTGAGCCGGCACGCCGGGTCGACCAGCGTCAGCGTCGAGAGCATCGCTGGTTGGTGACGATGCCGTGACACGACGCCCGGACACTTGTAGCGGCCGCGCCGCCCTGGCGGCCGACTTCAGCGACGAGCAGGCCACGGGAAGTGGGGGCCAAGATGCGCGGCGGTCTGCGGCAGCAACCCACGTCACGGCCGGTGGTTGCTGGGCGCCGCAACGGGCCCGGCGCCCTGCCGTCCCCTCACAGCGCGCCACCTGCCGAGTCCGGGAGTGGTGTGACCCGACGAGACCTCCTCGTAGCCGGGATCGGCATCGCGACCGGAGTGGTCACAACAACCGTCACCAACGTCGCCGTCGAGCGACTAGGGCCGTCCATGGCGTCATCAGACCTGGACGCATTCCCCGCGATCCAGTGGTCACCGGACGGCTCGTTCCTCTTCTACGCCGAGGCACCAGTTGACCTGTCGGATCAGCCCGAACGCTTCGGTACCCCAGAAGGAGGCTACGCACAGGAGGCAATCGACTACCTCGTTGCCCGAGGCTGTGTACGGTCCTCACCGCTGATCGTCAACCTCCACTTCTCACGACCAGGGACCGCGCCCGCAGTCATCCGGGACATACGACTGATCAACCATCGACGTGCTGCGGCGCCCTCAGGGGCGAGCTATCACCACGAGACTGCCGGAGCCAACTCGAACACAGTCTTGGCCGTCGACCTGGATGCGAACTCCCCGGTCCTTGTGCAGTCCACCTACGAGGAGCTTGTCTCGACAGCCGACGTGAGCGGACGTCCGCCAGCCTTCTCCACCACCACCTTCTCCATCCAGCCGCACCTGACGGAGACGATCACGGTCGGCTTCATGACGCGGGAAGGACAACATGGCTTCCAGCTGGCTGTGGACTACTTCGTCGAAGGCCGCGAGCACAGCCTCGTCATCCCGACTGACGTTGACCTCCTACGCGTCACTGGAGTTGTCGAGGCGCGAGAGACGTATGAGTTCCCCTGGTATGACCAGGTCTATCGATTCGTGAGAACGAGTTGAAGTAGCAGCATGGCAAGATCGGTCTCATCTGGCGGAGCAGGGAAAGCGATGAGCTACGCGGCGCGATCGTTGCCAGACAAGCGCTGCCAGCCAGGCATCCCAGTTGGGATCGAGCGACAGCGGACAGGCCAGCGTCGTGTACGCCGGTGTCCACACCTCGAGGCGGAACCGCATCGTCGCGGGCACCGACCCCCACTTCAGCTCGGGGGCTCACAATCAGACGCGGTCCTGGCGCCCGGCGTCGAGCGCAGGGACGCGCCCACCTGACCGTGGAGGAAGCGCAGGCGCTCCTCGAGTCGATCCGGGGCGATCGATGGGAGAGCCTGTTCGGCCTGGTGCTGGCCACCGGGCTGCGCCGCGGAGACGCTGGCCCTGCACCGGTCCGACGTCGACCTCGACGCCGGGTCGCTGCGGGTCCGGTGGGCACTCCAGGACGTCTCAGGGGCTGCAGCTTGACGAACCCACGACCCGACAGGTCCCGCAGGACCGTGGTCCTCCCCCCGCACGGCCATCGAGGCACTCCGGGCCCACCGGACACAACACCTGGAGGAACAGCGCACGGCCGCCGGAGCCTGACAGGAGCACGGCCTGGTCTCCACCACCGAGATCGGGACCCCTCTCGAGCCCGCAACGTGCTGCGCCGCTTCGAGCTCCTCGCGGAGCGGGCCGGCCTCCGCGGCGTCACCCTCCACACCCTGCGGCACTCCGCAGCCAGCTTCGTGCTGGCAGCCGGAACCGACACCAAGGTCGTCCAGGAGCGCCTCGGCCACTTGTCCTACGCCATCACTGCGGACATCCACAGCCACGTGGGTCCCGCCCAGCAACGCGAGGCCGCCGACCGGCTCGACCAGGCGCTCCGCTGGTGACCGTTGCTGACCTCTCGCCGCGTTGCTGTACGCGTTGCCGCGGACATGCGAGAGGGCGGGCCGCCCGTTTCGGTCGACCCGCCCCTCACCTGCGCTGTCGGGCTGACAGGATACGAACCTGCGACCCCTTGACCCCCAGCCGACGGCCGCGGGTCCGCGGCCGTTCGTCGGAGCCTATTCGCGCAGCTCAAACGGCATACGGAACGACGGCGGACCGCAGCGGACGGGCCCGAACGGGGTGCAATGGTGGTCAAGGACCGCCATCCTGACCAGCGCGAACGCCGCTGGAAGCGGCTCAGATGACTGTCACCGAGCGTGACGATGTCTCGAAAGGGCACACCCTGGCAGCGCCCGCGTCGCAGCCAGTCCGAGCGGACCTCCACTGGGCTTCCGCGGATGAAACGTCAGTAGTGGTAGCGCGCCTGGAGGACGACGAGCTGATCACCGTCGACCGTGTAGACCAAGCGGTGCTCCTGGTCGATGCGACGCGACCAGCAGCCCGACAGGTCTCCGCTGAGCCGCTCGGGCTTGCCGGCACCGGTCGCTGGGTCACGGGCCGCCTCGCGGATCAATCGGTTGATCCGCGCGAGCACCTTCCGGTCCCCGGCCCAGCTGGTGCAGTCTTCCCAGCCGTTCGCCGTGAACGCGATCCTCACTCAGCCAGCTCGTGCGGCTCCACCGAGCCCGCCGCGACGTCGGCGAGGCTCTCCCGGAGGCGCTGGGCGTTGCGCGGCGACTGGAGCAGGTACACGGTCTCCTTGAGCGACCGGTACTCGTCAGCCGAGACCAGGAAGGCCGTGCCCTTCTTCGAGACGATCTCCACCGCGTTCTGATCGGCATTGACCTGCTCGATCAGCGGGAACAGCCGCTGACGCGCCTCGCTGGCAGTCACGGACATGGACACTCCATCGGCTAGTTGTACGAGAAACCGTACCACTATGGGCCGCCTTCTGGCGCGCCCGTCCGTGTCGACCGGGATCCGTGGTCGCAAACCGCCGCGCGCACCGGCACGGACGGCGCCCTAGGGCAGCTCAGCCTCATCGCCGGCCGACCGGCTCCTGCAGCTCTCCCGAGTTCCACTCAGCCGAGCCTCGTCAGGACCACGGGTGGAGGATGCCAGCCCCTGGCGACGAGGCGCCGGCGCGGGCCGCGCCGGTAGGCGGGTCCACCCTCGTGGTGAACCGGCTGCATCCGCACGGCGTGGAACCACCGAAGAACCTGGTGCAGCGGCGGACACCCCCGGCACCCCCTTCCGGGTCCCGCCGGAGAGGAGCGATGTCGGTGACCACATCTGGCCTTCCCACGGAGACGGGCGCGGGTGGGGACCCGGACGAGGATGTGCTGTCCCTCGACATCCAGACCGACCCCGACGGAACGGTGACCGTGTCCGCTGCCGGGGAGGTGGACACGTTCACCGCCCCGATGTTGCAGGCGGCCCTGGAGATCCAGCTGGAGCGGCAACCGCCGGAGCTGGTGCTCGATCTGCGCGGCGTGCAGTTCCTGGGCTCGGCCGGACTGGCCTTGCTCGTGGAGACGCAGAAGGCAGCCGACGCGCGCGACATCCGTCTCCTGCTGATCGCCACCACGCGTCCGGTGACCCGGCCACTGCAGGTCACCGGGCTGCTCGACATCTTCACCGTCGTCAGCGCATGAGCCGCCCTCGGGATCGATGGAGGCCGTGGTCGGCCGCGGAGATGGACTCGTCACCCTGATCCGCGCGCTTCCCCAGGCTCGTCGCTGGCCCCCAGCGGACCAAGCGGCTTCGCCCACACTCGACGAACGGCACAGCGCTTGCCATGACACCCACCGGGTCGTGTACCGCACGTCGAGGACACCCGCACCGTCACCGACATCAGCACCTGCCCCGGCTGGCGTCGCGGTCGGTGCGCTGGGACGGGAGGCAGATCGCACGTCGCTCACCAAGGCGCGGATGACAGCGGCGGTGGATGGCTCGAGCCTCGCCCATCCACCGCCGCCAGGACGACTCAGGCCTCGCTGTACCCGCCCTGCTCCTGGAGGAGCTTGGCGTAGTCCTCGACCTTCTTCGCGAAGTCCTCGTGGGAGAACACCATGCCCTCGGCGAAGAGGCTGCCCATGCCCGTGATGTTCATCGAGTGGCGCATGTACTGGTTGAGCCACTTCTTGGAGAACCGCACGCCGACCTGGTCGTAGGAGCGCAGCTTCGCCACCATGCCGTCGACCTCCGCGTCCAACCGGTCGGCCGGCACGGAACGGTTGATGAGACCCATGTCGAGCGCCTCCTGAGCCGTGGCGATGCGGTCGAGCATCAGGAACTCGCGGGCCCGGCTCAGACCGATCCGCGTGGGCCAGACGAGTGATCCGCCGTCACCCGGCACCACGCCGAAGCCCGAGAGGTGCGGGTCGCTGAAGGTGGCGTCGTCGGCCGCGACGACGAAGTCACAGGCCAGCGCGATCGATGCACCCAGGCTGTGCGCCCCGGGGGCGTAGACCTTGGCGATCGTCGGCTTCTCGCAGTTGATGATGTCGCGGACGATGTCCTCGGCTTCCTTGAAGATCTTCAGCATGTCGTTGTAGATGGCCAGGTGCTTGACCCACTCGATGTCGTAGTTCATCGGGTTGAGGAAGCTGCGGTCCTTCCCGGTGACGACGACGACGTCCGCGGACGACTCGTGCGCGGCACGGAAGACCTTCGACAACCCCTCGTGGGTGGCGTCGTCCAGCCGACCGATCTCGATGGTGTAGACGCCGTCCTCGTCGGTGATGTCGATGTTGCCGAATCCACTGGCCACTGCGCTGCTCCTCCGGAAGGGGTGGTCCGGCCCGGCACCGCCTGGAACTCGGTCGCCGACCCGACGGTCGGGGACCGGATGCCGTGGTGGTCGACAGGTCCCGCGATCGCATCCTCCACCTGACCAGCGCGTTCGGTCCACCGGGGCGGCCGGGCCACGGCCAGGGTGGGTGGTCGTCTCCGCCGACATCGCGGCAGCTCAGGCTCTCGGTGCCGGCCCAACTGGATCAGGTCCCGCTCCGGCAGGTCTGGAGCCTGAGGCGAGGCCGAGGACGCCCGAGGCCATAGCATCGGCGAGGTGCATGACCGCTCGCACGTCCAGGTCTCCCTGGGCCAGCAGCTGTACCCCGTGCTCGAGCAGTGCAGGAAGCCCGAGGTCCTGTGGGCGAAGCTGGCCACGGGCCACTACGACTGGCTCGGCGTCCGGCGCAACGGCAAGTACGTGCTGGGACGGCCGCGGCTGTCGGCCCTCGTCCCGGAGGAGGCCGGTCCGCCACCCGACGACGCGCGGGCGCCGCACCGCATCGAGGCACTGGCTCCGCTGCAGCGGATCCCGCGATGGGAGGCCTACGCGACGGCCGAGGAGGCTCAGGACACCTTCCGTCGCCTGGCGCAGGGCGATCCGATCACCCCGCTGCGCACCTCCGGTGTGTGGCGGGCGCGCCTGGTCCTCGACGGCCGGCCGGTCGAGGAGCGCCTGGTGGTCCGGCCGCTCCCCCGGCTGCTCTGACCCCGGACACGGCGGTGCCCGCCACCCCGTCCTGCGGGATGGCGGGCACCGTCGCGGTCGTCAGCCGCCGTGGACACCGACCGGGGCCTCGCGGACCTCGGCCGGCGAGTGGGTCCGGAAGTCGTCCTCCAACTCCTCCAGCGAGCGACCCCGGGTCTCCGGCGCGAACTTCGTGACGAAGAGCAGCGACCCGACGTTGACCAGCGCGAAGAGTCCGAAGGTGGCGGTGGCGCCCAGGGCCTCCACCAGGGGCGGGAAGGCGAAGGAGATCGCCGCGTTGACCGTCCAGAGGACGAAGACCGCGATCCCCATCGCGAACCCGCGGATCGTCATCGGGAAGATCTCCGAGAGCAGCAGCCACACCAGGGTGCCGATGAACGTCTGCACGAAGAAGACGACGAACAGCATCGCGGCGAGGATGAGGTAGCTGCGGAAGCTCGACTCCGGCAGCAGGAAGGACAGGGACAGCACCGCGTGGCCGGCGGCGACCCCGGTGAACCCGGTGAGCAGCAGCGGCCGGCGGTTGACCCGCCCGATCAGCCAGATGCCGAAGACCGTGCCGATGATCGCCACGACGCCGACGGTGATGGTGAGGATCAGCGACGCGCTGGCACCCAGCCCGGTCGACCGGAGGATCGTCGGGGCGTAGTAGTTGACCGTGTTGATGCCGGTCGCCTGCTGCACCGTGGCCAGGCCGCAGCCGATCCACAGGATCCTTCGCATCCACGGGTAGGCGCGCAGGTCCCGAAGGGCTGCCCCCTTGTCCTCGGACGTGTCCCGCTTGGCGTGCTCAGCGATGACGTTGTACTCCTCCGCGGCCTCGGCCGGCTCCCGACTGAGGCCCAGCACCCGCCTGGTCTCGGGCAGCCGGCCGCGGACGGCGTACCAGCGCGGCGAGTCCGGCAGGAAGAACATCCCGACGAGCAGGGCGATCGCGGGGACGGTCGCGACGCCGAGCATCCACCGCCACACGTGCGGGTCCTTGATGAGGGCGTCGAGCAGGGCGTTCATGGCGAACGCGAGGAACTGGCCGGTCACGATCATCAGCTCGTTGATGGTGACCATCCGGCCGCGCCGGTCGGCGGGTGCCATCTCGGCCAGGTACAGCGGGCACGTCACCGCGGCGGCCCCGACACCGAAGCCCAGGAGGATCCGGCCGATGGTCATGACCACCACGTTGGGCGCGATCGCGCAGATCAGCGCGCCTCCGAGGAAGAGCCCGGCACAGACGAGCAGGCTCCCCTTGCGACCGAGGGCGTCGGCGAGCTTGCCGCCCAGGAGTGCGCCGAACGCCGCGCCGGGGAAGAGCAGGGAACTGACGACGACGGCCTCGCTGAACGTCGTGAGCTGCAAGTCGTCCTTCATGTACAGGAGGGCGCCGGAGATGACCCCGGTGTCGTAACCGAACAGCAGACCTCCCAGCGTGGAGATCACCGTCAGCTTGACCAGGAACCGGTTGTGCGCAGGCGATCGTGGCGCTGCGCTGGACGTCCCGGAGGACGAGTGGATCGACATGGGCCGCTCTTTCGAGGAGGAGGGCGTCATGGCCCCGGGTGGAGGTGGGGTGGTTCAGGTGGACGACCGGGCTCGCCCGTGCGGGCGGGGTCCCGGGTGTGCAGAACGGGTCCGCGGGAATGCGTCGTCGGCCGGCCGAGCGAGGGAGCGGAGTCCCGGCCGCGCGGCCGGACACAGGGGTCGCGCCCACGGACGGGAACGCCGGGGCGGCGGACCGCGTCGTCGATGTGTGCCGGGCCTGACAAGCGGGGGAACACGGCGACCCACGTCGCCCGGCGAGCCGGGTGCGGCCTCCCGTCGACGTCGCGGAGGATGAGGTCGTGAGCCCCCAGCTCAGAGGCGGGCGAGCGTCCGTCAGGGACCTCGCGGTCCGCTCCGTGCGCCTGGTGCGCCGGCGCGGCCGGTCTGCGGCGTTCCGTGCGCTGCGCATGACCGGGGCGACCGTGGCGGCCTATCTCGTCGCCCAGGGCGCTGGCCTGCATGAGCCGCCGCCGTTGATCGCGGCGCTCACCGCACTGCTCGTCGTGCAAGCCACGCTCACGAGCACCCTGGTCAACGGGGTCCAGCGGGTGCTCGCCGTGGTCTCCGGCGTGGCGCTCGCGGTGGTGTTCGCCGCCGTCGTGGGGCTCACCTGGTGGAGCCTGGGGGCTCTCGTGGCGGCCGCCATCGTCGTCGGCCAGCTGCTGCGCCTCGGACCGCACCTCGTGGAGGTGCCGATCAGCGCCATGCTCGTGCTGGGGGTCGGCGCGTCGGGCGCCGAGTCCGTCGGTGGTGACCGCATCCTCGAGACGTTGATCGGCGCGGCCGTGGGCATGTCGGTGAACGTCCTGTTCCCCCCGGCCGTGCAGACCAGGTACGCGGTCCGGTCGGTCGAGCGTTTCGCCGGGGAGATCGCCGCCCTGCTCGACGAGGCCGCGGGTGTCCTGGTGGCCGGCCCGGTGACCCCCGAGCAGACGACACGCTGGCTGCAGGCTGCGCGACGTCTCAACCGGCACGTACCCCGGCTGGACCGGGCGCTCGCGCACGCCGAGGAGAGCCGCCGGCTCAACGTGCGGGCCCTGCGGTCCCCGTGGGCGACCACCGGCGTCCGCGCCGGCTTGGACGCGCTGGAGTACACGTCGGTCTCGCTGCGGACGCTGTTCCGCGCGATCGACGACGCGACCCGCGAACGCACCGGTGTCCAGGACGACGCCGCCTACGCCGACGCGGTCCGGCGGACCACCGCCAGTCTGCTGGCGCGCATGGGGACCGTCGTCCGGGAGTTCGGCCGGGTCCTGACGACGGAGCCCGGAGACGCCCGGGCCGCCGGGGCGGACCGGCTGGCCGGCTCGCTCGCGGCCATGGTGAGCGGGCGTGCGCTCGTGGCAGACCTGCTGATCGGTGACCCGCGCAGCAGGACGGGGCTGTGGGAGCTGAACTCCGCACTGCTCACGACCGTCGACCGCGTCGTCGACGAGCTCGGCCCGGGGTCGGCGGAGGACGTCCCGGTCCTGCCCGTTCGGCCCCGCGCCACGCAGCGGGCGACGGACCGGTTGCGCCTGGGCCGCCGCCCGTCCTGACGTCGCGGGGCGCCGGCCGACGACCGTCTCTCGTGCGGACACGTCGTCCCTCCTTCCGGGGCGTGAACGGGCAGGGTGGGCCGGGGACAGGGGCCCAGGGATCAGAGGTCGCCGTCGAGGAACTGGGCTCGGCCCAGTCCGAAGGACCAGTCGGCCCGGGTGTTGCCGACGACAGACACCACGAGGTCGCCGGGTGCCAGGGCGGTGGCCTCGCCGAGCCGTCTGCACAGACCCGCGTAGAGGGCCCGCTTCTGCTCGTCGGAACGCCCCTGCTGGAACACCTGCAGCACGACGAGGTCGTCGGTGCGCTCGATGCCGAGCCCGGTGTCCTCGCAGATCAACTGGTCCGGCTTGTGCTCGGTGATCACCTGGTAGCGGTCTCCGGGCGGGGCGGCGAAGACGTCGAGCACGACCTCCTGGACGGTGTCGGCCAGCAGGCGGAGCTCCTCGGGCCTGCGTCGTCCCTCGACGACGTCGATGCGGATCAGGGGCACAGGGCCTCCCTCGACGATGGGTCGACCGGCGTGACGCCGGCCACACAGTCGAGGACTATGTCAGGACATTAGGACTTTGTGAAGACGCGTTTGGCAGTCTTCGCGGACGCGGCGGGCGTCGACGCGCCGCGGGGACCCACCGACCGTGCCCGCGGGACGCAGGTGGACCCGCCGGAGGTGCGAGGAGGCCGACGACCCGCACGAAGAGGTGCCGGCCATCAGGCAGGGGCGCCGCAGATCAGCGGCCGACGAGCGTCGTCTCGAAGTCGTAGCGAGAGGCGCGGTAGACGTGACGGCCGTGCTCGACGGGAGCGCCCTTGTCGTCGAACGCCGTGCGCTGCATCGTCAGGAGGGCCGACCGCGGGGGTTCGCCGAGCAGCCGCGCCTCGTCAGCCCGGGCCAACCGGGCCCCGATGCGCTGGTGGGCGACCCGCAGGTGGACCCCCTGGCCGCGCAGGTACTGGTACAGCCCCCGCTCGGTCAGCTCGGCGACCGTCGGTTCGAACCGCCCGGGCAGGTAGTTGGTCAGGATCGCCAGCGGCTCGCCACGGGTCCGGCGCAGGCGGCGGAGGGCCACGACCTCCTCGTCCGGGGCGACGTCGAGCTCCGCGGCGACGTCGGCGGGAGCGGGGACCCGCTCGAGCGAGAGGACCTCTGTCGACGGCGTCTCGCCGCCGCGGGTGAGGTCGTCGTAGAGGCTGGTGAGCTCCACCGACCGCCGGACGTGGGGCTGGATGACCTGGGTCCCCACGCCGCGCTTGCGGACGAGCAGGCCCTTGTCGACGAGCTCCTGGACGGCGCGGCGGACCGTCGGCCGCGACAGGCCGTAGTGCTGCGCCAGGAGGAGCTCGTTCTCGAGCTTGGACCCGGCCGGCAGGGCCCCCTCGGAGATGGCCCGCTCGATGGCCTGCGACAGCTGGAAGTACAGCGGGGTCGGGCTCGACCGGTCGATGTCGAAGGCGGGCGTGACGGCCACTCGTCCTCCTCGTCCGTGCCCGGCGGAACGGCGCCCGTCGGCACCGCTGACCGCATCCTCGCACCCGGGACCCCGGCGCCACCTCACCACGTCGGGGCATCGGGACATCCCGACGTCCTGCTGTCCTTATGTCCTGACAAACTCTTGACGCGGTCATGTGGCGTGCCGCACAGTCTCCCCACACCGCAGGACGACGCACAGGGACGGAGCGCACCGTGCAGAACGCACCGGACGTGGTGGTCATGGGCCGCAGCGGCGTCGACATCTACCCGTTGCAGGTCGGCGTCGGGCTCGAGGACGTCAGCACCTTCGGCAAGTTCCTCGGTGGCAGCGCGGCCAACGTCGCCGTCGCCGCCGCCCGTCTCGGCCACTCCCCCGCCCTCGTCACGGGGGTGGGCGACGACCCCTTCGGCCGCTTCGTCCGCCGGGCGCTGCGCGAGCTGGGGGTCGACGACAGCCACGTCGTCGTCGACCCCGAGCACCCGACGCCGGTGACGTTCTGCGAGATCTTCCCGCCCGACGACTTCCCGCTGTACTTCTACCGCCGGCCCGCGGCTCCCGACCTGCAGGTGCGCCCCGCGGACCTCGACCTGGCGGCCGTCCGCCACGCCCGGCTGTTCTGGGCCACCGTCACCGGCCTGTCCGAGGAGCCCTCCCGCTCGGCCCACCACGCCGCCTGGGAGGCGCGCGGACGGGGGCGGCACACCGTGCTCGACCTCGACTACCGGCCCGTGTTCTGGTCCTCGCCGGCGGCGGCCACCGCCCAGGTCCGGGCGGCGCTGCCGCGCGTGACCGTGGCCGTCGGCAACCGCGAGGAGTGCGAGGTCGCCACCGGGGAGACCGATCCCGACCGGGCCGCCGACGCCCTGCTCGACGCAG
Organism: Geodermatophilus sp. SYSU D00697; assembly: GCF_054050175.1. Taxonomy (NCBI): domain Bacteria; kingdom Bacillati; phylum Actinomycetota; class Actinomycetes; order Geodermatophilales; family Geodermatophilaceae; genus Geodermatophilus; species Geodermatophilus sp. SYSU D00697. The sequence continues at coordinate 158,211 of NZ_JBJGYV010000008.1, forward strand.
GCCTCGAGCTGGCCGTCGTCAAGCAGGGGCCACGCGGCGTCCTCGGCAAGACGCGCAGCGAGCGCGTCGTCGTGCCGCCCACGCCGGTCGAGGTGGTCAACGGACTCGGCGCCGGTGACGCCTTCGGCGGCTCGCTCGTGCACGGCCTGCTCACCGGCCTGCCGCTGGAACAGGTGCTGCGCAACGCCAACGCGGCCGGGGCGATCGTCGCCTCCCGGCTGGAGTGCTCGACCGCCATGCCGACCGCCGACGAGGTCGCCGCCCACGTGGCGGCGCACGCCCACTCCCCCGCCGCCAGCACCATGGAGAGCACCCGTGTCTGACACCGCCCTGGACCTGCCCGACGTCGGGACGAGCGCACCGATCTGTTCCTCCTACGCCGAGGTCACCGACCTGCGCAGCCGTCACCCCGAGGCGATCGCACAGGCGCTGGCCACCCGGCGGCGGCGCCCGTCGTTCCTCCCCGAGGACGGCCGGCTCATGCTGGTCGCCGCCGACCACCCCGCCCGTGGCGCGCTGGCCGCGCAGGGCCGGCCGACGGCGATGAGCAGCCGTACCGACATGCTCGACCGGTTGCGCACCGCGCTGGCGCGGCCCGGCGTGGACGGCCTGCTGGCCACCGCCGACATCGCCGAGGACCTCCTGCTCCTGGGTGCGCTGGAGGACAAGGTGGTGGTCGCCTCGATGAACCGCGGCGGCCTGGCCGGCTCGGCCTTCGAGCTCGACGACCGGATGACCGCCTACGACGTCCGGGGCGTGGTCGAGGCCCGCTTCGACGCCGCGAAGATGCTCAACCGCTTCGACCTCGACGACCCGGGGACCGTGGCCTCGATGGAGTCGGCCGGCCGCGCGGTGACCGACCTGGCCCGCGCCGGGGTGATCGCCATGCTCGAGCCGTTCCTGTCCCGCCGGATGGACGGCCGGGTGGTCAACGACCTGTCCCCTGACGCGGTCATCAAGAGCGTGCACATCGCCCAGGGTCTGGGCGCGACCTCGGCCTACACCTGGCTCAAGCTGCCGGTGGTCGACGAGATGGAACGCGTCATGGACGCGACCACCCTGCCCACCCTGCTGCTCGGCGGCGACCCGTCCCGGCACCCGGAGGAGACCTTCGCGCAGTGGCGCGACGCGCTCGCCCTGCCGTCCGTGCGCGGCCTGGTCGTCGGCCGGACGCTGCTCTACCCGCCCGACGACGACGTCGCCGACGCCGTGGACACCGCGGTGTCCCTCGTCCACTGAGCCGGCCCGGAGGCACCCCGTGACCACTGCCGCTCGTGACACCCGCACGCTGCACCTGCCCGCCGGCAGCGCGGCCACCCGGGACTACGCCCTCGAGGTCACCCCCGAGTCGGCGGGCTGGAGCCACTCCGGCCTGCGCCTCCTCGAGCTGACCGCCGGTGGCGGGCACACCCTGCACACCGGCGAGGACGAGGTCCTCGTCGTCCCGCTGTCCGGTGGCCTCGTCGTCTCCTGCGACGGCCGAACGCTGGCCCTCGCGGGCCGGGCGCACGTCTTCGCGGGTCCCACCGACTTCGCCTACCTCCCCCGCGGGGCCACCGCCGACCTCTCCAGCGAGGGCGGTGGCCGGTTCGCCCTCTGCGCGGCGCGTGCCCACCGCACCCTGCCGGTGCGCCACGGCCCGGCCTCGGGCGTGCCGGTGGAGCTGCGCGGGGCCGGCTCCTGCAGCCGGCAGGTCAACAACTTCGCCACCGCCGGGGTGTTCGAGGCCGACTCGATCATCGCCTGCGAGGTGATCACCCCCGGCGGCAACTGGTCGAGCTATCCGCCGCACAAGCACGACGAGACCTCCGCCGTGGAGAGCGAGCTCGAGGAGATCTACTACTTCGAGGTCGCCCCCGGCCCGCAGGGCCAGCCCGGCCTGGCCTACCACCGGGTCTACGGCACGCCGGAGCGGCCGATCGACGTGCTCGCCGAGGTGCGGGACGGCGACGTCGTCCTGGTCCCGCACGGGTGGCACGGTCCCTCGATCGCCGCGCCCGGCCACGACCTCTACTACCTCAACGTCATGGCCGGCCCCGGTCCCGAGCGGGCCTGGCGCATCGTCGACGACCCGGTCCACGCCTGGGTGCGCGACACCTGGGCCGAGCAGGACGTCGACCAGCGGCTGCCCCTGCACTCCCCCGACCGCGCGGCCGCACCTCCTCCCACCCGCCCCGACCAGAACGGAGCGACCCGACCGTGAGCGCGCCGTCCCACCCCCCGGCCCGGACCGAGACCACCCGGCTGACCGTCTCCCAGGCCGTCGTCCGCTTCCTGGCCCAGCAGCACACCGAGCGCGACGGCGTACGCCAGCGGCTGTTCGCCGGCTGCTTCGGCATCTTCGGCCACGGGAACGTGGCCGGCCTCGGCCAGGCGCTCCTGCAGGCCGAGATCGACGACCCCGGCGCGCTGCCCTACGTGCTGGGCCGCAACGAGCAGGCCCTGGTGCACACGGCCGTGGCCTACGCCCGGGCGAGGGACCGGCTGCAGACCTGGGCGGTCTCCACCAGCGTGGGTCCCGGCGCGACCAACATGGTCACCGGCGCCGCCCTGGCCACGATCAACCGGCTCCCCGTGCTGCTGTTGCCGGCCGACACCTTCGCCACCCGCTCCGCCGGGTCGCTGCTGCAGGAGCTGGAGCTGCCCGCGTCCGGTGACGTCACCGTCAACGACGCCTTCCGGCCGGTCTCGCGGTACTTCGACCGCATCTGGCGGCCCGAGCAGCTGCCCAGCGCCCTGCTGGCCGCCATGCGGGTGCTCACCGACCCAGCCGAGACCGGCGCGGTCACCCTGTGCTTCCCGCAGGACGTGCAGGCCGAGGCCTTCGACTGGCCGGTGGAGCTCTTCGCCGAGCGCACGTGGCACGTGGGCCGGCCGGCGCCCGAGTCCGCCGCGCTGGCCCGCGCCGTCGAGGTGATCCGCTCGGCCCGCCGGCCGCTCGTCATCGCCGGTGGGGGCGTCATCTACTCCCGGGCCACCGAGGCCCTGGACGCGTTCGCCACCGCCACCGGCATCCCGGTCGGTCAGACCCAGGCCGGCAAGGGGGCACTGCCCTTCGACCACCCGCAGTCGGTGGGCGCCATCGGCTCCACCGGGACGACGGCGGCCAACGCCCTGGCCCGCGATGCCGACGTCGTCATCGGCCTCGGCACCCGCTACCAGGACTTCACCACCGCGTCGCGGACCGCGTTCAGCGACCCGGACGTGCGCTTCGTCAACGTCAACGTCGCCTCGCTCGACGCCGTCAAGCACGCCGGCGTGACGGTGCAGGCCGACGCCCGCGAGACCCTCACCGCGCTCACCGAGGCGCTCGCCGGCTGGTCGGTCGAGGACCGGTACCGCGCCCGCACCGCCGAGCTCGCCGCGGAGTGGGAGCGCACCGTGGAGGCCGCCTACCACCCGCCGACGCCGAGCGCCGGTGCGGGCGGCCGGCTCACCCAGAACGAGGTCATCGGCCTGGTGAACGAGGTCTCCGGCCCGCGCGACGTCGTGGTCTGCGCGGCCGGCTCGATGCCCGGTGACCTGCACAAGATGTGGCGGGTCCGCGACCGGAAGGGCTACCACGTCGAGTACGGCTACTCGTGCATGGGCTACGAGGTGGCCGGCGGACTGGGGGTGGCCATGGCCGACCCCGACCGCGACGTGTTCGTCATGGTCGGCGACGGCTCGTACCTGATGATGGCCACCGAGCTGGTCACCGCCGTGCAGGAGGGCGTCAAGCTCGTCGTCGTCCTGGTGCAGAACCACGGCTTCGCCTCCATCGGCGCGCTGTCCGAGCAGCTGGGCTCCCAGCGCTTCGGCACCCGCTACCGCTCCCGCGCGCGGAACGGCCGGCTGGAGGGCGGCGTCCTCCCGGTCGACCTCGCCGCCAACGCCGCCAGCCTCGGTGTCGACGTCCTCACCGCCCAGGACGGGCCCAGCCTCGAGGCCGCGCTGCGCAAGGCCAAGGCCAGCGACCGCGCCACCGTCGTCCACGTCGAGACCGACCCGCTGGTCGACGCCCCCTCCAGCGAGTCGTGGTGGGACGTGCCGGTCAGCGAGGTGTCCACCCTCGAGTCCACCCAGCGCGCCCGCGCCGTCTACGAGCAGTGGAAGGCGCGCCAGCACCCCTACCTGACGCCGTCCGAGCGCGGTCCCGCGCACTCCTGAGCAGCCCACCCGGAGGAGACGAACGAATGACCGCGCAGCACTCGGCGGCCCCGGCCGCGCAGGCGACGGGCAGCGCCCGGATCCGGGTCGGATCGGCGCCCGACTCGTGGGGCGTCTGGTTCCCCGACGACCCCCAGCAGGTCCCCTGGCAGCGGTTCCTCGACGAGGTCAGCGCCGCCGGCTACGAGTGGATCGAGCTGGGCCCCTACGGCTACCTGCCCACCGACCCGGCCCGGCTGGGCGACGAGCTGGCCGCCCGTGGCCTGCGCGTCTCGGCCGGGACGGTGTTCGAGCACCTGCACCGCCCTGACTCCTGGGACGACGTGTGGCGCCAGGTCGGCGACGTCGCCACGCTCACCCGCGCCATGGGCGGCACCCACGTGGTCGTCATCCCCGACGTCTGGCGCGACCACAAGACCGGCGCGGCCATCGAGCCGCGCGAGCTCACCGGCGAGGCCTGGCAACGCCTCGCTGCCGGCATGGACCGCCTCGGCCGGGCGGTGCAGGAGGAGTACGGCCTGGACATCGCCTTCCACCCACATGCCGACAGCCACGTCGGACACCAGCGGGACATCGAGCGCTTCCTCGCCGAGACCGACCCCCGCTACGTCCCCCTGTGCCTGGACACCGGCCACGTCAGCTACTACGGCGGCGACAACCTCGACCTCATCCGCCGCTTCCCCGAGCGGATCGGCTACCTGCACCTCAAGCAGGTCGACCCGGCGGTGATCGAGCGGGTGCACGCCGAGGACATCCCCTTCCCCCAGGCCGTGCAGCTCGGCGCCATGACGGAGCCGCCCAACGGGGTGCCCGACCTCCGGCCGCTGCTGGAGGAGGTCGAGCGGCTCGGCCTGGACGTGTTCGCCATCGTCGAACACGACCTCTACCCCTGCCCGCCCGACGTGCCGTTCCCCATCGCGCAGCGCACCCACCGGCACATCGGCGGCTGCGGGCTGCGGTCCCTCGAGATGGGCACGCCCAGGACCTCCCAGGAGCGGCAGGCATGACCACCACCGAGACCCGGGCCGGGGTGCTCCCGGTCATGGCCGACGTCCCGGCCCGCGGCCTGCGCGTCGCCGTCCTCGGTGTGGGGTTGATGGGCGCCGACCACGTTGCGCGGCTGCACAGCCGGATCTCGGGCGCCCAGGTCGTGGCGGTCAGCGACGCCTTCACCGAGAAGGCGGAGGAGGTCGCCGCGGCGGTTCCAGGCTGTCGGGCCGTCGCAGACCCGCTGGCGGTCATCGCCGACCCGGAGGTGGACGCGGTCGTCATCGCCACCCCCGGCCAGTTCCACCGGGAACAGGTCCTCGCCTGCATCGAGCACGGCAAGCCCGTGCTGTGCGAGAAGCCGCTGACCACGGACGCCGACAGCTCGCTGGCCGTCGTCCGGGCCGAGGACGAGTACGCCGCCCGCACCGGCCGGCGCCTCGTGCAGGTGGGCTTCATGCGCCGGTTCGACCCCGAGTACGCGCAGCTGCGCCAGCTGATCGCCTCCGGGCACCTGGGAGAGCCGTTGGTCGTGCACTGCGCACACCGCAACGCCGCCGTCCCGCCGCACTTCACCAGCGAGATGATGATCACGGACTCGGTGGTGCACGAGGTCGACGCCGCGCGCTTCCTGCTCCACGAGGAGATCGCGGCGGTCACCGTGCTGCGGCCGAGGGCGACCCGACACGCGGTCGCCGGCCAGTCCGACCCCCTGTTCGTGCTGCTCGAGATGGCCAGTGGGCGCATGGTCGACGTGGAGTGCTTCGTCAGCACCGGTGTGGGCTACGAGGTGCGGACCGAGGTCGTGGCCGAGGACGGCATCGCGCTCATCGGTCTCGACACCGGCCTGGTGCGGCAGAGCGCCGGGGCGGGCGGTGCGGTCCGCAGCAGCGGCATCACGCCGAGCTTCAAGGAGCGATTCGGCCGCGCCTACGACATCCAGATCCAGCGCTGGGTCGACGCGGCCCGTCGCGGCGGGATCGACGGCCCCGGGGTCTGGGACGGCTATGCAGCTGCAGCGGTCGGGGAGGCCGGCGTGGCGGCGCTGCGCACCGGCCGTCGCACCGAGGTCCGGCTCGAGTCGCGGGAGTCGACGCAGTCATGAGGATCGCCCTGGACCCGCAGATGCTGCGAACCACGCCACTGCTGGACCTGCCCGACCTGGTGGCCGGCATGGGCTACGAGTGGATCGAGCTCTCGCCCCGCGAGGACTTCATCCCCTTCTTCAAGCACCCCCGGGTGGACACCGCCACCGTCCGCACGTTCAAGGCCAGGCTGGCCTCCGCCGGCGTCGGGATCACCTCGCTGCTGCCGGTCATGCGCTGGTCCGGGCCCGGTGAGGCGGAGCGGCAGGCCGCCGTCCGGTACTGGAAGCGGGCCATCGAGATCTGCGCCGAACTCGGCGTCGACACGATGAACAGCGAGTTCAACGGCCGACCCGAGGCCCCTGAGCTCGCCGAGGCCATGTTCTGGCGGTCGATGGAGGAGCTGCTGCCGGTCTTCGAGCGAGAGGGCATCAAGCTCGCGCTGGAGCCGCACCCCGACGACTTCATCGAGCTCGGGCACCCGGCGATCGACATGGTCCGCGGCATCGACTCCCCGTGCGTCTCCTTCCTGTACTGCCTGCCGCACACGTTCCACCAGGGCGACGACGCGCCGGGGATCATCGCGCACGCCGGCGACCTGCTCACCCACGTGCACGTCGCCGACTCCATGGACCACACCGCCTCCGACGGGCTGCGCTACATCACCAACCCGCCCGGCAACCCGATCCGTGTCCACCAGCACATGGAGATCGGCCGCGGGGACGTCGACTTCGACGAGGCCTTCGCCGCCCTGGCCGGGATCGGCTTCGACGGCGTCCTGACCACCTGCGTCTTCGGCTGGGACGAGCAGGCCCGCGAGTCGGGCACCCGGATGCTCGCCGCCATCCGCGAGCTGGTCGCCAAGCACTTCCCCCACGGCACGACCCCCTGACCCGTCCCGCACTCCACGAGAGGCAGCACCATGGCTGAGCACATCCCCCACTGGATCGACGGCGCCCGGCGTGAGGGCACCAGCGGCCGCACCGGCGAGGTGACCGACTCCGCGACCGGCGAGGTCACCGGCGCGGTCGCGCTGGCCTCCACCGAGGAGGTCGACGCCGCCGTCG